>JAOUJV010000112.1 GCA_029882995.1 Gammaproteobacteria bacterium | reverse complement strand
TGTTTTATATTGGTACATTTTGGCGAGAAGATATAGCGGAAGAGAGCAAAACCAGCGTTCATGTATCTATAGCGAATGGAAGCAAAGATAGTATAAAGTTGATATTGGCAATTATCGTGCTGATCTGTGTGATTCTTGCAGGCCCATGGTTAAAATATCAGACAGAGATATTAAATAATAATGATGCTAATCAGGATATTGTTTTGCCTGATGTTGTGGATGTATGGAAAAAGACAGACATGTCTTTATCAACATGGGAACCTGCTTTCAGAGGGGCCAATAGCAGGGTTAATGCTACATATACAAATGGAAAAGATAATGTAACTGTTCACATAGAATATTATTCAGGTCAGAAAAAGGGTTCTGAATTGATAAGTTCACAAAATGTTCTGGTCAAAGAGAAAGATAAAATATGGAGAAAGATATCTGAAGAAAATATAACAGTAAACATACTTAATGAGGAAACATCAGTTAGCCAAACCATACTTAAATCAAATAATCAAAAATTATATATCTGGTCATCCTACTGGATTGGGGGAAGGCTGGTTGTAAATCCATATATAGGTAAATTAATACATGCGCAGTCATTATTGTTTGGCCCCGGGCCGGAATCTGCTGCCATAATAATTTCAACAAATTACATTGACGATAACAACAAGGCCAGGGAAATATTAAATCATTTTTCTGAAATACTATTGCCTGAAATTAAAAACTCACTTGAATCAACAAGAGGCAATAAAAGCAGCTTGGTTGGAAGGCTGGTTAAATGAAGTATATTAATACCGGGCATGGAAATGAGCTGTCTTTAGATAACATTCAATCAGAACCACTCATAGTTCATCTTGTGTACAGGCTGGATGTTGGTGGAATGGAAAACGGGATTGTAAATCTGATTAATAATATGCCGGAAGGGAAATACAATCATGTAATTATTTGCATGACATATTTTACTGATTTTTATAAGAGAATAAAAGTCAATAACGTAGGAATTTATGCGCTTGAAAAGAAAGAAGGGAATGACATAAGTGTCTACTTTAAATTATTCAGATTGTTCAGAAAATTAAAACCTGCCATTTTGCATACAAGAAACCTGCCAACACTGGAGGGAGCCTTGGTTGGAGCCTTGTCAGGAGTACCATTCAGGGTGCATGGAGAGCATGGCAGGGATATATATGATATTGATGGTAAGCGCCTGAAGTATGCAATGTTGAGAAAATTTTGTGATCTTTTTATTAATACCTACATATCAGTATCCCGTGATCTTGCAGGTTGGCTGGTAAGAAATATTGGTGTTAAACAAGACAAGGTTGTTCAGATATATAATGGAGTAGATTCAAACAGGTTTTTTCCTGCAACACAGAGGGTGAAAATTCAGGAATTCCCCTGTCCGGAGGATGCTGTTGTAATTGGTACCGTTGGAAGGATGCAAACAGTAAAGGATCAGTTGAATCTTGTCAGGGCATTTATTTTACTAAAAAATGAAAATCCGGAATACGAAAACACAATAAGATTAATTCTGATAGGTGATGGTCCTTTGCTTGATGAGGCAAGGCAAATATTGCGAAAAAATGGTGTAGAGTATCTTGCATGGACTCCAGGGGTAAGAAATGACATTGCAAGAATAATGCAATCACTGGATATATTTGTACTACCCTCATTGGCAGAGGGTATATCAAATACTATTCTTGAGGCGATGGCTTCAGGACTGCCTGTAATAGCAACAAATGTTGGTGGAAATCCGGAGCTCGTTATCAATGGTGAAAATGGTTGTCTTGTGCCAGCCTCAAGTCCGGAAGCGATTAAGGAAAAATTATTGGAATATATTGAAAATAAGGAATCAATGAAAAACCATGGGATATCGGCAAGAAAACAGATAGAAAAAAACTTTACAATGGCAGTGATGACCAATAAATATATGAAGGTCTATGATGACCTTTTAAACTCCAGAGATGATAAAAGATAATGTGTGGAATTGTAGGAATATTTGACACCAGATCACGTAGAGAAATTGACAGGGTTATTCTTGAGCGCATGAATGAATCCCAGTTTCATCGTGGGCCAGATGAAGGTGGAATACACGTAGAGCCTGGTGTTGGCCTTGGGCATCGTCGTCTGTCTATTATTGATTTATCAAGTGGGAAGCAACCTTTATATAATGAAGATGAGTCAGTTGTCGTTGTTTATAATGGTGAAATATATAATTTTAAGGAGCTGACAAAAGAGCTACTGGCCAAAGGGCATGTGTTTCGTACACATTGTGATACTGAAGTCATTGTACATGCATGGGAAGAATGGGGCCCTTCATGTGTGGAAAGATTCAGGGGCATGTTTGCATTTTGTATTTGGGATCGGAATAAACAGACATTATTTCTTGCACGCGACCGTCTTGGTATAAAACCACTTTACTACGCATTATTGTCCGATGGGCAGTTTGTATTTTCATCTGAACTCAAGGCATTAATGGTTCATCCAGAGTTAAATGGAAGTATTAACCCATATGCGGTTGAAGACTATTTTGCATTTGGTTATATACCTGAACCCAAAACCATTTTAAGCAATGCCTTCAAGCTGCCTCCTGGATACACATTAACAGTCAAGCAAGGTCAAAATCAGCTTATCCCAAGATGTTACTGGGATGTTTCTTTTGAGGCAGAACAGGAAATTAATGAAAAGCAGGCTATTGAAGAGCTTGTTGAAAGATTCAGGGAAGCAGTTGAAATCAGGATGGTAGCTGATGTACCTCTTGGTGCATTTCTTTCCGGCGGTGTAGATTCAAGTGCTGTAGTTGGTGTTATGGCAGACTTGCTTAAAGGAGAACCGGTAAATACATGTTCTATTTCATTCGGTAATCCGGAGTTTAATGAGTCTGAATTCGCCAAACAGGTTTCTGACCGGTTTCATACCAATCATCACGTAGAGCAGGTTGAACCGGATGATTTTGATTTGATTGACAAGCTGGCAGATATTTATGATGAGCCTTATGCCGATAGCTCAGCGATGCCCACATATCGTGTTTGTGAGCTTGCAAGAAAACATGTCACGGTGGCACTTTCCGGCGATGGAGGAGACGAAAATCTCGCAGGGTATCGACGTTATCGATGGCATATGAATGAAGAAAAGATTCGAGGTCTTTTACCTCAGTGGTTGCGTAGTTCTGTTTTTGGGTTGGCTGGAAGTATTTATCCGAAAATTGATTGGGCACCTCAGGTTTTCAGAGCAAAGACAACACTTCAGGCAATTGCCAGAGATAGTTTGTCAGCCTATATGCACAGTGTATCTATAATGCACACAGACTTGAAGAAGCAATTGTACTCTTCAGATTTCAGACAATCATTGTCTGGTTACTCAGCGATAGAGGTATTTCGTGAGCATGCATCTCGTGCAAAAACCAGAGATCCATTGTCAATGATCCAGTATCTTGATCTGAAAACCTATTTGCCGGGAGACATTCTGACAAAAGTTGATCGTGCAAGTATGGCTCATTCGCTTGAAGTTAGAGTCCCCTTGCTTGATCACAAGCTGGTAGAGTGGATGGCCACCTTGCCTTCAAATCTCAAATTAAAAGGACAGGAAGGAAAATACATTTTCAAAAAATCGCTTGAATCATCATTGCCCAATGACATTTTGTATCGCCAAAAAATGGGTTTTGCTGTGCCATTAGCCCATTGGTTTAGAGGGCCGTTAAAGGAAAGGGTCAGGGAAGCACTTCTGGGTTCTGTAATAAGAGAAACCGGAATATTTGATCAGCGTGCACTTGAAAATATTGTTAACCGGCATCAGGCCGGTGTTAGTGACTTTAGCGCAACAATCTGGTCCTTGCTCATGTTTGAGGCTTATCAGCGAAAGGCAATGAGGACAGGGTAAATAATGCGTATTCTGCATATACTTGATCACTCAATTCCACTGCATAGCGGTTATACATTTCGAACCCGTGCTATATTGGAACAGCAGAGAAAGATGGGTTGGGAAACATTTCACGTAACCAGCCCAAAGCATGGTTTTGCGGCTAATTACAAAGGCCTGGAAGAACAGGTGGGTGAATATCATTTTTTCAGAACGCCTTCATCAGGAAAATGGTATGCAAAATTACCTGTCATCAGTCAATGGGCCATTATTCAGGATCTCAAGGTTCGACTTGAACAGGTAATAGAAGACATAAAACCAGATATTCTTCACGCCCATTCTCCAGCTATTAATGGTCTGGCGGCGCATGCATGTGCGAAAAAATTTAATCTTCCACTTGTTTACGAGGTCAGGGCCTTTTGGGAAGATGCAGCAGTTGACCACGGGACGAGCAGTGAATGGGGATGGCGCTATCGATTAACGCGTTATCTTGAGACACATGTTCTTAAATCTGCCGATGCCGTTACAACAATTTGTAATGGATTAAGAAACGATATTATCAACAGAAATATACTATCAGAGAAAGTAACTGTAATACCAAATGCCGTAAATCCTGATGCCTTTAGTTGCACAAGGGATATAGATAAACACTTGCAGGACGAGCTGGATCTATCAGGTAAAACAGTGCTTGGTTTTATAGGCTCCTTTTATGCTTATGAAGGTTTGGTAATATTATTAAGAGCACTGCCTGAAATACTGAAATCTGCTCCAGATACCATAGTACTGTTGGTTGGGGGAGGGCCGCAGGAAAGATTACTAAAACAGCTGGCACAGGAACTCGGTATTGATAAAAATGTTATTTTTACCGGGAGAGTGCCTCATGAAGATGTTAAGAAATATTATGATCTTGTGGATATGTTTATTTACCCAAGATTGTCGATGAGATTAACAGAGCTGGTTACTCCATTAAAACCACTGGAAGCAATGGCACAATGCAGTATGGTACTCGCCTCAGATGTTGGCGGACACAAGGAGCTTATTGATTCAGGAGTAAACGGTATTTTATTTAAAGCAGATGATATTCATGCGCTTTCTACGGAAGTATTAAAATTAATATCCAGTCGGGATAGCTGGGGTAATATTCAGCAGTCTGGGCGTAAATATGTAGAGCTACAGCGTAACTGGGAAAAAAGCGTTGAAAACTATAAATCAGTCTACTCAAATGCAATCAAGCACCATAATAATGGATAGACAATTAATTCTGTTATTTGGAATGCCTCGTTCTGGTACAACCTGGATAGGCAAGATATTTGATAGTCACCCCAGTGTAATATACAGACATGAACCGGATTCGTGGAAAAGGATGGTTGCTATACCTGTTATTAGCAATAGTGATGAATATGAAAAATATTGCCGTGATATAACTGACTATATAGAAGGGCTTGATACGATATCACTACAACCTGTTGTTGCAAAACTACCTGTTTTCAGTAAAAAAACAGTTGGTTCTATTAGATATGGTTTCTTCAGAATAAACGTCTTATTGTCAATGCTCCTGTCAAGGCTGTTTTCTAAAGTAAAACTTCCAGTTATCTCATTGGTTACACCGGGAAAAGTAAAATTAATGAGTATGGCATGGAAATCGATAGAATCGCTTGGTCGTCTGGGTGTAATTCTTAAATGTAATAAAAGAATAAAAGCAATTCATATTATCAGGCATCCATGTGGTTATATTTCCTCAGTATTGAGTGGTGAATCAGGTGGGAAATTTGTTTGTAATACGGCTACCAGTGAGGACTATGCTTTTTTTGATGAATTACTAAAGAGCCCCATATCGAAGAAATACGGGCTTAGCATAGAAAAACTTGAAAATATGCAAGCTATCGAGAGGCTTTCCTGGAGATGGGTGCTGATAAATGAGCATGCAATGAGTAATACAGAAAGCGAAAGAGTGTTTGTCTTAAAGTATGAGGATTTATGCAAGAAGCCGGTTGATGTAACAAAAAAAATGTTTGAATTCACAGGGCTTGAATGGAATGAGCAGACAGAAAAGTTCCTGAGTAACAGCACCTCAAAACAGAGTGATGCATACTATAGCGTATACAAGGATCCCGTAAAATCATCAGAAAAATGGAAGTCAAAACTGGAAAGTGATGAGATAAATGCGATAAGAAAAATAATATCAGGTACGATTCCAGGCCAACTGTATGAAAAAGATTTTTAATATGTCAGAAAATATAAATATACTGACGTACAGTTCACTATATCCAAACAAGACTAATCCCAGACACGGTATTTTTGTAGAACAGCGCCTGCGGCATCTTGTGAATTCCGGAAAAATCCGATCTATTGTCGTGAGTCCGGTCCCGTGGTTTCCTTTGGCAGCCTTGTTTTCATCCAGATATGCAGAATACAAAAAAATTCCTGAGCAGGATACAAGATATGGAATCGATATCCTGTATCCAAGATTTCCTAATATACCTTTTATAGGCATGTCTATCGCGCCGTTTATTATGGCATTATTTACATACAGGCAAATCTCTGGCCTGTTAAAATCAGGGTATAATTTTGATGTAATTGATGCACATTATTTTTATCCTGATGGTGTTGCTTCAGTTATTATCGGAAAACTGACAAAGAAACCTGTAGTCATTACTGCGCGTGGCTCAGATATAAATCTTATATCCAGATATCTTATCCCAGGCAATTTGATTCGTTGGGCAGCAGGAAAAACAAAGAAAATAATTTCTG
>JAOUJV010000111.1 GCA_029882995.1 Gammaproteobacteria bacterium | reverse complement strand
CGTGAACCATAACCGGCATTGGCAAGGACTTTCTGGAGTTTTTCAGACATTCAAGACGTCCGGGGATGCATGGCATTATTTCCCGGTAAAAGGCACAACTTCTGCAGTGTGAAGCACTTCTTCTTCCTCTTCTTCACTCATATCATATTCTGCGTCATCATCCTCTTCATCGTCATCATAATCTTCATCGTCATCGTCATCGTCATCGTCATCATAATCTTCTTCATCCATGTCCATGATGTCTTCATCCGTTTCTATTTCGGCAATCTGACCCTGACTTGCGAGCAGTTCCTTGTCTTCATCACTAATTTCCAGTTCGAGCTGTCCACCGATACTATCCAGATCTTTCAGCTCGGAAAGTGTTGGCAGTTCATCCAGTGACTTCAGATTAAAGTAATCAAGGAATTGTTTTGTTGTACCGTACATGGCCGGTTTCCCCGGTACATCGCGATGACCAACACAACGGATCCATTCACGTTCAAGCAAAGTTTTTATAATGTTGGAGCTGACTGCCACACCACGTACTTCCTCGATTTCACTGCGAGTAATCGGTTGACGATAGGCAACTAGTGCCAGTGTTTCCATCGAGGCGCGTGAATAACGTGATGGTTTTTCATCCCATAATCGATGTACCCACTCCGTATATTGACTCCTGACCTGTAAACGATAACCGCTGGCTACCTGTTTCAGTTCAATACCGCGATTCTCACAATCCTTTTCCAGTGCCTGCAGTGCTTCTTTTACTTTCTGACGACTGGGTTTTTCATCTTCCGGAAACATGGAAATAATGCGATCAATGGTCAACGCCTGACCGACTGCCAACAAGGCGCCTTCAATAATATTTTTTAACTGTTCTTCTTTCATTCTGTCTCTCCCCGTCTGCGCAGGTTTTATTCTTGTTCTTCTTCAGGCAACTGTTCTGTTGCGGTAGCAGGACGTACATGAATATCTGCAAATGGCTCGGCCTGTACCAGTTCCAGTAATGATTCCTTAACCAGCTCAAGGATGGCAAGGAAGGTCACAACTACACCGAGCTTGCCTTCCTTCACATCAAACAAATCCCTGAAATCAACAAACTTGCCGGTTTGCATACTAGCCAGAATATCTGACATACGTTCACGCACCGACAATGGCTCCATCTGGATATGATGATGGGTAAACATTTCTGCACGTTTCATGACTTCCTGAAATGCAAAAATCAATTCCTTGATATCAACATCCGGTGGCAATTTGGTTGTTTTCTTGTCTTCAACATCCGCCTGAGTGGGTAAAAAGTCACGACCCATTCTGGGCAAATCATCCAGCTCGATTGCTGCCTTCTTGAAACGTTCGTATTCCTGTAAACGACGAATTAATTCAGCACGCGGGTCATCTTCGTTTTCGGCATCTTCCTCCACACGCGGTAACAACATGCGTGATTTGATTTCTGCCAGCATCGCGGCCATCACCAGATATTCTGCCGCCAGCTCGAAGCGCATGTCTTTCATCAAATCGATGTATTGCATGTACTGTGCCGTGATATTGGCAATCGGGATGTCCAGAATATCAAGGTTCTGGCGCTTGATAAGATAAAGTAAAAGATCGAGAGGACCTTCGAATGCATCGAGAAAAACTTCCAATGCATCGGGTGGAATATAAAGGTCGTGCGGGATCTCTGTCATTGCCGTTCCCTGCACAACAGCAAACGGCATTTCGACCTGTTCAGGCCTCGAGTTTCCTTGAGAATCTTGCTGGAGAATTTCCTGTTGAGTTTCAACTTGAGGGTTCTCCCCTTCTTCTAGTTCTTCGATGACCCGCTTTTCAGTCTCAATCATTTATAATTTAGCCCCATCACCTGACGCACCTCTTCAAGGGTTTCGCGTGCTACGGTTCTTGCCTTCTCATTTCCTTCAGTAATGATACTACGAACCAGCTGGGGATTTTCAATAAATTCCACCGCCCTTTCCCGAATAGGCGCCAATTCTGCCAAAACCGCTTCAATAATCGGTCCTTTGCAGTCCAGACAGCCAATTCCGGCACTTTTACAGCCTTCCTGTACCCATTTTTGCGTATCTTCACTGGAATAAATCTGATGAAACTCCCAAACCGGGCATTTTGCCGGGTCACCGGGGTCAGTACGTCTTGCCCGTGCCGGATCGGTAGGCATGGTACGCAATTTCTTGTCCACGGATTCCGCGTCTTCACGCAGTGAAATCGTGTTGTTATAGGATTTGGACATTTTTTGACCATCGAGGCCGGGCATTTTCGAGGCCGGGGTCAATAAAGATTGAGGTTCGGGCAGGATCACTTTGCCGCCGCCTTCCAGATAACCAAACAGGCGTTCACGATCACCGCGGGTAATATTTTGCTGATCATCGAGCAAGGCACGTGCTGTTGCCAGTGCCTCATCATCTCCTTGCTCCTGATAACGCTTGCGCAGATCACGATAAAGTTTGGCATTTTTCTTGCCCATTTTCTTGGCCGCTTCTTCCGCCTTCTCCTCAAAACCAATCTCACGTCCATAAAGATGGTTAAAACGACGTGCAACTTCACGCGTCAGTTCGACATGGGCGACCTGATCTTCACCCACCGGCACCATACCGGCTTTATAAATCAGGATGTCTGCACTTTGTAATAACGGATATCCAAGGAAACCATAGGTGGCGAGATCTTTTTCTTTCAGTTTTTCCTGCTGATCCTTGAAACTCGGTACACGCTCCAGCCACCCCAATGGCGTAATCATGGATAACAACGTATGCAGTTCCGCATGCTCCGGTACCTGAGACTGGATAAATAATCTGGCCGCACCGGGATTAATACCCACCGCCAGCCAGTCAACTACCATATCCCAAACACTGCCTTGAATAATTGAAGGATCATCATAATGCGTGGTCAACGCATGCCAGTCGGCAACAAAGAAAAAGCACTCATATTCGTGCTGTAGCTTCTCCCAGTTTTTGAGTACACCGTGGTAATGCCCCAAATGTAACTGGCCGGTCGGCCGCATGCCGGACAAGACTCGCTGGTGTTGTAATGGTACCGAACTCAAAATATCCCCCTAAAGTCTGAAAAGTGCGTACAACATGGTTTCAAAAAAGGTGACCGCAGGTCCCAAAGTCGAACCCAGAATATTGATCCCGAAACCCTGAGAAAGAATGATTATACCCAGTAAAATCATGATCCCGTAAGGTTCAATGCGACTGAACTTCCATGCCAGTGGTCCTGGCAATAATCCTGTTAGAACACGCCCTCCATCGAGTGGCGGCAATGGCAATAGATTCAGTGTCATCAGTAGCAGGTTAAACAGAATGCCCAACTTACCCATGAGCATCAATGGATGCGCAATGCTACCTAGACTAGGTCCCATAACCAGCGCCAGTTTGGCAACCAATGCCCAGAAAAGCGCCATTAATAAATTTGAAGCAGGGCCGGCAATCGCAACAATCGCCATATCACGCTTGGGTGATCTCAGGTTTTGTGGTGTCACCGGCACCGGTTTTGCCCAACCAAACATGAATCCCCCCATTATGAGCAGAAGCACCGGCACAACAATGGTGCCTATCGGATCGATGTGCTTAATCGGGTTGATTGTCAGACGACCCAGCATCTTCGCTGTCGGATCACCCAAGCGCCAGGCAACAAAACCATGCGCAACTTCATGAAGAGTAATGGCAAAAAGGATTGGCAGAGCGGCAATCGCCAGCGTCTGTACAAGATTTAGTCCGTGCATCAGGCGATTATAACTGTTTATTCAAGTAGCGAGAAACGTTGATTTACGAAGTTAAAGTAGTTTATTAAGAGTGAAATTATTCCAGCCCCAATGCTTCAACACTGCCCTTGCCTATTCTTGTTACGAATGGCACGTCATCTTCCATATGTACCACTGTAGTAGGCTCCAGATCACAATAGCCACCGTCAATAATCAGGTCAACAGCGTGTTCAAGTTGGTCACGTATTTCATAAGGATCAATGATTGGGTATTCATCACCGGGCAATAGCAATGTAGAACTCATGATAGGTTCACCCAGCGCAGTTAGCAGTGCCTGTGCAATTTTGTTATCGGGTACACGCAAGCCAATGGTTTTGCGTTTTGGGTGTAGCAACCGGCGTGGCACTTCACGGGTCGCATTGAGAATAAATGTATAGGGGCCCGGTGTGTTGGCTTTAATAAGGCGATAGGCACTGTTGTCCACTTGCGCATAAGTGGCAATCTCGGCCAGATCACGACACACAAGTGTGAATTTATGTTTGTCAGATATGCGACGAATATTTCGAATACGTTCCATCGCTTTTTTATCACCAATATGACAACCGAGCGCATAACAGGAATCCGTCGGGTAAATAATGACACCACCCTTGTTCAACACGTCGACGACCTGATTGATTAATCGCGCCTGCGGGTTGTCAGCATGAATTTGAAAAAAACTGGACATAATCAAAAACCGTGTTTCACTCCAGAACCTGACTTATGTTTTGTGTTTCCTGATTTTCATCCCACAGTTCCCAAATTGGTTTACAACCATCGGGTAATGCAGGAATACGACCAAGTTCAATCCATGGGTTAATAGGACCATGGTAATCAGAACCGGCCGAGGCATACAGTTCATGTAATCGTGCAAAGTTGGCCATCGTATAATATTCATCGCGGCTGTGACTACCGGAAATAACCTCGATACCGACACCACCACATTCAATGAACTCACCTAATAACTTGCGCATTTTGGTTGCCGTGAGTTTGTAACGTGCAGGATGTGCAATCACTGCCTGTCCACCTGCACGTATAATCCAGCCCACTGCATTTTCGAGTGTTGCCCATTCACCGGCAACATGACCGGGTTTGCCTGTGACCAGATATTTTTTAAATACTTCGCGGACGTCCTTGCAGTAACCCTGTTCCACCAGAAAACGGGCGTAGTGTGTTCGCGAAATAACATCACCATTTGTATATTTCAATGCACCTTCATAGGCATCGTTGATACCACGTTTGGCCAGACGGCGACTTATTTCGTGTGCACGCCAGTTACGAAACTCCAGCACAGTGGCAAGACCGGCTTGCAGTTCCGGGCTATTAATATCCATATTCAGACCCACAATATGCAGTGTTCGATTGTTCCAGGTAACTGAAATCTCGACACCTGAAATCAGGGTCAGCATGGTTTGGCTGGCCGCCAGACTGGCTTCCTCTATGCCTTTGGTCGTGTCGTGATCGGTCAATGCCAGCACATTCACACCTGATTTGACCGCATGCGCGACCAGCTCTGAGGGCGTCAATGTGCCATCGGAAGCGGTTGAATGGGAGTGCAAATCGTAATGTAAGGTCATGTCTTGCAACTATTTTTGCGATATTGAGTCAAACGCCATTATACCTGTTATTGAAGGGATAAATCCTCAACTAACGCTATTTCCCGTGATAGAATGTCCGGTATAACAAATGCTTACCCTGACATAGATTGGTGGAGCACCCTTAATCCGTTTATAACCGACAGGACCGTTGTTTAAAATGAAGTTTCTTTACGATTTTTTCCCGATATTACTCTTTTTCATCGCCTACAAGACGCATGATATTTATGTCGCTACCGGTGTTGCGATTGCCGCCAGTTTTGTACAGGTAGGTTATTACTGGTGGAAACACCGTCGTTTTGAAAATATGCATCTGATCACTCTGGTTTTGCTGACAGTATTCGGCGGCCTGACTATTTTCCTGCATGATGAAATGTTCATTAAATGGAAACCCACTATTGTGAACTGGTTGTTCGCTATGGTCTTTCTGGGCAGTCACTGGATTGGCGAAAAAACCATTGTTGAACGCATGATGTCAAAAAATATAACACTGGCAATCCCGTTATGGACACGCCTTAATATGAGCTGGGTATTGTTCTTTGTCGCCATGGGTGTGATTAATCTTTATGTTGTTTACTACTATGACACCGACACATGGGTCAATTTTAAATTATTCGGTATGATGGGATTGACGTTTGCCTTTGTCATTCTGCAGGCCATTTTTCTTTCCAAACATATTCAGCAAGAAGAAAGTCAGGAATAACTCATGCTCTACGCCTTTATCAGTCAGGACGTGGATAACAGTCTTGAAAAGAGACTGTCAGTCCGCGACAAACATATTGAACGCTTGCAGGATCTAAAAAGTCAGGGTCGTTTGATTCTGGCCGGCCCCCACCCTGCTATAGACAGTAATGACCCGGGAACTGCCGGTTTTACCGGCAGTCTGATTGTTGCGGAGTTTCCTTCACAGGAAGAAGCACAAGCATGGGCCGAGGCTGATCCTTATGTCTCTGCCGGTGTTTATGAAAAAATAACTGTTAAACCTTTCAAGAAGGTACTCCCTTAATGATGAACAATGAAGAACGTATTAACATGATCAAGGAAAGACTGAAACACTCATTGAGTCCAGTTAGTATTGATATCATTGATGACAGTCACAAGCATGCAGGACATGCCTCTGCCAAGGGAGGCGGACATTTTACCGTAACTGTCGTAGCTGAAGGTTTTGATGGCAAAAGCCTGATTCAGCGCCATCGTATGGTTTATGAAGCCATCGGTGACGGGATGAAAAGCGAGATCCACGCATTAAGTATTAAAGCAAAAACACCAAACGAGGCTTAGGAGAAAAAAATGAAATTAAAGAATATTGCACTGATAGCTG
>JAOUJV010000027.1 GCA_029882995.1 Gammaproteobacteria bacterium | reverse complement strand
CAATGGAAGAAAATGACAAGCAGATTCTTCTGGTCTCCCAAAAAAGTGCCAATGTAGATGATCCGCAACCGGATGATATCCATCGCGTTGGAACACTATCGAACATTTTACAATTACTGAAATTGCCCGATGGTACCGTCAAGGTGCTGGTCGAAGGCAGTACCCGCGCACGCATTCTTCACTTCATGAATGCAGAAGATGATTTCTATAAAGCCCAGATTGAAACTCTGGAGTCTGAAACCATTGACGAACGCGAAGCAGAAGTGTTGATGCGTTCTGTCATATCGCAGTTTGAACAATACGTCAAAATGAATAAAAAGGTACCACCGGAAATCCTGTCTTCATTAACAGGCATTGAAGATCCGGGTCGTCTGGCGGATACCATTGCAGCGCACATGTCTCTCAAGATTGATGAAAAGCAGAAAGTACTCGAGATTGAAAACATTCAGGCGCGTCTTGAACACCTGATGGGTATCATGGAAGCTGAAATTGATTTGCTTCAGGTTGAGCGCCGTATTCGTGGTCGTGTAAAACGTCAAATGGAAAAGAGCCAGCGCGAGTATTATCTGAATGAGCAGATGAAGGCGATTCAAAAAGAACTGGGCGACATGGAAGATGCGCCGAATGAAGTTGAAGATCTGACAAAGAAAATTGAAAAGGCGGGCATGCCGAAAGAAGCCAAGACCAAGGCGACAGCAGAGCTAAACAAACTCAAGATGATGTCACCCATGTCAGCAGAAGCTTCTGTTGTCAGAAATTACATTGACACGCTTGTAAATGTACCCTGGAAAAAACGTTCCAAGATTTCAAAAGATCTGAAAAATGCAGAAGAAATTCTGGAAGCAGATCATTACGGACTGGAGAAGGTCAAGGAACGCATACTTGAGTATCTGGCAGTACAGCAACGCGTTGCAAAACAAAAAGGCCCTGTCTTATGTCTGGTAGGGCCCCCCGGTGTTGGTAAAACCTCACTTGGTCGTTCTATTGCGCGTGCAACAAATCGTAGATTCAGTCGTATGGCGCTGGGTGGTGTGCGTGATGAAGCCGAGATTAGAGGTCATCGTCGTACCTATATCGGTTCCATGCCCGGCAAGATAATCCAGAACATGAGCAAGGTGGGTACACGTAATCCATTGTTCCTGCTTGATGAAGTTGACAAGATGTCCATGGATTTCCGTGGCGATCCTTCTTCAGCCATGCTTGAAGTACTGGATCCGGAACAGAACCACACATTTAACGATCACTATCTGGAAGTGGATTATGATTTGTCAGATGTCATGTTTGTGGCAACTGCCAATACCATGGATATACCAGGACCGCTTCTTGATCGTATGGAAGTAATTCGTATTCCCGGTTATACCGAAGATGAAAAGATTAATATAGCAAGCCGTTATTTGATCCCCAAACAGATCAAAAATAACGGTTTGAAGGATACTGAAATTTCAATCAGTGACTCAGCCGTCCGTGATGTAATTCGTTTTTACACACGTGAAGCCGGCGTTCGTAATCTAGAGCGTGAGATTTCAAAAATTTGCCGTAAGGTAGTAAAGGAAATCCTGCTTGAGAAGAAGAGCAAGAAGATCACAGTTTCTTCGCGTAATGTTGAAAAATATCTGGGCGTAAAACGCTTCCGTTATGGTCTGGCTGAAGAACAGGATCAGGTTGGTCAGGTTACCGGTCTGGCATGGACTGAAGTTGGCGGTGAGTTGCTCACTATTGAAGCTTCTGTTGTACCCGGTAAGGGCAAGGCACTTTATACAGGTAAACTGGGTGATGTGATGCAGGAATCAATTCAGGCGGCAACCACGCTGGTAAGAAGCCGAGCCGATATGCTAGGTATTGATCGTGATTTCTATGAAAAATTTGATATGCATATTCACGTACCTGAAGGTGCAACACCGAAGGACGGCCCCAGTGCCGGTGTCGGTATGTGTACTGCTCTGGTATCTGCCTTGACGGGTATCCCGGTTCGCTCGGATGTTGCCATGACAGGTGAAATTACCCTGCGTGGGGAAGTACTCCCGATTGGTGGTCTGAAAGAGAAATTACTGGCAGCGCACCGAGGTGGAATCAAAACAGTGCTTATTCCTGAGGAAAACAAGAAGGATTTGGCTGATATTCCAAAGAATATCCAGCAAGAGCTTGATATCCATCCAGTAAAATGGATTGATCAGGCGCTTGAGCTTGCCCTTCAGCACATGCCAGCGCCACGTCAGGGCGATGTTACCGGCGTTAAGCCAGCAGATCCCATTACTGACTCCAGCGGAAAAGGCCCACGTAAGGGCCGTGGTGTTCACACCCACTAGGGCGTTACATATCCACGAAAAAACCCCGTGTTTCCGGCGATACCGGAATTCGGGGTTTTTTATTTCTAACAGCCTGAAATCTGGAGCTTAAATCAGAAATCAGCTTAACTTAATGCTGGAAAACCGGCCCCGGATACCTTACACTAGCGCGCTTTCTGGTACACGTACCGGGTGCTTAGCTCAGCTGGGAGAGCATCGCCCTTACAAGGCGAGGGTCGCAGGTTCGATCCCTGCAGCACCCACCAGTTAAATGGAGCGGTAGTTCAGTTGGTTAGAATACCGGCCTGTCACGCCGGGGGTCGCGGGTTCGAGCCCCGTCCGCTCCGCCAACACAAAGGCGCTCCTTGTAATCAGGGTGCGCCTTTTTTTATTTTCAGGTTACGTACGGAGGCAAGAGATAGATCATGTTACATATCATCAGGGAAAACGCCAAAGGTGTAGTAGCAATTATTATTGTTATTTTTATTGGTATTCCATTTGCACTGACAGGTATTCAGAATTATCTCGATGTAGGCCCACAAACAGGTATTGCTTCTGTTAACGGTGAAGAAATTTCACGTAACGAGTTTGCACGCGCCTATCAGCAACAACGTTTTCGCATGGAACAAATGCTGGGGAAAAACTATGACCCCAAACTGTTCAATGATACCGAAGTCAAGAAATCAGTTCTCGATCAATTAATTAATAACAAACTTGCCACACAGGATGCAAAAGACAACCACTATCGTGTTGGTGTAATGCAGATAGCCAGCGCCATCCAGACTCAACGTGCTTTTCAAAGCGGCGGAAAGTTTGACAAGACCATGTATGAGATTACTTTACGTAATGAAGGGTTAACACCGAGTTCATTTGAATATCTCGTGCATCAGGACATGTTGATCAATCAACATCGTTCAGGCATTGCAGAAACACAGGGTGTAACTGAATATGATATTGAAAACACGCTGAAACTGATAAATCAGAAGCGTGATATCGGCTATGTTGTGGCAATGAAAAAATCTGACATCAATACCAATCCTTCGAATGAAGATATTGAATATTATTACAATAAAAACGGCGCTGAATTTATGCAGGAAGAGCAGGTTAAGGCTGAATATGTTCAGCTCCAACTGTCTGAACTTGCCAAGGGAGTTGAAGTAACAGAAGAAGAATTAAAACACTATTATGATAGCAATGAAGCTGCATTTGTAACGAAAGGTGAAAGAAAAATTGCTCACATTCTGATTACACCCGAAGGTCAGGATGACAAGACGGTAGAAAATGCACGCAGTAAGGCGGAATACCTGTACAAGGAAATAAAAAACGGAAAAGATTTTGCAAATATAGCGAAATCAAACTCGATGGATAAGGATTCTGCAGAAAAAGGCGGCGACCTGGGTAAGTTTGAAAAGGGTTTGATGGGAGATGTATTTGAGTCAGCTGTCATGGCGCTTAAGGAAGGAGAGGTCAGTGAGCCTGTCAGAACTGAATTTGGCTTTCATATTATCAAGCTAACCGGTCTTACACCGGATGTTGTCAAAACCTTTGATCAGGCGCGCACCCAGATTACAGAAGAAGTCAAAAAGGAAAAGGCATCAGACAGATTTTATGCGCTGGCTGAAAAACTGGAAGACCTGAGCTATGAAAACCAGAATTCACTGGAAGTACCGGCGAACGAACTGGGTTTGAAAATTCAGGAAACAGACTTTTTCTCCGTCGGCAAAGGCCAGGGTATTGCCGCAAATCCAAAATTTGGCAACAAGGCCTTTGAAGAAGAAGTGCTGATACAACGCATCAACAGCCAACCTGTTGAAGTAACTCCGGGCAACCTGGTTATTTTGCGAGTAAAGGAACATAAATCTTCAGAAATAAAACCAATGGAAGCGGTCAAGCCGCTTATTATTGAAAAGCTGAAATCCCAGATTGCCAGTAAAAATGCCCAGATACTGGCAGACAAGTTTATGCAACGGCTTAAAGCGGGTGAGGATGGCAAGCAGATCGCGGATGAACTAAAAGTTGAATGGAAATTTAAGCAGGCAGTAACCCGAAATGAAACAGCACTTAATCCAGCTGTTGTTAGAAAGGCATTCGGTGTCGGTCGTCCGGAAGGCGCACCTTTAATTGATTCTGTTGAGCTGGGGAATGGTGACTACGCTGTGATTATGGTTTCCAAAGTGACTGATGGTGATTCAACCTCGGTTAAGGAAGCGGAAAAAATGAATCTTGCACGCACATTGTCGAATTCACGTGGCACTGATGAATATCAGGCCTACCTGAAAGAATTGCGCAAGGATGCAAAAGTGATAATTCGTGAAACCGAATTATAGAGCTTAAAAATAGAGATAATAAAAAAGGCCGCTATTGCGGCCTTTTTTATTTTAAAGTTGACAGGTTTTACAACGCGTCCTGACTCATGCCTACCATGTGATAACCGGCATCGACATAAAGAATTTCACCGGTAATGCCAGCGGCAAGGTCAGAGCACAGAAACGCACCTGCATTACCAACATCATCAATAGAAACATTCCGGCGTAATGGCGAGTTACGTTCACCATAATCGAGCATCTTTTTGAAGTTACCGATGCCGGAGGCAGCCAGTGTGCGTATCGGACCAGCTGAAATGGCGTTACAGCGAATGCCATCAGGACCGAGGTCTTGCGCGATGTAGCGTACATTCGCTTCAAGGCTGGCTTTGGCGAGCCCCATGACATTGTAATTAGGCATGACGCGTTCAGCACCGAGATAGCTCAAGGTTAGCAATGCACCATCACGGCCTTCCATCATGTTGCGACCTGCCTTGGCAAGTGCGGTAAAACTGTATGAACTGATTTCATGCGCAGTGATAAAACCTTCACGTGTTGCCGCATCCAGATAGCGACCTTCAAGTTCATTTTTAGGCGCGAACGCAACCGAGTGCACAATGATATCCAGATGATCCCAGTAATCATCCAGACGTTCGAAAACCTTGTCGATTTCCTTATCATCTGAAACATCACAGGGAAGAATAATGTCAGAATCACACTCAGAGGCAAATTTCTCAACTCGTCCCTGCAGTTTTTCATTCTGGTAAGTAAAGGCCAGTTCCGCCCCTTCACGATGCATGGCCTTGGCTATTCCCCATGCTATGGAGCGATTACTGGCAACACCGACAATGAGAGCACGTTTATCTTTAAGAAAACCCATATTTTTATCCTTTTTTTAATACTCAACTGCGTTTACACTAAGCACATAATAATAAGACTGATGGTGATATGTTACCGTATCAGTGCCAAGAACTGAACCAGTTGAAAAGTAATAACAAGGCCAATCTGAAGCCTCGCAGGAGGGACTGGATCAGCCTTGTTTTTCTGTTGTTTCTGACAGGGTGTGATGGTCAGAGCTGGAATAATCCCTACCCGGTGCAGGAACGGTTTGAAAACATCCTGTATTCGTCCTTCTCCGAACGCCCCAATCACCTTGATCCGGCCAGATCCTACAGTTCGAATGAGGTCGAGTTTACCGGCCAGATTTATGAGCCACCCCTCCAGTACCACTATCTGAAGCGTCCATATGAGCTAATCCCGTTAACAGCAAGCCGCATACCCAAACCAGTCTATATCGACAAGAAGGGCAAGCGACTACCCGCAAATGCTTCAGTCAAAGACATCGCCTATACGTTATATGACATCCAGATACGTAAGGGGATCAGGTTTCAGCCACATCCTGCCTTTGTCAAAACTGAAAATAATGAATTCCTTTATCATCAGCTGGATAAGGAACAGTTAACCAGTATCTACACGTTATCGGATTTCAACCAAACAGACTCGCGCGAATTGACGGCGGCTGATTATGTTTACCAGATAAAGCGTCTGGCGCATCCCAAACTGCATTCACCTATTTACGGATTGATGAGTGCCTATATCGCCGATCTTGTTCCCTATGCCAAAAAATTAAAACAAGCCGCAGACAATATGGAAGGGCATTATCTTGATCTGAATAAATATGACTTTGACGGTGCCAGTGTTATTAATAAATACACTTATCGCATCAAGATAAAAGGCAAATATCCACAAATGCTTTATTGGCTCACGATGCCGTTTTTTGCCCCCATTCCCTGGGAAGCAGATCGTTTTTATTCTCAGCCCGGACTGGAAGAAAAAAACATTACACTTAACTGGTATCCGGTGGGCACGGGTCCTTATATGCTGACGGTGAATAATCCCAATCTGCAAATGGTGCTGGAAAAGAATCCCAATTTCCATGGTGAAACTTATCCGACCGAAGGCATGCCGGGTGATCAGGAAAGCGGCTTGCTGGCAGATGCAGGCAAGCCATTGCCGTTTATCGATAAGGTGGTGTACACACTGGAGAAGGAAAACATTCCTTACTGGAACAAATTCCTGCAAGGCTATTATGACGTGTCCGGTATCTCATCTGACAGTTTTGATCAGGCCGTTAATATTGGTGCCGGTGGTGAAGCAGAGCTTACAGACGAAATGAAAGAAAAGGGGATTGAGCTTAAAACCGGTATTGGCACGTCTATCTATTATTTTGGTTTTAATATGATGGATCCGGTTATTGGCGGTAAAAGTAACGATGCACGCAAACTCAGGCAAGCTATTTCCATTGCGCTGGACTTTGAAGAGTTTATTTCCATATTTCTGAACGGTCGCGGGATCGCCGCGCAAGGACCGATTGCACCTGGGATATTTGGTTATCGCTCGGGCAATGAAGGTATAAACCCGGTGGTATACAAATCGGAAAATGGAAAGCAACAACGACGTGATCTGGCGGAAGCCAAGCAATTGCTGTCTGAGGCAGGTTACCCCGACGGCATAAGTAAAAAGACCGGCAAACCCTTGTTGCTGCATTTTGATACAACGGGCAGTGGTCCGGACAGCAAGGCACGATTTGACTGGATGCGTAAACAATTCAGAAAATTGGGTATACAACTGGTGATCCGCAACACAACCTACAATCGTTTTCAGGAAAAAATGCTGAAAGGAACATCACAAATGTTTATGTGGGGCTGGAACGCAGATTACCCTGATCCGGAGAATTTTTTATTTTTACTTTACGGACCGAACAAGAAAGCAGAGTTAAATGGTGAGAATGCTGTTAACTACAGCAACAAGGAATTTGATCGCCTGTTTATCAAAATGAAAGACATGGACAATGGCCCTGAGCGGCAAAAAGTCATCGACAGGATGATTGAAATCGTCAGGATTGATGCGCCGTGGATATGGGGCTTTTTCCCAAAGAGTTTCGCCTTGTCACACCAATGGTATGGCAACTCAAAACCTAACTTTATGGCAAACAACACCCTCAAGTTTAAAAAGATTGATCCCGTACTTCGTTATCAACTGCGTCAGGAATGGAACCAACCCATATTGTGGCCAATCATGTTTCTGGTCATTGTCATTATTGCAGTCATTATTCCGGCAATTATCCTGTTTGTGCGCAAGGAACATAAGCCTGCCCTTATCAGTGAGGTGAATAAGTCATGATTGCCTATATTATTCGCCGCATGCTGTATGCCATACCTATCCTGATAGGTGTGAATGTGCTGACATTTGTTCTGTTTTTTGTTGTTAACACACCGGATGATATGGCACGTATGCATCTTGGTATGAAGCATGTTACACCGGAAGCGGTTGAAAAATGGAAAGAGGAACGCGGTTACAACAAACCGCTGTTAATCAATTCGGACGAAACAGGAACTGCGGTATTGAGTAATACCATATTTTATGAAAAATCAGTTGGCCTGTTTGCCTTCCGGTTTGGCCGTTCCGATGAAGGACGTGATATTGCCTATGATATTAGTCAACGTATGTGGCCAAGTCTGGCGATCGCCTTGCCGGTATTTCTGGTTGGGTTGTTGACCAACATTTCTATTTCCATGTTGTTGGCATTTTTCAGGGCAACTTATATTGATATAACCGGCGTCATCACGGGCGTGGTTTTGATGTCGATCTCGTCATTGTTTTACATTATCAGTGGCCAATATTTGATCAGTAAACTGTGGCATCTGGTGCCGATCTCCGGTTTTGATATTGGAACGAATGCCATCAAGTTTCTTATTCTGCCCGTGATAATCGGTGTGATAGGCGGGATTGGTTCCGGCACGCGTTGGTATCGCACCATATTTCTGGAAGAAATAAACAAGGACTATGTACGTACCGCACGTGCAAAAGGCTTGTCTGAATTACGTGTACTGTTCCGTCATGTGCTCAAGAACGCGATGATACCTATTCTGACCGGTGTCGTTGTGGTGATCCCGTTATTGTTCATGGGTAGCTTGATTACGGAATCCTTCTTTGGCATACCCGGACTCGGCAGTTACACCATTGATGCGATCCAGAAACAGGACTTTGCCATTGTGCGCGCGATGGTGTTTCTCGGCACCGTGTTATACATCATAGGACTTATCCTGACGGATATTTCCTACACACTGGTTGATCCACGGATAAGGCTGGAGTAGCAAGATGAAATTTGTAATGCTGTGGACAGATTTACTTGTATACATACTGTGTTTATCGGTATTCAGCTTTTCAATGTATGCACGTAAAAGAGAATATCTGCTTGCACCGTGGAAGCAGGTTATCCGCAGTCGACTTGGTGCAATGTCGTTTATTATTTTAATGGCCTATATTGCCATCGGGTTTCTTGATTCAATCCATTTTCGGGAACAAATAAAATCAGAAGAGAACAAGGCGGAAATTGTTTATTCCGGAGAAGTTATCAGCCTGCTTGACTGGATTGCAGAACCGATTCGACTCGCACAGGAAAAAACCTATTCAGCCCCTTTTGCCACCCATCTTTACACCAAGGAAACCATTGAACTTGAAGACGGCAGTCAGATACGTGATTACAGGCGGCTGGAACATGGCGGCGCACATCTGGTTGAACCATCAGATCGTGCCAGTGATATTGCACGATTAGTGTTCATTGGTCTGGTTAAGGGGGTCGGCATCTGGTTATTGTTTGGTGCATTGATTGTGATTGTGCTTGCATCCCGCTGGCGTTGTTCAACGCGTAAGGTAATTACCACAATTCGCTATACACAAAGAGAACGTTTGCCGTGGC
This sequence comes from Gammaproteobacteria bacterium, assembly GCA_029882995.1. Classification (GTDB taxonomy): domain Bacteria; phylum Pseudomonadota; class Gammaproteobacteria; order DAOVJZ01; family DAOVJZ01; genus DAOVJZ01. The sequence continues at coordinate 16,842 of JAOUJV010000027.1, read as the reverse complement.
GCACCATATTCGTTACGTTTGGCGCACTGTTTATTTTTATCGCACTGACAACCCAGCTTGGCGGCAAGTACCATATTCTGGGTACTGACAAGGTAGGGCAGGATGTGTTCTACCAGACAATTAAAAGTATTCGTACCGGCCTGGTGATCGGCACCTTGACCACACTCATCATGCTCCCGTTTGCGATCATGCTTGGTATTATGGCGGGTTATTACAGGGGTAAGGTGGATGATGTGATTCAGTACCTATACACCACCTTGAGTTCGATACCCGGTGTATTGTTGATTACAGCGGCGATTCTGATACTGCAGGTTTATATGGCAAACAACCCGGATGCGTTTGGCAGTCTGACAGAACGTGCTGACATCCGGCTTTTGTTCCTTTGTATTATTCTGGGTATCACCAGCTGGACTGGCCTGTGTCGTTTATTGCGTGGTGAGGCATTAAAACTGCGTGAACTGGATTACGTACAAGCGGCAACCGCATTTGGTGTGAATGATTTTGTCATCATAGTGCGACATATCCTGCCCAACGTCATGCACATTGTTTTGATTTCTGTTGTGCTCGATTTCAGCGGACTGGTGCTGGCAGAGGCCGTACTTTCCTATGTCGGTGTTGGTGTTGATCCTTCCATGATCAGTTGGGGCAATATGATCAACAGTGCCCGACTTGAAATGGCGCGTGAGCCGGTTGTCTGGTGGCCCCTGTTTGCGGCATTCATTCTGATGTTTGTGCTGGTGTTATGCGCAAACCTATTTTCCGATGCGGTACGTGATGCATTTGATCCGAGGTTAAGAGCCCGTGGCTGAGTCATTATTAAAGATTGAAGGACTGAAAACACGCTTTGGCAAAGGCGATAAAGCAACGCGTGTTGTTGATGATGTCAGTTTTGAAATCAACAAGGGCGAAACCTTTGCGTTACTTGGCGAGTCCGGCTGCGGTAAATCAATGACCGCCTTGTCACTGTTGCAACTGATCCCGCAACCGGCAGGCCGAATAACAGCCGGCAAGGTGCAGTTGAACGATGATGATATTCTGGGTTTTTCAGAAGTGGCCATGCGCAATGTGCGCGGTTCACGTATTGCCATTATCTTTCAGGAACCGATGACTTCCCTGAATCCGGTCATGACAGTCGGTCAGCAAATCAAGGAAGTGCTGGTGCGACACCGGATCACCGGATACTGGTCTGCCAAACAACGTGCAATTGAATTACTGGACGCTGTCGGGATTCCGGATCCGGCGCGCCGTATCAACGAATACCCACATCAGCTTTCCGGCGGTATGAAACAACGTGTGATGATTGCCATTGCACTGGCCTGCGAACCTGATTTGCTGATTGCAGATGAACCGACAACGGCACTGGATGTCACGATTCAGGCACAGATACTGGATTTGCTTTCTGATCTACAGAAAAAAACCGGTATGGCTATTTTACTGATCACACATGATCTGGGTGTGGTTGCCCGCATGGCTAATCGGGTCGGCGTCATGTATGCCGGTGAAATTGTTGAAATAGCCGATCGTGATACGTTCTTTAATACACCGCGCCATCCTTATGCCATCAAACTGTTTCAATCTCTGCCCAATGCTGGCAAGCGCGGACAAAATCTGGAAGTCATTCATGGCTCGGTGCCGCCGTTAAACCAGACGTTTGCAGGCTGTCGGTTTGTCGATCGTTGTGATTATGCACAGGACAAATGTCACAATCAGCCACCAAAAATTGAAAACCTGTCTGCTAACCACAGTTTACGCTGTCATTTTTCAGATCTGACCAGCAAGAGCACAGAAGTTTCTGCACATAAACAGGAACAATCAACCAAAGCAGAATCACTGCTTGAAGTAAAAAACCTGAAGGTGCATTTCCCGATTCATAAGGGCGTATTCAGGCGTGTCGTAGGGCATGTCAAGGCAGTCGACGGTGTCTCTTTGACTATCCCGGTTGGCAAAACCGTTGCGCTGGTTGGTGAATCAGGTTGCGGCAAGACAACGGTTGGCAAGGGTATTTTGCAGCTTATTAAACCAACAGACGGGTTGGTGCTTTTTGATGACAAGGAGCTAACCACACTGGCACCTGAAAAACTCAAATCAGTACGTTCTGATATTCAATTCATATTTCAGGATCCGTTCTCATCGATGAACCCGCGTATGCGCATTACCGATATCATCAGTGAAGGCCTGAAAGTGCATCAAGGCACAATGAGCGATGACAAACGTTTCAGGCGCGTTAATGAGCTACTTGAACAGGTCGGAATGTCAACTGAAACAAAATACCGGTTTCCGCATGAGTTTTCAGGAGGACAACGTCAGCGCATTTGTATTGCACGCGCACTCGCGGTCGACCCGAAACTCGTGATTTGTGATGAGCCGACCAGTGCACTTGATGTCTCGGTGCAGGCACAGATCCTGAACCTGCTGAAACAACTGCAAAGTGACATGGGTTTGTCGTATTTGTTTATTACGCACAATCTTTCAGTCGTTGAATATTTTGCGCATGAAGTGGCGGTCATGTATCTGGGGCGCATTGTCGAATATGGCACGGTGAGTGAAGTATTTACCCAGCCTCAACATCCTTACACCAAAGCCCTGTTGTCAGCTGTGCCGGATGTGGACATCACTTCGGGGCGCGAGATTATTCGCCTGAAAGGGGATATGCCCTCACCGTCAAATCCGCCTTCCGGCTGTTATTTCCACCCAAGGTGTCCGAACGCCGAAGCAAGGTGTAAGAATTCCTATCCGGATGAACAGGTTATTTCCGGCTCACACAAGGTAAGTTGTTTTTTATTTAGCGATTAAATAGGGTATATTGAACACGGTATAACAGTATAAAAACAGATTTAGACATAAAATATGAGCGCCGAAAAATTCAGGGAGTTTTCCCCACTCAACACGTTAAGCAAGGATAATTTTCATCGTCTTGCCGAGACCATTCTAATCAAGCGTCTGCCTGCAGAAAAAGTGCTGTTCAAAGAAGGCGAGCATGATAACTGGGTGATGTATGTCCTCGATGGAGAAGTTGAAGTGCAGGACAAAAATGGCGTGAAGGCCGTCATTGGCGGTGGATCTGATGACGCCAAACACCCTGTTGTTGATGTACAGCCACGACGCGCAACTGCCAAATCAAAAACCGACATCACTATTGCGCTGATTGATCGCAAGGAAATGGACATTGTACTCACATGGGATCAATCCGCTGACAAGGGGATCAAGGTTGGTTCAAACGAAGATGAAGGTGAAGACTGGACAGACACGATTCTTCGAGCAAAGATTTTTTACCGCATCCCGCCAGCCAACATTCAGGCGGTATTCATGCGCATGGAACCGGTTCCGTTTAATAAAGATGATGTCGTCATCACAGAAGGCGAAGATGGCGATTATTTCTATATTGTGCGTGAAGGCAAATGCAAGGTAACACGCAACGGAAATAATGGAGACAGTGAATTACTTGCTGATATGGAAGCAGGTGATTGTTTTGGCGAAGACGCATTAATCTCTGATGCCAAGCGTAATGCCACGGTAACCATGGTGACAGACGGCATCCTGATGCGTCTGGGTAAGGAAGATTTCAATAACCTGCTCAATGAACCCGTGCTCAACAAAGCCACCATGGATGAAGCAAAACAAATGATTAAGGATGGGGCAGAGTGGCTGGATGTTCGTTTGCCAGCCGAGCATCAGGAAAACAGCCTCGAAGGAAGTATGAATATCCCATTGGCCTCACTGCGCAATGACATGATGAACCTTGATAAAGGCACCAGATATATCGTCTATTGTGATACAGGCCGACGTAGTTCAGCCGCTGTTTACACACTCACCGAAAACGATTTTGATGCGTATGTTTTAGAAGGCGGACTTTCGGCCTGGAGTTAACTGAAATACTCCTAAAGCGGCACTGGCTGTGTTGAAAATATTTCCGGTCATCCTTCGACTGCTCATTTCATGAGCGCTCAGGACGAACGGTATTTTGTTGATTCTGAGGTGAGTATTTAGATCCCGTTCGTGGTGAGCGTGATCATGAGCTTGCGAATGAGCACAGTCGAACCATGGACGGTTCAATAATTACAAGGAAGGTAATTATGAGTTTCTGGGTTTATATTCTCAAATGTTCGGATAAGAGTTATTACACTGGTCATACTGATAATCTCGAATCCAGACTTTACCTACATAATCATAATACCTTTGACTGTTATACCTCTTCCAGGCTTCCAGTTATCTTGGTGTTTTATGAAGAATTCTCAAGTAGGGAAGAGGCACTTGAAAGAGAAAGGCAAATAAAAAGGTGGAGTCGCCAAAAGAAGGAAGCCTTGATTAAAGGAGATTGGACGAAATTATCAGATTTAGCACGTGGTTGGTGAAAAACACCTATCCTTCGACGGCTCATTGTATGTGCATTCAGGACGAACGGTGTTTTGTTTATACGATAGACAGTTTTGCTACTATTGATTTAATTTGGTATAAAAAACCCGCCAGAGGCGGGTTTTTTATTGATTGAATTAACTACTCTGTTTGGTCACATCAATAAACAGTTTCAGGTACTGACCCGGTTGCAGGAATTTACCTTCAGGTAAACTGTTCCAGAGTCTTAGTTGACTGATACTGACACGGAATTTCGAAGCAATACGTGAAAGTGAATCACCACGACGTACGCGGTAGGTAATTTTTCTGTTGGTCGCATCATTACTGGCTGTTGCTGACCAGGAAGATTTTTTCGCATTACTGCCAGACCAGATCACCAGTGTTTGCCCAACCTTAAGCGGGTCACGTGGCGCCATGCCATTCCACTTGGCCAGACGGCGTGTGCTGACATTATGCTTTCTGGAAATATCCCACAAGGTATCACCGTTACGCACAGTGTAGGTCTGTTTACTGCCTTTACGCGGTGTGCTTTTCACTGCCTTCAGGCGTTGGTCATTACTCTTGTTGTAGAACGCCATGCTTTTGGTTGCCACCGGAATTGTCAGGCTGTTGCCTGCCACAATCATGTTGCCGCGCACACGGTTGACCTTACGTATCAGTTCCTTGCTGGTTCCGTATTTGCGTGCAATGGTGCCAATCGTTTCACCCTTGCGGATCTTGTGACGTGTCCAGCGAATACGTTCATTCTCAGGATGATTGGCCAATCCGTCTTCAAATGCCGCCACCTTATCAATAGGCAGTAACAAGCGGTGCGGACCTTTCGGATCGGTTGCCCAGCGATTGAATGCCGGGTTCAGCATATAAAATTCTTCCATCGGGATGCCGGCCAGATCAGCCGCCAGTGCCAGATCAAGTTGTGTATCCACCTCAACAGTTTCAAACACTGGCTCGTCTGCAATCGGTTTCAGCTTGATAGCGTAGAATTCCGGGTCAGCCACAATGGCAGCAATCGCCAGTAACTTCGGCACATACATTTTGGTTTCACGCGGCAGTTTGAGTGAGAAGAAATCAATTGGTTTGCCGTGTCTTTTATTCTTGCGTACTGCCTTGCCGACATTACCTTCACCGGCATTGTAGGCCGCCAGTGCCAGCATCCAGTCACCGTTAAATTCTGCGTGCAGTTTTTGCAGATAATCCAGCGCACCCATGGTCGAGGCATAAATGTCACGGCGACCGTCATACCACCATGTCTGTTTCATGCCATAAAGGTGACCGGTACCAGGAATAAACTGCCAGATCCCGGAAGCGCGACCATGCGAGTAGGCATAAGGCTGAAACGCACTTTCCACCACAGGCAGTAAAGCAATCTCCATCGGCATATTGCGGCGTTCGACTTCTTCAACAATAAAGTGCATGTAGAGGGAACCGCGATCAAATACGCGATCCAGATATTCCTGGTTTCTTGCATACCAGGCAATCTCGCGCTGAACACGCTGATGATTGCTCTTGGGCAGGGCATAACCCTTTCGAATTCTGTTCCACAGGTCATCACCGGCAAACAGGTCCAGTGAGATGCTGGCTGTGGCTGATGCGTTGTCAGACGCGCTGACGACTTGTTGTGGCTGATTGTCGGCGTCAGCATCCATCTCCCCGGACTGGCTCGAAACCGTCGGATTGGTGCTGCACGCCAGAAGTGATGCGGAAAAACCAAGAATTATTATATTTTTCAACTTCTTATCCTTTTTTCTTTATATTCTAACTTTTATATCGGTAAAACTGCTCAAAAATCCAGCAAAAACCACCCAAAATTTGTACTAATCCAACGTGTCTTTCCAGTAGCGTACCGTCCCGAATACATCGGCACCGGTGGGCAATGGTTTACCGGCAAATTGTTCTGCCGCCTGTTTCAACTCTGGTATCTGACTGCGCAGGAACGGGTTTGTTCGTTTTTCCAATCCCAGCGCCGAAGGCACGGTATTTTGATTCTGTCTGCGCATCGCCGTTGTGTCTGCCATGCGTTGTTTCAAATCTTCATTATCCGGTTCGGCAACCAGTGCAAATTTAAGGTTGGCGAGCGTGTATTCATGCGCACAATAAACCTGAGTGGAATCCGGCAGGGCGCGTATCTTTTCGAGCGAATCAAACATTTGTTCCGGCGTGCCTTCAAACAGGCGTCCGCAACCACCGGCAAACAAGGTATCACCGCAAAACAGCATATCGTGACCATAAAAGGCAATGTGCCCACGTGTATGACCCGGCACATCCAGCACCTCGAAACGGGCACCGATTTGTTCAAGCTCGACCACATCATCCTGTTTCAATGGATGCGTAATGCCATAAATGTTCTCATTGGCTGGCCCATACACCGGTATATCAAACTTTGTCAGTAGTTCGCGCACACCACCGACATGATCGCCATGATGATGGGTTAGCAGGATAGCCACCGGTTCGAGGTGGTCATGCGCAATCGCTTCCATCACCGGATCAGCATCGCCCGGATCAACAATTGCAGTGAAAGGGGTATTGTCGGCTCGAATAAGCCAGATATAGTTGTCATCAAATGCAGGAACAGCCGTTATTTTTATCATTATTATTATTAATTACCATCCGGCGGTAATTCATTGGTTATAATTGTATGATATTTAAAGAATATGTACATCTTTTTAAACCCTTTAATGTCATTACGGACTTGATCCGGTATTTCATAAAACCTCATAGGTAATAAGGGTGTATATGGTTCGACTACTCATGTTATTCGCGCTCACCATGAACGGGTTTGGGGCTGTCCGTAAGTACCAAGCTTGTTGAGGATGGATAGTGAGGAGTGTAAATGGTGCGACTACTTATGCTATTAGCGACGGATTTAGAGTTTCCGTTCGTCCTGAGCGTTCATTATGCGCTAGCATGATGAACTGTCGAAGGATGAAGCTCCTAAAATAGTTGTGAATGAAAAGAATATAAACATGGAAAACAAAGCATGAAATTTCGCCATCGATGTGGTCCCAATAAACTCACGCGCAAGCGATTGCGCGAGTGGTATAGCAATCGTCTGGGTAAAACACTGCAGGCGGTTGAGCGTGAACAACTCGATGAAATCCTGTCTGACATGTTTGGCTATTTTCTGGTGCAGGTCGGATATCCGCATAATGACAACCTGTTTGCCTCGAGTCGGGTAGCGACCCGCTTTATTATAGATATCGATGATGGTGAAAAAGATGCCCTCAGTATGCGAGCCACTGCTGAAGAACTGCCTATCGCCACGGACAGCATTGATGTCTTGTTGTTGCCGCACACAATGGAGTTTGTTGACGATCCGCATCAGGTACTGCGCGAAGCCGATCGCGTCCTGATACCGGAAGGCCATATTGTCATTTTAGGTTTTAACCCGTGGGGTTTATGGGGCTTGTGGCGTCAGATTTTATGTCGATTAGGTCATCCGCCGTGGTGTGGACGTTTTTATCGTGTGACTCGATTAAAAGACTGGCTGTCGCTACTCGGTTTTGAAACCACCGAAGTACGCAAATTCTTTCACCGCCCGCCGGTGAAAAGTGATGGCCTGTTACGCAAACTCGGCTTTATGGAAAAACTGGGCAGAATTTTCTGGCCATGGTTTTCCGGAGTGTATATTCTGGTGGCCAAAAAACGGGTCACAACATTAATACCCACCCGATCAAAATTATTGCGGCCGGATCAACTTTTACCGAGACGCCGTGCAGTCGAACCCTCAACAAGAATTTTGCGGAATGACAAACACAGTTGAAATATTTACCGATGGAGCATGTCGCGGCAATCCCGGACAAGGCGGGTGGGGCGCACTACTGCGCTTTAACGGAACAGAAAAAGAACTCTACGGCGGTGAAAACGACACAACCAATAACCGTATGGAACTCATGGCTGCTATCAAGGCACTCGAAGCCCTGACCCGACCCTGCAAAGTGATCATTACCACCGACTCACAATACGTGCGCAAAGGCATCACCGAATGGATGCACAACTGGAAAAAGAATGGCTGGAAAACGGCCAACAAGAAACCTGTTAAAAACAAAGACTTGTGGCAGGAACTTGATGAAAAACTTCACTCGCATGACATTGAATGGCACTGGGTAAAAGGCCACAGCGGTCACCCTGAAAATGAACGTGCTGATGAACTTGCAAACAAAGGCATCGACGAGCTGACACCTTAACTCCCTATAGCCACCTTGTAACTTCAAATAAAAACCCAATATCTCTCTTACCTTATCAATAAAGGGAGAGGTTATGTTCCATCCAATTACGATTCCATTCGGCTGTGTGATGCTGTTTAACGTGGTTAAACTAAAAGAAGGTGTTTCAGTAGAAGACATCGAGATGGAACTCGGTGAGATGTGCAACGTGGTAAAGAACACCTATGGTGATGAAAACGGCGGTTTCATTGGTGGTCAGGTATTCAAATTCACCGGGTTTATTTCAGATGAAGGTTCGGTCGCACCTAAAGAACGTGTAACCGATGATCACATTGCGATCATGACCTACTGGAATTCATTTGATCAGCATGAAAAATCACATGCCGATGCGATCTTTAATGAGAAATTCAGTGCACTGGCAGAGAAATGCGAAGAGACCTACGAAGTAGGTTATGAAATGTTATGGCAGGGCACACCCGAATAAAAAACCCCGATCATTACCGAGCCCGCCACATGGCGGGCTTTTTTGTTGTAATAGAATAAAAACAACAACTTACCCCGCAAACTTAAAGTCCTCCGTCGTTCCGGCCCTAGAGCCGGAATCTCACAAACACATCCTCCGTCGTTCCGGCCCTAGAGCCGGAATCTCACAAACACATCCTCCGTCATTCCGGCCCTAGAGCCGGAATCTCATAAACTTGCCGTAAGTGCTTGAAGATTCCCGCTTTCGCGAGAATGACGGGAATTTTTTGAAGGTTGGAGTGTTCACCCACTACATCTTGCGTTACGATAAACCCATATGTATTAACCACAACAAAAACAATAAGAATCTAAACCATGCGCCAAATAGTCCTAGATACAGAAACCACCGGCCTTGATCCCAAAGACGGTCACCGCATTATCGAAATCGGTTGTGTTGAACTCATCAACCGTCGCCTGACAGAAAACCGGTTTCACCAATACATCCAGCCCGAACGCGAGATCGAACAGGGTGCGATGGAAGTCCACGGCATCACCAACGAATACCTGAAAGACAAACCGCTGTTTGAAGACATCGCCAGCGATTTTGTGGAATACATCCGTGGTGCCGAACTCATTATTCACAACGCGCCGTTTGATGTGGGCTTCATGAATGCCGAATTACAAAAGCTCGGCAAAAAGTGGGGCGCGGTACAAGACATCTGCACCATCACCGACACCCTCAGACTGGCACGCAAAAAACACCCCGGCCAGCGCAACACCCTCGATGCCCTGTGCAAACGCTACGAAGTCGACAACTCACAACGCGACCTGCACGGCGCCTTGCTTGATGCCGAACTGCTTGCCGATGTTTACCTAGCCATGACCGGTGGACAAGCCACCCTCAAGCTCGATGGACAATCCGAAAACACCGATGCCAATGGCGCCATCACCAATAAAAAGATTCCCAAAAAAGATCAGGTCAAACTCACCGTGGTGAAAGCGACCAAGGCAGAACTAAAAGAACATGAAAAAAGACTGAAAGCGATTAACAAGATAAGTGATGGAAAGTGTGTTTGGGTGGGGGAGTGAAGGGTTAACGAAGGCCGGATAGCATTTTTGCATAATTAAATTAATAAAAATGATCTTTGAAAACAGGAAATTCATTGAATGAAAACAATGCAGTGTTATTAAAGATCCAAAAAAGTCTTTTTAAAAGTGCCTTTTTGGAACGATAAATATAGTTAGGGTAATAAACTAATCGTACGGATATTAATAATGGAAAATAACAAATATTCAAAAATTATACTTATTCACAAATACAGAAAACCGCTAGTTATTATCCTCGGCAGCCAAATAGTTGCTTTTTTACTAATGGCGGGAATAGTTCCATATGAAGTTTTTGGTATGGAATTTAGACCATATCAATTAATAAATATGATTGCTATCGGCGGTGCTTTATTGGGTGTAGGCATTTTTATGAGCATGTACCTAGACACAACTGTAAAAAAAGTTAGAAATGAAGAAAATATCACCGATAATGAAAATATCAATTATTCTAGAGAATTCATTAAACAGAATAATATTTTAAAAAATAAAATAAACAAGCTGGAGCAAAAGATATTTGAGTATTCTTCTGCAAAAAATACATCGGAGTTAAAAATAGAGGAAAAAGACAAAGAAGCAATTAAAACAGCATTACGAGAAAAAATATTGGCAGAAACTTCTGAAGATATTCTAACTAATATCAAAAACGGAATAGAGAATATATTATCAATTGAAACAGAGCAAAGATTATCCGAAAGCTTCTTATCCATAAAAAACAGATTACTTAATGAACTGGAGTCTTTAACAAAAAGAGCAAAAATAAATCTTATTATTGGAAGCATTACTGCTCTTTCAGGAGTTGCGATCTTTATAACATTTGTACTTGAGAAAAAAACCACTGGGACTGATGCAACAACTTATCTTTTATCTGAATTTGCCCCTAGAATATCACTTGTCTTAGTAATTGAAGTTTTTGCTTATTTCTTTTTGGGGCTTTATAAGTCCAATTTATCTGAAATAAAATACTTTCAAAATGAAATTACTAATGTGGAAGCAAAGCATATTGCTTTATTAGAATCTAATGCATTAGGAGAAAAAGAAACAATAACAAGTTGCCTTTTATCGCTAGCTGAAACTGAACGTAATTTCCTCCTAAAAAAAGGCGAAAGCACAGTATCTCTAGAAGATAGAAAGATATCTTCAGATGAAAACTCAAAGGCATTGGATTTATTTTCTCAAATGATCTCAAAAAATAACAAACCCTAACAATTAGCTCAAGCGGACGTAAAAAACACGCCGCTTAGCAAGGCGTTAGCCATTCAAAAAGGAAGAAAAGCCATGGCACAAGAATTACCTTATTTACCCTCATATAAAAATGTGGGGAAGTTATTCGAAAAAATTAAGGCCGCTAAGATACCGGAAACATTCACACATAAGTATCTCTATGACACGATAGGGTTAAAAGGAGTAGGTGACAGACCCTTAATAAATCTTTTGAAGCAACTCGGGTTCTTGGATAATGGTGGAAAACCAACATCACGCTACGCTGCACTAAAGAACGACAATATTGCTGGGATCGAAATTGCGAGAGGGGTAAGAGAAGCATTTCAACCACTTTTCGATGCAAATGAAAATGCATATTCACTTCAACAATCAGAATTAAAGGGATTAGTTGCACAGGTCTCAGGTGCTGATACTGGAACTACGACAAAAATAGTTGGAACATTTAAAGCGTTAATTGCCTTATCAGACTTTGAATCTGACGAAACTCTTAGGGAAGATGATAAGAAAAAGGATACCGGGGTAGAAGATTTAGAATCGGTCACTATACCAGGCGTCAGTCCAGCTGGTATTGGACAAGGTCTTAAGCCAGAGTTTCATTATAATCTCCAAGTTCATCTTCCATCTAATGGAACAGAAGAAACATATATGAACATCTTTAATGCCATACGAAAGGTGTTTAAACAATGAATGATGGCAATCTCGCTCTATTCTTAATGCTTGGACAAACTGCTACAAAAATTACTGGAGCAATTCCTGAAGTCGCAGATGGAAAGCCATTAATGATTTCCGATCATTATGATTTAACTACATCACTTCCTGATGCCGTAAAATCTGCCAATAGAGCATCTGAAGGCTATCGACTATTTTTTGTTTTTGAGAAATATCTCAGAGAATTTATTGTTGAAACAATAACAAAAAACGGAACAGAAACATGGTGGGAAAAAGTACCACCAGATGTTCAGCAGGAAATTGACAAACTCGAAGAAAATGAAGAAATAAAAGGTTGGATGGCGCTCGGGTCTAGAGATAAATCTGCATTAATGACATATCCTCAGCTATTAAGAGTCATTGATCATTGCTGGAAAGATTACTTCAAAGATATAGTGCGAGATAAAGCTTTAGTCCAAGAAGCGCGTTTAATTGCTCATCTACGCAATACCATATGCCATATGACAGAAATTAGTGATGAAGAAATGGAAAGAACAAAGCAGGTGATGCGAGACTGGTTCAGGGTAGTATCACCATAATATGGCTAAAAAAAATAAAAGGGGTCGGTGACAATTGAGAATGATTGGCATTTGTCACCGACCCCTTTAAATACGAATGAGTTGAATTGATGAACAAAGATACTTGGGATGTTTTTATTTCACATGCCAGTGAAGATAAGGAGGACTTTGTTCGCCCATTAGCTGAAGCCTTAGCGAACTTCGGCGCAAAGGTCTGGTATGACGAACTAACACTGAAAATAGGAGATAGTCTGAGTCGTTCTATTGACAAAGGGCTTTCTCAATCTGCCTTTGGCATTATCGTCATATCGCCACACTTTTTAGAAAAGCAATGGCCAGAGTATGAATTAAGAGGACTAGTTGCCAGAGAAATGGAGGGCGGAAAAGTAATTTTGCCTGTATGGCACAATGTTACAAAAAGCCAAGTACTCGAATACAGCCCGCCACTGGCCGATAAAAAGGCAGTGAATACTACTGAAAGTTCCGCTGAGAAAATTGCTATTGATCTCCTAGAGATAATTCGCCCGGATATTTTTACCCGTATACTAAAGCGGTTAACATATTTAGAAATAATTAAGAATGCTAAGACAGAAATGATCGACCCCAAACAGATTTCAATGGGGCCGATACGGCACGAAGAATTGCCAGATGACCTTGTTGGTCGCATAAGACTTCTTAGAGCTGCCTTGTGGGGTGCGCATTCTCATTCAATGGAATTCTGGCTGGATGGCTTCAAAAGAGATTCTCATCCGTCAAGAGAAGTGGCTTGGTGGGAGCACGTCGCAGCATGCTATACCGAGATGTCGAAACTAACGCCATTAACGCGGGATCAACACGAGCAGGCCTTCAAAGTGATATTCGCGCTTTGCAGCGGTGAATCAGAGGATGAGGTGAAAAGCGAGCTACAACAATTGCCAGAAGATGCTCAAGAAAAAGTCTTAAAGATCTATCGCTATAGACTTCCAGTTTATGATGTTGAAGAACAGTTTCCAGAGAAAGCTGAGGAAATGTTAGATGAAGTTCTTGAGCGTTTGGAAGGATCGGATATTGAGTATTTTGAAAAAATATAGGTGGTTATCAGCTAACAAGGCCGTCAACGCGGACGCGTTATTCGTTCGCCGTGCTCACTACAAACGAAAAATTAATAGGGTCAGACTCGATATTTCAAGAAATCTGGTAATGGCTGAGCGGAATAACAAGGTTAAATTCTCTGGTTTTTCTCGTGAATTCTTTTTGATGTGGTTTTTTCCGATAGGATTGTGGTTTATTCAGCCTAGAATTAATAAGCTATATGAGAAAAATCATCACTAGGAATATTTGGGGTCAGAGTAAAAATACCGACCCCTCTAATCCTTTAATCACCCCACTAACACCATCATTTCACTCACTTAATTAAAAACATATTCTGATCATGGGCATGCTATAATGGCGTGCTGGCCGTTGATGCATCTTGGTTATTCCTGCCAGTCTTTCCCATTGCCTTTACAGGGCTTGGCCTTATCACTTTTGTCTGATTCTCTCCTGGAACTGACTCCACTTCAGACACAATCATTAATCTTTAAACCATGTGATGCCTTCATGCCGTTATGTGTATGTATTGTTGTCATCTGTCTGCATGGTGTGTGACTCGCTTTATCAGCAATAAACAGATTATTTGCTTTGGTTTTGCGAAAACGTCCTCTTGTTGGGGTAAACCAGATATATACGATGTCGTGTGTTTGGTGCATTTACATAAAATATCCAAATCGACATCAACCACTATCCATGCGGGTTGATACCAATGAAAATAGAAATTATTACAGCACCAAATGAAAAATTAAAAGAGACCGGATTTGGCTCGTACAAGGCTTGCCAGAGTGTTTTAGATTCAATCAATAAACTGGGGCACGATGTGAAGTTGAGCGTCTGCAGAGACTTGAAAGATCTGGCGCTGGTTGTGAACAGGAAGCCGGATTTAGTCATTCTGGCCGTAAAATACATTTCTATAGATAATGGAAATGATATCTGGTTGTCCGAATATTTTGCAAAGCATGAAATCAATTACTCCGGTTCGCCAAGAGAGGTGCTGAAGTTTGATTCTGACAAGGTGCTTGCAAAATCACATTTAATGAAAAGAGGCTTGAAAACCGCCCGTTATTTCACGGCCATCCCGGGGCAGTATCAATGCGAATCGGACTTGCCCGTTGCCTTCCCTTTGTTCCTGAAACCAATTGATGCGGCAAATGGAAACGGGATTGATGATTTATCTCTGGTCACGAATTTTTCAGAATTTGAAAGTAAAACCAGGTCTTTATTCGCTGAATTTAATATGCCTGTATTGGCCGAGGAGTATCTGGATGGTCGGGAGTTTTCAGTTGCGATAATTAAAACAGAAGACAGTAGATGCATTGTCTCTGCTGTTGAAATCATTCCGCCACAATCAACCAATGGTCTGCGGATTCTGGGTGCAAAGGTAAAGAAGGAAGATTCGGAAGATGTTAGGAAGATTGAAGATCGAATCATGCTGAATAAAGTCTCAAAACTGGCGGTGGATGCGTATATCAAGCTGGGAATATGGGATTTTGGACGTATTGACATTAAAACCAATAAACGTGGTGATTGTTATTTTATGGAGGCCAATTTAGTGCCGGGAATGACGTTGGGTACCAGTTATTTTCCTCTGGCCTGTGAAATAGCCAATGAATTGACCTATGATGAGGTAATACAACTTATTGTAGAGAAAGGGATTAGCCGAGTGCCATATGATATGTCACTGGCCGTAGCCGGTAATACTGTCCAAAGTCGCTTCATGGCTATGTGAAAAATAAACATGTAAGAAGGTTTATTTGGCTTTATGCCTGGCACCTGACTCTTTGTCATAAAACGACCATTTTAAGGGTTTAGCGCAACATGTCTTATGAGCTGTTAGTTGAGGTCACACGTAATGAGATGGTGGAAAGCAGGCATTTTGGTGCTGCCGTCGTGTGTGATTTTAAAGGCAATATTGTAGAAAGCTGGGGAGATATCGAAAAACTGGTTTTTCCTCGTTCTGCGCTAAAGCCAATGCAGGCGATTCATCTGCTTGAGAGTGGTGCCAGTGAACACTATGAGCTGAGCGATGCGGAATTATCGCTGGCCTGTTCGTCTCATCAGGGAGAAAAAATACATCAAGATCTGGTGGAGTCATGGTTAACGCGACTGGGGTTAACGGAAGATCATTTGGCCTGCGGTGCGGCGCTACCGGAACATACTGACAGTGCCCGCCAGATATTGGCTTCCGGAAAACAGGGTTGTCGAATTCACCACAATTGCTCAGGCAAACACAGCGGATTTTTAACCACGGCACTGCATCTGGCATTGCCGCTGGATAATTACCATCTGCTTGAACATCCGCTACAACAATTATCGATGGATATCCTCTCAGATCTGGCTGATAGTGATCTCAAACAATATCCAATGGGGATTGATGGCTGTGGATTACCTGCGCCCACGATGCCTTTGCTGCAACTTGCCCATGCCACTGCGCGTTTTGCCAAACCTGTCGATTTGTCAGACACTCGCGCACAGGCCATTTACCGTCTTCACAAAGCTATTACCAATGAGCCGCTTTATATTGCCGGACATGGAACAGTAGTCAGTGAAGTGAACGAAGTTACCCAGGGCGCGGTACTGGCTAAAACCGGAGCAGAGGGTATTGTCACCGCCGCCTTACCCGAACAAGGTCTGGGGATTGCAGTGAAAATAGCCGATGGCAGTGCCCGCGCACGCTCTGTCGCATTATTGGCTATCCTTGATCATCTGGGTGTTTTAACAGATGAAGTAAAACATAAACTTCAGGCGCACATCTCCCCAACGATAGAAAACTCAAGAGGCCTTGTCGTGGGAGAAATACGACCAGCCGCATCCTGGTTGCAAAAACAAAGGGCTCAGAGCGATTTGTTTTTAATCAGGTGACCCCAATTACCGTATCCATATCAAGAACCCATCTTCCTAACTATCTAATTATATAGGCATTTAAGTTAACTCCGATTTACCACAAATACATAGGTGTATTTGTTTGTGCTTCTGCCCTATACTTAAATCGTAGTTGTTGTAAGGGAATTTATAAACATAAAAAAGGGGGAATAAACACGTGCTCGGGTAGTTAAAAATGATAAAACAATGGTCGCGAAAATCACTTTTAAAAAGTCTTGTTGTGGCGACAATTGCACCCACCATCCTGCTTTGTTTGTCTGTGTTTTTTGGAATAAACAATACCATTCAGCAATATCAATCCACAAAGAGTGAAATAAAAGGACTTGAAGCCGTCAGGTATCTTTTTCATATCGCCA
>JAOUJV010000110.1 GCA_029882995.1 Gammaproteobacteria bacterium | reverse complement strand
TGCTGATCAATCTCGGTCATTGGATGCCTTATATCCATGATGAGAACCAGACCTTGCAACGATTCACGCTTGCGCAGGTACTCATCAATCGCATGGTGCCAGTCCTTTCTTGTCTTCTCCGGCACCTTGGCAAAACCATAACCCGGTAAATCCACCAGCCGACGTTCATCATCAAGCGCAAAGTAATTTAATAACTGGGTGCGGCCAGGTGTTTTACTGGTACGAGCCAGTGATTTATTGTCCGTAATGGCATTCAGCGCACTGGATTTACCCGCATTGGAACGCCCGACAAAGGCGATTTCTGCCCCGGAATCGTCAGGTGATCGTGCAATGCCCGGGGCACTGATAAGGAATTTGGCCTTGCGATAAAAAGTATTCATTTCAATAGGTCAGGGCAGATTTTGGTATCTAATGGACTAAATGGGTGCTAACCATATAGCAAAAAAGCAGGAAAGTCAGGATTTTACTGACCTCGATCGGTTGACCCTGATTACAGCCCAGTATAAAGTTGGCACGCTTTTTTGGGTCTGGCCCCAGTTTTGTTATCAAATAGAGATAGAATTTATCGGCCGGAGAATCAGGAATTTTGTAAGAGGTTGATTATCATGAAGAAATTAGTAATGGCAGCGGCAATTGCAATGGCTGCAACAGGAACAACAGCGGTACTGGCTGACGGCAAAGCGATTTACCAACAGGCATGTTTTGCATGTCATGGCACAGGTGCCGCCGGTGCCCCAAAATTGGGTGACAAGGCTGCCTGGGCTTCTCGTATAAAGCAGGATATGGCTACGTTGGAAACTCATGCAATCAAGGGTTTCAGCAGCAAACCAGGCTCTATGATGCCGCCAAAGGGTGGTCGTATGGATTTGTCTGATGACGACATCAAAGCTGCCGTTGCCTATCTGATAGATCAAAGTAAGTAATTAATAACAGTAAGGAAATAAGATGTTCCATTATGTAAAAACAGGTCTGTCATGTGTTTTAGGTATCTTGCTGGTATCTGGCATGGCACAGGCAGCTGGCGACGTGTCTGCCGGTAAAACCAAGACCGCAGCATGTGCTGGCTGTCATGGCCCGGATGGCAATAGCGTCATGGGAATGTGGCCAAAACTGGCCGGCCAGCATGCTGACTATATCAGCAAGCAATTGTCTGACTTTAAATCCGGTGCTCGTAAGGATCCGACCATGACAGCCATGTCGGCCGGATTAAAAGCACAGGATATTGAAGATATTGCAGCGTACTATTCATCACAGCCTATAAGTGCAGGCGTTGCTGACGTAGGATTGGTTGCTGCAGGCGAGAAACTCTACCGCGCCGGTAATAAGGAAAAGGGTGTGGCTGCATGTATGGCTTGTCATGGTCCTGCAGGTACCGGTAATGCGGCAGCGAAGTTCCCTTCAGTTGGTGGTCAGCAAGCTGATTATGTTGCCAAGGCGCTGAAGGATTTTCGTAGTGGTGCGCGCACTAATGACAATGCAAAAATGATGCAGGATGTGGCAGTTAAATTGTCTGATGACGACATCAAGGCAGTGGCATCCTACGTATCAGGCCTTCGTTAAATCTATAGTTATCAATGGGTGATGGGTTCTTCCATCACCCGCTTTTTTTTGTTCATAATCCTCTTTGATATCTGTTTTGGTACGGAATCATTCGTGCAATATTGCGGGTAAATCGCTATAGTTGGAAATTATTTTGTCTGTACATGGTCTACTGACAGGTATTTTAATCGAAAGAGGGTAGGGAAAATGATATCCAGAATTACAAGAACCAGTCTGGTTTGGCTGGTACTGTTTTTGAGTTCATTCAATGTGTTCGCCGAGTATGCGGAAGGGTTCGAGTACCAGCGTGTAACACCGGCACAACCGGTGACCACAAAAAACAAAATCGAGGTACTGGAATTGTTCTGGTATGGTTGTCCTCATTGTTACCGTCTGGAGCCTTATTTGCATACATGGCTGAAAACGAAACCGGCAAATGTGGAGTATGTGCGGTTACCCGCGGTATTACGTGATGACTGGGGTATTCATGCACATGCTTTTTATACCGCCGAGGCATTGGGTATAACCGAAAAAATACATACTGCCCTGTTTGAAGCAATTCACAAGGATAGAAAACGGATTGCAAGTAAAGAAGATATTCGCACACTCTTTATAAGTCATGGTATAGCAGCAGAAGAGTTTGATAATGCGTGGAGTTCATTTTCAGTAAAAATAAAATTGAACAAAGCAAAACTTAGAGGCAATCGTTATGGTGCCAATGGTGTTCCGACATTGATCGTCAATGGCAAGTATCGGGTGACAGGTACAACTGCCGGTGGGACAGAAAATATAATGAAAGTAGTCGACTTTCTGGTAAAGAAAGAGAGCAAGGCAAATATGGCAAGCAAATGAACTGAGTGATAATGAAAGCAGCCAAATTATTTATACGTTGTCTTGAAAATGAAAATGTAGAATTCATTTTTGGTATTCCAGGTGAAGAAAATCTGGAGATAATGGATGCGCTTTTAGATAGTCATATACAGTTTATTACTACACGCCATGAACAAGGCGCTGCTTTTATGGCAGATGTTTATGGCCGCCTTACCGGTCGGGCCGGTGTTTGTTTATCTACATTGGGTCCTGGTGCGACTAATCTTGTGACCGGTGTGGCAGATGCCAATATGGACTATGCACCACTGGTCGCCATATCAGGACAGGCCGGGACGGATCGACTGCATAAGGAATCACATCAGGTACTGGACTTGCAGGATATGTTCCAGCCGATCACCAAATATGCCACACGTATTATGACGCCGGATACAGTGCATGAAGTTGTACGCAAGGCATTCAAGGTAGCGCAAACAGAAAAGACCGGCGCTACCTTTATTGAGTTTCCCGAAAACATTGCCGAGATGGAAATCGATCTTGCACCGTTACCAATATCACAGCCATCATTACCTGAACCTTCTGCAGAACGGATTCAGCATGCCATAGAAATTATTTCAAAAGCAAAAGATCCGATCATACTTGCAGGTAATGGTGTTGTACGAACGAAGGCATGGAAACAACTGGCTGAATTTGCAGAGCGGTTGCATATTCCGGTCACCAATACCTTTATGGCAAAGGGCGTTATTCCGTTTAAACATCCAATGGCATTAGGTACTGCCGGTTTGCAGTCAAGAGATCATATTAATTTTGGTTTTGATAATGCGGATGTCATTATCTGTATTGGTTATGATCTGGTGGAATATCATCCACGGCTCTGGCATCCGACAGCTGATCGCAAGATTATTCATATTGATTCAACGCCGGCCGAAGTGGATGCAAACTATCCGGTAACAGTCGGTGTTATTGGTGACATCAGACACAGTCTGGAAAGAATAGCGGCTGGTCTGACGCCACGTGATGAACACCGTATGCGTCCTCTGCGTGAGGCATTGATAAAGGAAATGAACCTGCATGCAAAGGATGAAATTTTTCCGGTCAAGCCGCAAAAAATTATCTGGGATTTGCGCACAGCCATGGACATGGATGACATTGTTATTTGTGATGTAGGTGCACATAAAATGTGGATGGCGCGCATGTTCCGTTGTGAGCATCCCAATACCTGTATTATTTCCAATGGGTTTGCCAGCATGGGCATTGCCGTGCCTGGGGCAATTGCTGCCAAAATGGCTTTCCCTGAACGTAAAATTGTCGCTGTTACCGGTGATGCCGGTTTTCTGATGAATTCTCAGGAGATCGAGACAGCCATGCGCCTGAATGTCCCGGTTGTTATCCTGATATGGAATGACAAGGGCTATGGATTAATAGAATGGAAGCAAATGAGCCAGTTTGGGCGCGTATCCCATGTGGATTTTGATAACCCGGATTTTGTTAAATATGCAGAATCTTTTGGTGCCAAAGGCTATCGGGTCGAAAGAACTGGCGATCTCCTGCCGATACTAAAGCAGGCCCTGTCGGAAAATACAGTCAGCGTGATTGATTGTCCGGTGGATTATAGCGAGAACATGAAGTTGACGGAGAAACTGGGTGAAATGGTTTGTCCGATCTAGCCGACGTTTTACAGGAAAACCTTGAATACTATTGCCGCTCAGCCCGATATTGGTGACGCCAAAAGCCACTTACGACTATTAAGTTACAATATTCAGGTGGGTATTGGTTCAACACGCCCGCGTCACTATCTGACCCAGAGCTGGAAACACATCCTGCCTCATAGCAAGAGTTTTGATAATCTGGATCGTATCGCCAGCCTGTTAAGCAGTTATGATGTAGTTGGTTTGCAAGAAACCGATGCCGGCAGTTTGCGTACCGGGTTTATTAATCAGACAGAATATCTGGCTGACAAGAGTGATTTTCCATTCTGGTATGACCAGACCAACCGTAAACTGGGTCAACTGGCGCGTCACAGTATTGGATTCCTCAGCAAGATCAAACCGGTTGATATTCATGAACATAAATTGCCGGGTTTGATTCCCGGTCGTGGTGCCATGCTGGTACGTTATGGGCAATCAAATAATCCTTTAATACTTGTCCTGATTCATCTTGCTCTTGGTAAACGTGCACGCGTATCGCAACTGGATTACATCAGCGATATCGTAAATCAGTTTGAACATGTGATTGTAATGGGTGATATGAATTGCAAACCGGGTAGTCCGGAAATGGATCGGCTGTTCAGAAAGACAAAATTACGTGAGCCGCTGGAGGAATTGCATACATTTCCAAGTTGGCGACCGATACGTAATATTGACCATATACTGGTAACGCCTACGCTTAATGTGAAGGAAGCACATGTATTGAATCATTCAATATCGGATCATTTGCCGATAGCAATGGAAATTGAATTACCAAAGGGTGTACATATTTTAGGATAATCACTGAGGGATTGAATATGTTTGGCGGAAATAACGACAAACAGGACAGCAAGTGGAAGCAAAAATACTACGACAGTCTTGAACAGTTTGAAAAGCAGGAAAAGCAATATGCTGCAATCGAAACTGCCCTGAGTCGCGGTATTGCGCGTCTTAGCCACGGCGCAGATGGTATCAATCCGATTCTTGATGGCTATCTGAATGACCTGCGAAAATCGATCAGTGGTCACAAGGGAATTAACCAGACCCTTAAGGTGCTGGATGAGGTCTGTCAGACCATTGATAGAATCGGAAAAATTTCACATGATTCCAAAAAGACGGCACCGGTTTACACTGCTCGTGATGCAATAAACCAGATAATAACAGAAATCAGTTTCCCGGGTGTTTATGCAAAAGAGGCGAAAAAGATTTTAGCCAGTGCAAAGTCGGTCAATGATACAGAGCTGAAATCATTATCCAAAATGCTGGGTGCTGTGATTAATAATGCGTTACAAAAAAAACCGTCAAAGGAAATAAGCAAGAGCAATACCGGATTGTTCCAGCGTATAACCGGTAAACCCGACCTGAAGCTGTCAGCCCCTCGATCAGAAGAAATCAATCTCGATTTGTCAGAGATATTAATACAGCTGCTTGAGCGCCTGAATTTTCCACATGATATGGAAAAAACAGTGGATAAACTCAAGGCGAGTTTTTCTACCGGCATCTATCCTGATCAACTCGGTTCAGCATTAGGTGAAGTGGCCACACTTGTTTCTGACATGCGTCATCGTATGCAGGAAGAAAGATATGAGCTTGAAAAGTTCCTTAAGCAATTAACAGACAATCTGAAATATCTGGATGATTATTTACAGCGCAGTGAACAGGAAAGGAACGGTGCATTACAGGGCAGCAAAGATCTGGATAAACGTGTGCAGGCGCATGTGCGTGACATCGAAACCAGTGTTATTGATGCGGATTCACTGGAGGCTCTGAAAGGGACAGTGCAGACACAGCTCGATCAAATCAGGCGGCATATGGTGATATATCTTCAGTCAGAAGAAGAAAGAAATAAACGTATGACTGAACACATGCAGGAATTGACAACTCGCCTTGATGAAATGGAATCCGAAACAACTACATTGCGTGAGAGCGTTATCCGTGAAAGGGAACAGGCAATGCTTGACCCCCTTACCGGAATCAATAACCGTCTTGCCTACAACGAACGCATGACACAGGAATATGCACGCTGGCGGCGTTATGAAAATAATCTTTCCATGGCGGTTGTTGATCTGGATTTTTTCAAGAGGATTAACGATAACTACGGACACAAGGCAGGCGACAAGGTACTGCAGACCGTGGCGCGTATGATGAATAACAGTTTGAGAGAGACGGATTTTCTGGCGCGTTATGGTGGAGAGGAGTTTGTTATTCTTTTTACAGAGACAGATATTAAAACGGCCATGGGGGTAATGGACAAGCTACGTGAAAAAGTGGCTAATACCGGTTTCCACTTCAAGGATGAAAGAGTGCCGGTCACGATATCGTGTGGTGTTGGCGAGTTTCGGGGGGATGACACACCGGAGCAGGTTTTCACCCGAGCGGATACTGCATTGTATCGTGCCAAGGAAGCGGGTAGAAATCGCTGTATGTATGAAATGGCATAACAAATCCCGTTTCAGGAAATATTGTTATTCAAAACATCTCTTTTGTGCTTTGGCCAGTCGCAGTTCGGCAACACGCTTGCGATAACCCTGAATCTTTTCCTGTTCGCCTCTTTTTTCTGCTTCCTTGTAAACCCAGAATGCCAATGCGTTGGCATAATGGTAAAAGCCAATTGTGCCTATCGAGATATTGTCCGGATCATCATAGAAACCGGGTTTGATGGTGTAGGTTGAAGGTATCAGACTGGCAATTTCATCATCCAGATCCATGCATCCCTGGGCGGCAATATTTTCCTCTTGCCCGTACGAGACAGAGGCTGCATACACCGGTATAACAC
>JAOUJV010000109.1 GCA_029882995.1 Gammaproteobacteria bacterium | reverse complement strand
GCAATAAAATAATCTTTCCTAGATATAATAACTGATCCCTTTTCTTGTATTGATTGTTCTTTTCTGTTTTGTCTTGTCTGCATTGCGCCTTGAGCGAACACGACGTTCATAGGGCAGTCTTGTATCGAGTAATACCGCCACCTGTTTTTTTCTGCGATCTTCCTGTCTGCGATCACTTCGGGTGCGTCTGCGATGTTGCTGTGGACGGCGTGAACGACCTTCACGGGAACCCTCGGGATGAATCATCGGGTAGGGCATGACTTCTTCAGTTGGCTCTGATGCGGCTGGCTGGGTATTGCTGGATTTCAGCGCATTGATGCCTGTATCGTCGCGATTGATGGGAGTTGTTGTCATGGAAATTTCCCGGCAGGAGCCAGTGGTAATACCTGTATCGGTCTCCGGGAAACGGGCTTTAGAAAAGAAACAGGCTTATTGTGTTATTTCGAGCCCTAAAAGTTGCTGTATTTCTGATTTCTGATTCATGGCATCTTTATACCCAAGCTCAATAAGATCACAGCAATAGGGTTTTTCAAACAATAAATAACTGATCAGGCTGGCACCTTCCTTGCGATAGGCGCCTATTCCCTTCAGCAGAATTCGAATCGTGCGAGGCAAATGATTCACGTGTTTACGTGCGATCATGTCGATGTCTTCTGATGGTGAAATACAGAGTGTGTCCACCTGTTTTAGTTTAATACCTCCTTCTTCCAGTATATGCGTGGGAATCAGGCTGATTGTTTTGTTAATGCGTTGCAATCGCTCCAGATCAGTTTCTAGTGCATCCAGAAAAATACTGCTCAGAACATGACCTGCAATTTGTGCAATCGAAGGCGGTCCTTCTGTTATTTCCCGCACCGGCTTGTCTTCGCGATTTTCATAACGATTACCGATCACCAGTATCTTATCTGCTCCCAGATGCAGTGCGGCGCTGATAGGTGCAACCTGACGCATGGAGCCGTCACCAAAGTATTCACGATTAATACGGACCGGTTCAAAAATAAACGGAATGGCAGAAGATGCCATTAGATGATCAATGGTCAGGTCAGTTTTGCATCCCACACGTCGAGCCCGCTTCCAGGGTTGTATGTTTTCTTTACCCTGATAAAAAGCGACTGATTGTCCTGATGTATAGCCTGATGCCGAAACACTGATGGCATGCAATATGCCGCTGTCGATTGAGGACTGTATGGTTTTCAGATTGAGATGTCCTTCCAGCAGTTTTCGTAGCGGTTTGCGATCAAACAGGTACTGGGGATTATGTTTACCCATGCCTACCAGTATAAAAGCCATTAGCCAGCGAAAGCCGGTTTTCAGAATACCGGGCAGATCCGATCGATAGACATGATGAACATGAAAATTTTCCCATATCGCCAGTAATCGACGTATTGCCTTTTTATAAACCATGATATTGGCAGCCAGCGCTGTGGCATTGATTGCACCGGCAGAGGTACCGCACAGGACAGCAAATGGACTGGGTGCTTCATCAGGCACCAGTTCGGCAATTGCCTTCAAAACACCCACCTGATAGGCGGCTCGGGCACCACCGCCCATCATCACGAGGCCAGTTCGATGTTTTGGTTCCGGTTGGTTATTCATATTTTTTATAAGTCTGTCCTGATTAATCATAACTTTAGTGCATGTTCAGGAAATAGGAATTATTTGAGCATGACACAACGTAAAAAAATGGAAAATTTTTTCATCAAAAATTGAAAGGTTTTTGTTGGTTTGTTTTTTGTGTCGTCATTATTGTTTTTTTTTATTAGAACACGTTGATTGATGTTTATCATGGCATTTATTTCAGAGTTGTTTACAGTGTTACCAAAAGGAGGTTTTCTCTTCCTTTTTTCGAAGAGTAGCTGGGTAGTTTGATATGAATATTCCAGCACGTCCTTTCAGCAATACAACAAAGGAGGTGTAATATGACAACCCAACCTAAAATCAAATCTGTAGAACAGGAAAATGTGGTTCCGTTTCGTCCGTCAAGTATGCTTGATGAAATGGAACGCATGTTTGAAAGTTTTATGCCGCATGGCTGGCTAAAGCCGTTCCATACCGAACATGCGTGGATAGGTGGAGCGGGTCCACATGTTGATGTCATTGATCGAGATGATACCATTGTTGTCAAGGCAGCCATGCCTGGCGTAAGCAAGGATGATCTGGAAGTTTCAACCACAGATCATACTGTGACCATTCGCGGTAGTACCCAGTCTGAAACAAAGGAGGAAAAAGGCGAATACTATCGGCATGAAATCAGCACAGGTAACTATCTACGTACGGTCACATTACCGGCTTCAGTTGATGAGTCCAGGGCGAAAGCCAAATTCAAGGACGGCATGCTGGAGCTTACACTCCCCAAACTTGAAAGTGCCAAGCGTCACACGATAGCAGTAGAGTAGATTTACCCCAAACTCCAACGCAGTAATTACCCGGCTTCCCCAGCCGGGTTTTTTTTGTTGGGCATATTAGGAGTAGAATAGGGGCACACCCATCTGATAAAGAGGATGAACATGTCATCAGACAAGGCACTGGATCCAAAACAACTATGCTGGCAATGCAATCCGGATCAATTCAGTTTTAATACGACTGATGAACTGGAAGACCTGACAGATGCAGTTGGTCAGGAACGTGCGCTGGAATCAGTCCGTTTTGGCATGGGGATCAGGCGGCCGGGTTACAACCTGTTTGTGATGGGGCCTGCCGGCATGGGGCGTCATACACTGGTACGGCGTTATCTGGAAAAAAAATCTGCACATGAAGAAGTGCCGGACGACTGGTGTTATGTTCACAACTTTGAACATGCACATAAACCGAATGCAATTCGACTACCGCCTGGTCGAGCCAGCTCCTTGGAAAATGACATGATACAACTGGTTGAAGACCTGAAGTCAGCCATCCCGACCGCTTTCGAAGCGGAAGATTATCGTTTGCGTTCACAGGAAATCGAGGATGAGTTCAGGGAGCGACAAGAGAAAGCATTTAACAGCATCCAGAAAGAGGCAGAGGAGCATGCCATCACCCTGATGCGTACGCCGGGCGGGTTCTCGTTTGCACCATTGCGTGATGGCAAGGTGATGAAGCCGGAAGAATTTGACAAGCTGCCGGAGAAGGAAAGGGAAAAAATTGAAACGATTATTGATACCCTGCAAGAGAGTCTGCAAACAGTGGTTGATCAAATGCCGCTCTGGGCCAAGGAAACACGCGAAAAAATTCGTGAGCTAAATCGGGAAGTTACTTCCTATGCAGTCAGCTCACTGATTGATCAGTTGCGTGAGCGTTATCTGGAGTTGCAGGAAGTGATTCGTTATCTGGATGATGTACAACAGGATGTGGTGGATAACTCCTCTGATTTTTTGCACTCCGGTGAAGAACGCACATCTGTGTTTTTATCAGAAAACGTACCTTCGTTTAATCGTTATATGGTCAATGTTCTGGTGGATAACAGCTGTACTGAAGGGGCACCGGTAATTTATGAGGATAACCCGGTATTTAATAATCTGGTCGGGCGTGTTGAGCACCAGTCACAAATGGGAATGCTCATAACTGACTTTACATTGATCAAATCCGGTGCCCTGCATCGTGCCAATGGGGGTTATCTGGTGCTGGATGCAAACAAGGTGCTGACCTCACCTTATGCATGGGAAGGACTAAAACGTATCTTGTTTTCCAATGAAGTGCGTATCGAGTCACTCGGGCAGGCATTGAGCCTGATCAGTACTATGTCATTGGAACCGGAGTCGATTCCGCTTGATATCAAGGTAGTGTTGATTGGCGATCGTTACCTGTACTACCTGTTATATGAATATGATCAGGACATGGCCGAGTTGTTCAAGGTTGAGGCTGACTTCGAGAATGCCATTGATCGCAACGAGGAAAGCAGTATGTTGCTTGCCCGTTTTATCGCAACCCAGGTGCGCAGTGAGGAAATGCTGGCCTTTGATCGCACAGCGGTAGCACGTGTTCTTGAAAACTGTTCCCGCGTTGAAGAAGACAGTAAAAAGTTTTCTACGCACATGCAGGGGCTGACAGATTTATTGCGTGAATCAGATTACTGGGCGCGAGATGCAGGTAAAAATACTGTTTCTGCAGATGATGTACAGCAGGCGATCAATGCCCAGTTGCGGCGTTCGGATCGTATTCACAAGAACATGCTGGAAAGCATTGAACGTGGTATCACCTTGATTGATACCGAGGGCGAGAAGTCGGGTCAGATCAACGGGCTGACTGTGATTGAGCTAGGTGGCATGATGTTTGGACAGCCGTCACGTATTACAGCGACGGCACGCATGGGTGAAAATGAAATTACCGATATTGAAAATGAAGTTGAGCTCGGTGGTGCCATCCATTCAAAAGGAATGTTGATCCTGACAGCCTTTCTGGGCTCACGTTACGCCAGGGAATATCCAATATCAGTCAGTGCCAGTGTGACATTCGAACAATCCTATGGACAGGTCGAAGGTGACAGTGCATCTATGGGCGAGCTCTGCGCCCTGTTATCCGCTATTTCAAAGTTACCTCTTAAACAGTCCATTGCTATTACCGGATCGGTCAATCAACACGGACAGGTTCAGGCTATCGGTGGTATTAATGAAAAAATTGAAGGTTACTTTGATGTGTGTTCAGCACGCGGGTTGAATGGTGAACATGGTGTGATCATTCCGGATTCCAATATTCAGCATTTGATGCTGCGTCATGATGTGGTCGATGCGGTCAAACAGGGTAAATTTAATATCTATGCAATGACTTCAGTGGATGATGCGCTTGAAATACTGACTGGCTTACCAGCGGGAGAACGTGATGAGCATGGTGAATATCCGGAAGGAACCATTAATTACGCTATTGAGAGTGCATTGAAATACATGGCTGAAATGAAGCGTGAATATAATGAAGGCAAGGACAAGCACAGGGAAGAAGAGGTCGAACAGGGTTCTGAAACAGAAGAAGCACATGACTGACACAGCAGGAATAAAAAATATTCTGGTGGCACTGGACAGTGCCGATGATAGTCTCGCACTTCTGGAATCAGCAATGCAACTGGCAAATAGTTTACAGGCATCACTTGAAGGTATGTTTATTGAAGATGCCGCATTGCTCAATTTAGCCAGTTTGCCTTTTGCAAGAGAAATCGTGCCGGGTACACGCGGGGCAAGAAGCCTGAGCAGTGTCAGCATGGAAAGAACAATCAAATCCCAGCGTGAACAGGTACAGCAAATGTTTTCCAGAATTTCCGCGGAAGCACATATGCAATGTCATTTTAGTTCTGTTCGTGGCGAGGTGCTGGACGAGGTACTGAGCGCGTCAACAAAAAATGATTTACTGCTGGTCAGTCGGCGATCACGTTTTATCAGAAAGCCTGTTGCCAGAGCCGGAAAAGTAGCCGTTGTTTGTACGGATGAAACACGGATTGAAAAAATACTGCCTATTGCTATCGATTTGGCACTGAAAAATAATCAATATGGATTGCTGGTTTTGTTGCCTGAAGAAAATGCCGTTGAATTGCAAACACGGATTGATGCCTTTATTCAGAATAAAAAGATAAAGGCGGAATATGTGTTAATGGACAAGATGAATGCCGCAAGTTTGCATTATGCCACAGGCAGGGAAAATACCCGGATGATGGTGCTGGATACAGGGAGTGCAGGGCTTGATGGAAATGTGATCAGGGCTATTCTGGCCGATTGTCACTTCCCGGTAGTACTGGTCAGGTAATCAGAAACTGCTGCGACTACTCGAGCTCGTCGTAAGCATCATCCCAGTCAGAGTCGTCTTCCCCATTCATGAAGTCATCTGAATCCATGTCTTCGTAATCGCCAATCCAGTCTTGTGGATTTTCGATTGGCTCAAGTTCCATTTCTTCCCACGCTTCAATATCCAGTTCTTCAACTTCACCGTCGTGATACCGGATTTCAATCATGTCATTTTCTACTGCCACGACTTCGAACAGAACCTCGTCATCGATGTTACGATACCACTGTTCGGGAACGGGTTGAATGTCGTCTGTCACAGTGTTCACCCCCTTTGCTAAACGGTTCATCATCACGTTCTGTCGGGGTTATCGTCTGATCTGAAAAAGTCCTTAATAAAAAATAAAGGGCTATTTTAGTAATGGAATCGGGAAAATAATTTATTGATTTTTTAGGAAAAAATAAATGTCACACCTTGAGGAGAATGCGATCCAGCCAGCGTGAAGGCAATAATCGACGACACCAGGCGAACAGGTGGGCAGGGAAGGTGACCGGATAATGGTTTCTTGGACGCTTGCTCTCCAGCGCATGGATGACCTTGTCCAGCACAGCCGAGGGCGGCAGGGTAAATGGCACGACCGGTCCTTCTTTTTGCAGACGCGCTTCCATGGCGCGGTACTTGTCACGGTGAAAACTGTTTTCCTTGTTGATGTGTTTCTGAAATGCCTTGTGGGCATTGGCTCGAAAACGGCTTTCAATCGGTCCGGGCTCTATCAGCGAGACAAAAATATTGCTGCCGTTCAATTCCAGACGCAGGGTATCGCTCATACCTTCCAGTGCATACTTGCTTGCGTTATAGGGGCCGCGGAAGGCCAATGCAACATAACCCAGAACAGAACTGTTCTGGATAATGCGACCATAACCTTGCTTGCGCATGACCGGAATAATCCGGTTAGTCAGCTCAATCGTACCAAACAGATTGGTTTCAAACTGCTCGCGCCATGCATTCCGACTTAAATCTTCAATCGCACCGGTTTGTCCATAAGCACCATTATTAAAGAGTGCATACAGCGTACCGCCGGTCTGGGACAACACCTCGTCAACAGCCCGATTAATGGACTCCGAATCATCCAGATCCAGTTGCAGTGCATTCAA
>JAOUJV010000026.1 GCA_029882995.1 Gammaproteobacteria bacterium | reverse complement strand
TTTTCAGGGAAACGGTCGCGCTGACGACGAGGTGCATACACCACAGCAAACTGCTCTTTAACCAGATCAGTATGTGGATCTGTGTAATACCCGTTAACCATGAAGTGTGGATAGACTAGACATGGGAAACCAGTCTGGCTTCCGGAATGGTAACTTGTAATGCAGCAGTAATTTCATGGGTAATACCGGGGCGGGGTCTGACGCTGACCCATAATAAATTCAGTTTCAGATTTACTTCAGCAAAGACAACGGACTTATTGAAATTGACCAATGTGCATTCAATATTCCGGATGGTTTCCTTGAGAACATGGTTTGGTTTTTCACTCAATTTTGGAAGCAGAACCATAAAGTCACTTAATGTTCTGCCATTTTCATCATGAGTAGGCACGCGTTTGTGCAACGGCTCGGCCTCATGAATCTGCAGTGAACGCAGTAATGTCTGGTCTTGATCTTTGGTCATATCTGGCCCGGACAGAATGTATACCTCAATATTATCGACCAGTATCCAGTATTTGTTTAGCCAATACCAGCCCGACTATGGTTTTGGAATCCTGTATTATTCCATCATAAATCATTGAAATGACTTCATTAAAATCAATCCAGTGCACTTCCAGCACTTCATGATCTTCCTTATTTTGTTGACCATGGTGTAATCCCTGCGCCAGATACAGATAAACAATTTCATTAAAGATACCGGGGGAACTGATTTCCTTGCCCAGTTCTTTCCAGTCTGATGCCATAACACCGGCCTCTTCCTGTAATTCACGCTGTGCAGTTTGTAGTGGCGGTTCCTTGTTATCAATCTTGCCGGCTGGCAATTCCCATAACCAGTCATTTACCACAACTCGAAATTGTTTCAGTAAACAAACACGGTTTTGATCATCAATGGCGACCACTGCTGCACCACCGGGATGACGTACAATTTCAAGCTCCATTACCTGACCATTGGGTAATGTGGTTGTTTGCACGCCCACTTCAATGATCTTGCCGTGGAATACAGTCTTGTCCTTTTCCGTCATATATATTCCTCTGGTCAGAAACAGGCCGTTTCTTTACAATCAAAAATGCAATATTCAACCGCTTCTCAAGGAGGCTATTATGAACATTCCCGGAAAATCAGCTTTGGTTTTAGTACTATTCACTATTTTCAGTATGTCCGCGTTTGCCGAGAAGAGTCCTCTGGTCAGCTACAAGGCATTACATCCCGACACAGCATTGAAACTTGCCAAGTCTGCACTGGATGCCTGTCGTAAGGAAGGTTACCAGACTGCCGTTTCTGTTGTCGATCGTATGGGGATTCTGCAAGTAACACTGCGTGATCAATATGCCGGATCTCACACACCGGATACAGCTTATCGCAAGGCATGGACAGCGGCCAGTTTTCATACCAATACAACGGAACTTGTTGGCGTAACACAGGCAGGCCAACCGCAATCCGGTGTCAGACACGTCACCAACGCACTTATGCTAGGCGGTGGTCTTATTATCGAAGCCGACGGATCATTGATTGGGGCAATTGGTGTATCCGGTGCTCCCGGCGGTGATCTTGATGATCAATGCGCCAAAAAAGGGCTGGCTTCCATTGAAGAAGAATTGTTTTTATAGCGATTCATGAAGCCGGTCAGGATTTTTCGGCATCTTGCCTGCGAAGGACCGGGTTATCTGGGTGAATTTCTTATCAGAAATAATATTCCCTACGAAGTTGTTTGTATTGATGAAGGTGTTGCTGTGCCGGAGACATGTGATGATGTCTCCGGCCTGATCTTTATGGGTGGTTCCATGAGTGTCAATGATTCGCTTGACTGGATCGAAAAAGAAACAGCACTGATAAAAGAAGCAACTGAAAAGAACATGCCGGTACTGGGGATCTGTCTTGGTTCACAATTGATTGCAAAGGCATTGGGCGCAAAAGTTTATCCCGGTGCCAATGGACAGGAGATTGGCTGGCATCCGGTACATGCGGTCAAGGGTGAGGAAAAAAATGCATGGATCGCCGGTATAGATTTCAGTAACGAGATATTCCACTGGCATGGCGATACCTTTGAATTACCGGAAAATGCAACATTGTTATTAAGCAGTGACTGTTATCCAAATCAGGCTTTTGTTGTCAACAATACCCTTGGTATCCAGTTTCACCTTGAAATGATGCAGGACATGGTGGATGAATGGAATGTGTTATATCAATGCGATATTGAAAAAGGACGCGACTGTACCCAGTCATCTGAAGAAATAAACCGTGATCTTGAAAACCGTATTAGACAATTACATAAGGTGGCTGACGTGGTTTACTCTGCCTGGATAAAGTGTCTGGCATGATAGGCTCTGACGTTTTCCAGAAAACCATTGCACGCGGGCCTGTTTTCTATTTCTGATTCTTCAGCAATCGGTAAATCCGGGTATTTATTCATCACCGCTTGCGCAAAAACACCATTACCCAGTTTTATCTGTTCACCACTATCTGAAAAAACCGGTGTACTACCCACTCCACAACTGGGTGAACGTGCCTTGAAAATATAACCGCTGATACTGCTTAACCTTTTATCCAGCTCATTCACGTAGGACAATAATGCATCAGTGACATCCTGTGATTTTTTTTCCACACCACAGGCATGAATGGAATCATCCGGCTTTTCAACCAGCTGAATTGCCGGCCGCGGCACACTCATACCAATACCGGTTTCAGGACAAATATGGATCACATCAAATTCTTGAGACAACACTGATATGACTGTCTGGTTTGCCTTGTCTTTACCATCATAACGAACCGGATCGCCCATCAAACAACTGCTGACTGCAATAATGATTTTTTGTTGTTTCATGTTCAGGGATTATATAGAAATAAAAAAGGGATAACATGGTTATCCCTTTTTTAAAATCAAATAGGTGTGATATTAATTGCGATAAACACCGCGTCCCATCGCACGTTCATCCTGTTCTACTTGCTTCATAACCAGACTAAGTGCATCCAGATAGGGTACTGCCCCGTTGTCGCGCAGAATATTCTTGCCCTTTGGGCTATGGGTGAATTTGTAAAAACTGTCAACCACCTTGGCATTCTTGCCAGCAGCATTTACCGCCAGATAAAGGGGTCGATACAAGATATAACTGCCATTTACGATATTTTGATAATCCGGTGTTTTGCCCTCCAGCTGCAAAATCTTGGCCTTGAGTTTACGAGCACTACTGATGCCGGTGATCGCAATCGCATCCTTGTCCTTTTCAACTGCTGCCTCAAGCGGACCAGATGACTTGAAAAACTGGCTCGCCTCAAATTCCTTGTTGTAATTGGCAAATACCAGTTTACGCAATGTACGACCAACACCTGACATCTTGCCTTCACGTGCAAACAACTTGATATTGCTATCACTGCCTCCTAACTGCTTCCAGTTTGTAATCCTTCCTTCCAGCACACCACGCAATTGATCGAGGGTAATATTATTAACCTTGTTGTCTGGATGCGTAATAACAACCAACGCATCCCATGCCACCGGTTTCAGGATGGCACCCTTTTCCAGATCACTGGACTCCATCTTGTAACGACAAGAACCTCCCATATCCACTTTTCCTGCTGCAGTTTCACGGATACCGCGTGTTGCACCACCGCCCTGAATATTGATCTGGATACCGGATTCCTGACTAAAGGCAGCGGCCAACTCGTTCATAAAGGCCTTTTTGGTAATACCACAGCCTACCCATGTTAGCTGAATGGCGCCTGATGACTCGGGATTACCCTGTGCCGCTTCCTCGGCATAGGTCGAGAATGATAATAATGAAATTATCATAATAATCAGTAAGTTATTCTTCGCAATGAATGTTCCCATTGGTGACGACCTCCATGTAGGGGTAAAAAAATCAAAGAGTTACTTCAATATCGGTAAATCCGGACATTTCTTAAGACTAAAAGCCAGTATTCTCATATCTGTATCTCCGGCATCAGAAAACAAGCAAGTCATGACTTCACATAACAAAAAAACATCGCGATTCAGATTTTTCCTAAAAAGCACATTGAATTTTCCTGAATTTAATCGTGATTTCTGAATACTTTTTCATCTGTGACAAAGCTGTAACATTGTGTACGTCCGATATGGCTCATTTTTGTACCCACATTTTCTGTCTTGGGGTTAGACCAGATTTAAATTTCACTATTAAGAACAACAATTAAGGTAATTCACCTTCTGGTAAAGGTGTCTTTTAATATCCATTTACAATGTTTTAATTGTTAAAAATTGTGTCATAAAAACCTGATTTTATTTAACAATTGTTCACAAAAACCCCATTGTTTTAGTGGCAGTAAATCCCTACAGTTTTACCAACAGCGACATCAAGGATTTTTAGCCTTTTTGTTTTTTTGAAATTAGCAGTTCCATCAAAAAATAAATTAATGCGATGGGGGAATAACTGTAAGGAGAAATGATTATGCGTCTGGCTTCACGTTCACAATATGCAATTACTGCAATGCTCGAATTGGCCTTATCTGAAGATACGGATCCAATCCCGTTGCTTGAATTATCACACAAACTGAATATTTCACTTTCCTACATGGAGCAATTGTTTGCGCGACTGCGCCAACATGGTCTGGTCAAGGCACGCCGTGGACCGGGTGGTGGTTATAAACTCAGCCGTCCACTGCGTGAGATCATGGTATCTGATATTGTTTGTGCGGTAGAAGATATCAATGACCCCAGTATTGAAACAAAACACATTCCGGCACCAGGTGAAAAATCTGTTTCTGGCAGAATGTTGTGGAAAGATCTGAGTAAGCAGGTTCACAAATTTCTGAGCGGGATCAGTCTGGCTGAAGTGATGGAACACAAGGATTCTGTCCAACAAACAGAAACCGTAACTCAACACAGTACATTAAGTCATCCCGTGATTTAATTACAACTGTTGGCTTGAAAAAATAAAACGCCATGGTATTTGATTACCATGGCGTTTTATTTTGTATGCTGTTATTCCAGATAGGCGATCTTGTCACTACTGGCTGAGTCTTTTTCAATACCCGTACCAAGATGTTTATCTTCACCTATACGCAACAGACTGGGTAACAGGATTAATGTAAAGACGGTACTGACCGACATTCCACCGACAATGACTGCGGCCAGACCACGATAAAGCTCTGTACCGGCACCAGGATTCAACAACAAAGGCAACATACCAAAAATACTGGTCAGTGTGCTCATCAGGATAGGACGTAGACGTAAATGCACTGCCTGTGCAACAGCATCACAACGTGACATTCCGTTGCGTTCTGCGTTACGTGTCTGGTAAACCAGCAGGATAGCATTGTTGACCACCAGTCCAAGCAGGATAATAAACCCGATCATGGTTAATAAATCCATATGCTGAATAGTAAACAGATTCACTATTTTCAGTGCCACAACACCACCCACGGTTGCCAGTGGAATAGCAAGCACCACCAGCAAGCTGTCCTTGAATGAACGGAACAGGGAGCTCATTAACAAATACAGGATAAGAATAGCCAACCCAAAACCACCACTCAGACTTTTTTGTGCCGCTTTTAATTTATCCGCCGTGCCGGTGTAACGCACCATTCCATCCTCCGGCAACATTCCCTGTAACACCGGAGCCACTCTTGTCTCAACAATATCCAGGGCGCGTTCAAGTGAAATATTTTTTGGCGGTGACACAACCAGCGTAATCGTACGCCGTCTGTCCAGTCGTCTAACCTGACTTGGCCCTGCTGTGCGTTTTACTGCCATCAATTCATCTACCGGTAAAATGCCGGCATCCGGTGTATACAACGGAATCGTGCTCAGTTCTTCCGGTGTTTGCCAGCTTTCAGCTCGCAGGATCATGTCCAGTCTTTCTTCACCATCAAAGTAATCACCGATGTACAAGCCATCACCTAAAGCACGTGCCAGCCGCGCCATGACCTGACGGTTCCAGCCTGCCTCCGCAATCCGACGCTCATCAGGTACAAACTGCAATTCAGGTTCTGCTAACTCAAGTCCGGGGTGAGGTTGAATTTTTGAACCCGGAATCACTTCCTGAATCAGGGCATAACCGGTTTGGGCGGCTCCCAGCAGACTCTCGATATTGCGTGCCTGAAGATTAACCGAAATGGTACGACCACCACCCATTCGACCAAACAGTGAAGATTGTTTGGCAAATGCAATGGTGTCCGGAAAATCAGACATCAGACCATTCAATAAATCAACGACTTCATCTGTCTTGGTTTCATCTTTGGCGCGCACACCCATGAATACCCGATTGGCGCGTGCAACAAAAAAGTAGTTTTTGATTTGCGGTTCCTTGCCGCCTTCCAGATAGGGCTTCATTCTCTCAGCCAACGTATTACCCATTTCCTTTTCCAGATAAGTAATATTGGCGCCAGGCGGCATATTGATAAAGGCAAATGCCAGATTACGTTTTCCAACCGGCAAATATTCAGTTTGTGGGAACAAGGCCCATGTAATCACAATGGAGCCACAGATCAACCCGGCTATCCAGAATGCGCGCTTGGACACGGTATCTGTTAACGACATGACACCATTGGCAATCCGGTTCCACCAATGCTTGTGCGGGTCCTCCGGATTTTCATCTCTTAACCACTTCATCGCGGATGTCGGAATAACCGTAATAGCAATAATCAATGAGGCACTGATAGCAACAGCAATGGCAACGGCAAGATCAGCAAATAATTGTCCGGCAACATCTTCCAGAAAAACGATCGGTAAAAAAATCGCGACTGTTGTTGCAGTGGATGCCAGTAACGCACCCCAAACCTGTGATGTGCCCAGATCCGATGCCTCTTTTCCCTGCTTACCTTTTTCCCGCAAACGCACAATGTTTTCCAGTACTACAATGGCAGCGTCTAGTACCATACCCATTGCCAATGCGAGTCCTGCCAGCGAAATCACATTCAATGAATGACTTGTCAGATCAAGAAAACTGAATGAAACCACCAGACAAACCGGAATAGCCACTGCAACCATCAAGGTTGCACGGAACTGGCGCAGGAACCACCACAACACACCAATGGCAAGAATAATACCCAGCAACATATTGTTGCGTACCATACTAATGGAACGATCAATATAAATGGTTTCATCATAAACCTGTGTAATGGAAAGACCGGCCTGTACCAGTGGGCCATCGCGCAATTCCTCCATGGCCTCCTTAAGCCCCGCCATCACATCCAGCACATTCACCCCGTTCTCACGATGCGCATTGACGGCAATTGCATTCTCGCCATTGGCAATCACAAAGCCTTCACGTTCACGGAAACCGATCTCAATAGTGGCTATATCACGCAGTAAAATCGGATGACCCTCTCGCCATTCGACAACCATGTCGCCAATGGAATCAACATCAAACTTGCCGGCAAACCGCAGGTTGTAACGGCGCTTGCCAACCTCCTGATCACCACCCGAGACATCCTTGTTGCCACCGGCTAGTTGTGCCGCCTTGTTCAAATTAACACCCAGACTGGCCGCCTTGTAGGGATCAAAAACAATCTGTACTTCACGTTCACGCCCACCCCTTATTTCTGACTGGGCAACACCCGGCACACGTTCAAACCGTGTCTGGACTACTTCCTCGATATAATTTTTATAACTGACAATGTCATTATTGTTCCCCGGCAAGGGTTTGAGAATAAACCAGGCAATGGCGCGTGTTTCACCGCCTATAGTACTGATGATGGGTTCGTCTGCATCATCCGGGTAACGCGGTACACGATTTAACCGGTTCAGTACTTCCAGCAATGCACGTTCAATATTGGTGCCAACAAGAAAAGTAATACTGACTCGACCACGACCCTGCTGTGCCGTAGATAACAGTTCTGTCATACCGGGCAAACCACGCAACACCTTTTCCTGCTGTTCAATAATTTCCGATTCTATTTCTTCCGGTGCAGCAGAACGCCAGTTGGTTGTAATACTGATTTCCGGTTTTTCAACTTCCGGAGTTAACTGGATAGGGAGCCGCTCAAGACTTATCAGGCCAAAAACGATAGCCAGAATAACGGCAACCGCAACGGCAACCGGATTACCCAAAGATGAACGTGTTAATGTCACTCTTCCTGACCTGATGTAATAATTCTGACTTTTTCGCCTTGCTTGAGTCGTTCACCACCACGAATAACAACACGGTCACCTGTTTTAACATCACCCTTTACTTCAATCAGATCACCTGATGCAATGCCGGTTATTACCATCAAACGCTCGGCCGTATTGTCTGTCCTGATACGAAACAAGGTGATACCACTGCGGCGAAGAACCAGTGCATCTCGCGGCACTGCCGTAACAAGACGTTCGTTTGAAACCGGAACAGCAACACGTACTGTTGTCCCTGCCGGCCAGTTGACTTCCCCGGGATCGATACGCATTTCATACAGACGTGAACGATCATCACCTACCGGCACGATGGCACGCACTATGCCTTTGGCAAAGGTATTAAAGGAACGTAGCTCCACTTCACTGCCTTCGGCAACAAACTCAAGATTACTGCCCGGTACGCGTGCCTGAACTTCCAGCTGTTGTGTATCGACAACACGCACAACCGTTTTTCCGCTGTCGGCCCATTCTCCATTTGTTAAAAATCGTTCGGTAACAACGCTATCAAATGGTGCCAGAATCACCATACGTTGCAAGCGATCACGCATCTGTTTTGCGCGCGCTTCAGCGGCTCTTAAATTACTTTGTGTGACATGACTTTCTGCTTCTGCTTCATCGAGTCGGCTTTGTGCTGCATTACTTTTGCTTGCCAGTTTTTTCAAACGCTTCATTTCACGTTGTGCAAAAACCAGTCTCGCCTTTTCTCTTTCAACAACCGCATCCTGTTCAATGGACTCCTGTCTAATCAAGGTGTCATCCATGCGCACGACCGGCTCACCTTTTTTAATATTGGTACCTATTTCCGCTACCCAGGTAATCCTGCCGCTGACTTCCGCCGCCAGACGCGCATCATTGCGGCTGATAACAGTCCCCGGCAACCAGGCAACCGGTGACATCATTTGTTCAACCGCCAAAGCTACACGTACCGGTGATAATGGAATACTGCTGTTGTTTTTATCCGCAGCAGAAATCACCATCGTTGACGTCACGATCATTGCTACTAAAACCAGTGCTGATGTTAAAACTTTTGTCATGATGGGTGATCCCGGTTATTAAACTGCTTCATTATTCTTCAGAATACTCCTTAACAGAATAAACGTGAAGCAGCTATTATCAAACACTTACATACCGACCGGACTGATAATGGCTGAGTATGCACGACGTAAATGCCCTCTTGGCCATGATACATCAAGCACAAATTCAACAACTGGCTCACGTATCGGTTCTTTTGAGGAAACTCCAATCACAACCTGTCCATCCGGTTTTTCTTTCACTTTAAATTTCAGTAAGTGTAGAGATTGCACATAGGGTATCCCGTTTTGCTCAAATACAGCTGGTGAGGCAATGCCGATTTTCATCTTTGGTACATCATCAATTGTGACACTCACAACTTCAATCTCGGCATCCATCGGCTGACCGAGTGCCGAATTTACCGTCAATCCACCCAGACCCAACGCCTGTGCCGTCAATGCCATTAACATTCCCACAACCAGTAATATCAATTGCCTCATTTGCCACCTCACATATTCAATACTGTGCTTGCACCACTACTATGACAACTTGCAAAAAATCCGGTTTTGTCTCAATTCGTTTGTTTTGTTTCAAAATTTACAAACATTTAACAATTACCATTCATTTTTTACAGGTATTTGTCCTTAAATTACATGATGTTATCTTCATTTTCTCAAATCTGGCTAAAAGTTGACTGTTATAGTCGGGATAATATATAGTTTCTGATAGTTTTACTAGGTTATTAAATACCTCGTTATTTCAGTCTAACTGTAGTTATGAAGGAGACAATATGCGACTCTCGACTAAAGGACACTATGCCATTACTGCAATGATGGAGCTGGCATCAAATCAGAAATGCGGACCTATGCGACTGGCTGATATATCAGAACATCAGGGGATCTCGGTCTCTTATCTCGAACAGCTTTTTGCACGTTTGAGAAAACATGGCCTGGTCACCGGTGCACGTGGACCGGGTGGCGGCTATCGTCTGGCGCGTAATACGGATCAAATTTCGGTTGCTGATATCCTGACTGCTATAGATGAAAGCTCCATGATTCAAAGTCCCGATGAGATATTCCACTGGAATGACAGAAATGATCCAACCCCACAAACCATGTGGCGTGATCTAAGTTTCCAGTTGTATGATTTTCTGAGCGGAATTTCTCTGGCCACTGTGATTGAACAGGAAAATGTGCAGGCAGCTTTTGCCAGTTATCAATTAGCTGAATGTGGCAAATCTCAAACCATGCCGATGGTATCCAGCTTCTAGAAAAAAGCCCGGTTTAACCGGGCTTTTTTTATAACGTTAAAAATCCTTGGTAATGGTAAAATTAAACGCCGAATCTTCCAGCACACTTCCAGAATAATTTTCCTCTGATAACCTGACTGCGTCATACCCGCTATGGGTAAAATTCACCCCCAGATCAAAGCCTTCCACTTCACGTGACAGGTTGATCCTGTAACCGGTAAACCCCTTGAGACCTGTACGGTTGTCAAAACTGGAGCGGCCTACATGTACGCCAACGCCATAACCATCACCAAAATTCATCGCCATACCTGCTTCCAGCAGGGCACGATAGCCATGAGTACCGAAATAATCATTTGCCAATGCAAAACGGGTACGAAATACCTTGTAACTCAGTCCACCATAGACTTCGGCAAAATCATTCAGCTTCTGGTCGTCACTATGATAGAGACTGACACCAGCATCCCAACCAATATTGTTCCTGAAGCTGTCACTATAACCGGCATAGGAAAGTGCACCATTAGCATCCTTGTCCAGTCGTCCATCCAGCTTGAATGCAGTCTGACCACCATAAACCCCTTTCGTTATGGGAGAAACAACACCCAGTGATGAGGCATTTACCAGAGCCGGTGTTACATTCCTGTACAAACCATCATCAGTCCGGGTTACTGGACTACTAACAAATTCTGCATGCGCGGGAACAAGACTAAAAAAGAAAAAAGTGATTGCCAGTATTACGCCGGTTCTATTCATTTCACCGCTCCTTGTAACACTCAGTTTTATTTATCGGGAATATGATATTAAGACAGCCAGATTATGCTTTGTTCCCTGCTATTTATAATTAAGCGCTTTTTTTTCAGAAAAGGCAATTCTGCTGTACGATATTCACCCCAATAGCATGCGCACTCCCAGAAAGGCCAGAAACAGGGAAAAAAACCTTTTTGTGATTGATACGGGTAATGTATGTGTTAATCGTGCACCAACAGGTGCGAATATCATACTTGCAGCAACAATCCCGATAAAGGCTGGCCAATAGACATAACCGGTACTCCATTCAGGCAACCCTGTTTCATTCCATCCAGTCATTACAAATCCGGTTGCACCGGCAATGGCAATCGGCAAACCACAGGCGCTGGATGTTGCTACTGCATGACGAATGGAGACATTGCACCAGGTTAAAAAAGGCACTGTCATGGTGCCACCACCAATGCCAATGACAGATGAAATCATCCCTATGACAACGCCGCTTGAATTCAATATCACTTTCCCGGGCAAGGTGCGATGTGGTGCCGGAATAAAATCCCACGCCATATAAGCGGCCACAAACAACTCAAAAACACCAAATAAAATACGTAATTGTTCACTTGGCAGAAGATCAGCAATAACCGCACCCAGCAACGCACCGATCACAATCCCTGCTGCCATTTGACCGAACACCGGCCATAAAACAGCGCCACGTCGATGATGTGCATAAACAGATGAAATGGAAGTCACCACAATGGTGGCCAGAGAGGTGCCGATAGCAATATGCACAAGCAAATCATTTTCAAATCCCTGTCTCTGAAAAATACTGACCAGAACAGGAACAATAATCAAGCCTCCCCCTACACCAAGGAACCCGGCAACAATACCAGCAAACACACCTAATGCCGCATAAAGTAAAAAACTTTCCATGATTTGCCTTAAGTCATATCACCAACGGAAAGCTGGAACAAAATAAACACAATAGTGACAAAAAATCCGGCTATCGGAATCCATAGCGGAAATGTACGTACATTTTCCGGTGCTGGCTGACGGAGTTTAATAATCCACAATGATAAATTAACAGCAGAAAAAATAATCAGTGTAATCAGACTGGTCAACTTGGCCAGTGTCACGATAGGCAACCAGAGAGCCAGCACCAGAATAACAACCGTTACCAGTACTGTTGCCTTAAGTGGTGTGCGTGTAACTGCATTGACATCACCCAATTGTGAAGGCAACCATCCCTGCCTGCTCATACCATATAAAATACGTGATGCCATAATGATCTGTATCAATGCACCATTGATGACTGCAAACATACTGATCAAACTAATCACGACCGGTCGTGAACCTGTTGCATGTTCATACACTTGGGCCAGCGGTGCCTCGTTTCCTGCCAGATCATTAATAGGTAATACCAGCACAGCAGCAATTGAGACCAGAAAATATAATATTGCTGTTATAACCAGTGCCATGACAATGGCAACCGGTAAAGTCTTGCTTGGTTGCTTCACCTCTTCTGCAACATTAACCATGTCTTCAAAACCAATGAAGGCATAAAACGCAAGAAAGCCCCCCAGTAATATGCCTTGCCATACTGAATATTCAAAAGACGGAACCAGTTCAGGCAATCGATCAGGCAAGGTACTAAAAGAGGGCAGAGCAACCCAAAGCACTAACAAGAGGCCGCCAATTTCCAGTAATGTCAGAATCGTGGCAATAATAACGGATTCACTGATTCCCCAGATTGCAATAATGCCCAAAGTAAATACCAGCATGGTGATGACAATCCAGTCAGGCATTTGCATAAAAATATTCAGGTAACCGACAAAACCTTTTGAGATAGTGGCAGATGAAATCATCCCTACCACAACAACAGCCAAGCCAGTCAGGATGGAGAGCGTACGTCGCTGCAATCCTTCCTGAATATAAATCGCCTCGCCGGCACTCTGAG
Source organism: Gammaproteobacteria bacterium (assembly GCA_029882995.1). Classification (GTDB taxonomy): domain Bacteria; phylum Pseudomonadota; class Gammaproteobacteria; order DAOVJZ01; family DAOVJZ01; genus DAOVJZ01. Next base: position 13,481 of record JAOUJV010000026.1, on the reverse strand, counting down.
GAAACCTCGAAGACAACTCTGCATAAGAAAATGCAGTAAACATGGCAAGAAATGAGGCTACAAGAAAGGAGAATGGCGCAAAGACACCTGATGTGGCGGCCACCTCACCAATGAGCACATAAATCCCTGCACCCAGAATAGTGCCAATCCCGTAAAACGTTACCAATGTCAGGGACAATGAGCGTTTGAGGTGTGCCTGTTCTGTCATAATGTGCGGGTTGGCTCCATGGCAACAGCTATAAAATAACGCATAATGTATTAATACTAAATAGATTGTATTAGAAGATTGGGATGGACACATTAACACATGCCATTAGTGGTGCTGTTCTGGCACGCGCTACCGGTTCCGGCAAGCCTCAGGTGGATGAGATTCCACTGCTGACACGTACTGTCATTGGCTTTCTGGCCGCTGCTTTTCCGGATACTGATTTTATTCTGCGTTTTATTGACCCCATGCTGTACCTGACCGCACACCGTGGGGTAACACATTCCATCGTGATGCTGCCGCTATGGGCATTGTTGCTGTCTTTTGTGTTTCATCTACTCTGGAAAAAACGTTACAGCTGGAAGAAATTTTATGTCATTTGTGCAATAGGTATCGGTGTGCATATTTTTGGTGACCTGATCACCTCTTTTGGCACCATGATTCTGGCGCCTGTTTCAGATATGCGTTTTTCCTTTTCCACCACATTCATTATTGATCTCTATTTCAGCGGGATATTATTGACCGGTCTTGTTTTGTCACTGTTTCTTCCTGTTGTAAAAACTGCACGTCTAACCGGTCTGGTGCTTGCCGGGTATATTTCATTTCAGACTGCACTGCATTATCAGGCACTGGCTATTGCAAAAAGTTATGCGGAACAACAGGAACTGGTTTCTGCTTCCATTCATGTTCTGCCTCAACCTCTATCACCTTTTAACTGGAAACTGGTTGTCGAACAGAATAATAAATTGCATATTGCCTATATCAATTTAATTGCTGATGAAACACCTGAACAGCCGCCAGCAGATGCCGGTTTTCTGACAATGATTGCCTCTGCCTATTACCCTGTCACACAGGCGCAATGGGAAACACATGAACGTTTTGGAAAAACTGAACTGGAACGCCATTTTGCGCGTCAAGTCTGGGAACACGAAACATTTGCCCGATTCCGGTGGTTTGCCATGTTTCCGGTATTGCATGATTTTGAGGAAAATAAGGAACGCATTTGCGCCTGGTTTGCTGATCTGCGGTTTGCATTAAAAGGCAGACAGCCACCTTTTGTTTATGGCATGTGCAGAAACAAAAACCCGTCTGAAAACTGGAGTATGAATCGGCTGAAAAGATAAATCAGGAGTAACCCCAAAGCACTCTCAGGTTAAGCGGAATACGTTTATCCGGCTCACTGACAGAATCGATACCGAATTCCTTTATATTGGTATCACGCTTCATTGGTGTGCTGTAACTGGAACCATCATCCGCAATATAACTGCACACTATCGGGAACAATGTATTATCACCACGCTTGATAACAATCGCTATCTCGCCATTCTTCAGTTTTACAAATGCACCCGGTGGAAAAATTCCCAGCTCCTTGATAAACAGCATGGATAATTTTTCATCGTACTGCTGTCCCTTTTCGACAAAGAACTGTCTTAATGCCTCCTGTGCCGTCAGTGATTCACGATAGGCGCGTGGTGACAACAAAGCCGAATATTTGTCTGCCACTGCAATTATTTTTGCACCAAGGGAAATATCCTTATCAGTAATGCCATCCGGATAACCACTGCCATCTATCATTTCGTGATGTTGCAAAACACCATCCAGCCATATCTTGTCATTGACGCCCACTGCCTCCAGCATCTCAACACTTTTTCGAGGATGAGTATTAATCTCACTACGCTGTTCTTCTGTCAAAGGTGATGACTGTTGTTGTAACAACTCCTGTAATTCATTCATCGCAATATTGCCCGTAAGCGCTGCGGCGATAATGGGAAGCCGTTCATTGGCCGGCTGCTTCAGGGCCTGACCGATGATTTCACATACAACAGCAATATGCAGAGGATGATATATGGTATAGGGATGACCATGCACAACATGTACCGCCCCGAGAGCCGCATCTACATCAAATTCACACAGTTCCTGAATGTCCCGACATAATCGAACAATCCGTTTAGGTGTTTCCTTGTCCTGACGAAGGATGCCTTCAAAAACATGTTTTAAACGAAATGCAATATCATTGAATAAGTCAAACGGGGATGAATTATCGTCAACCAGCTTCTTTTTCTTCTGCGGTGCTTCTGATGCCGGTTTCCCCGAACGATATAACCCACGTGCCAGCAATGCCTCCAGCTGGCGCTGACTATTAATAACGGTGCCCATCTTGAGCAGCACTTTCCCGTTGGCATCATAAACCGTCCATGACAATGGCTTGCCGATCTGGATTTCACTGCTGGATATCTTGAATATGGACATCTGTTAATTGGTTAATGTTGTGTGTACATGCCTGTTTTCGGTACAAAAAACCGTTTCTTTAATAGGGAAACCGTTTTAAATTCAATAAAATAGCCAGATATGCCTGTTTGTATATCAAAATTCGGCTTAATCCCGCCAGATTGTCTTGATATTCACAAATTCATGCATCCCGTAATGAGACAATTCACGCCCATAACCTGATGCCTTGATCCCGCCAAATGGCAAGCGGGGATCGCTTTTAACCATGCTGTTAACAAAAGCCGCACCTGACTCCAGTGCTCTGGCAAACCGTTCGCCCCGTTCCTGATCACGGGTCCAGACACTGCCACCCAAACCAAAACGTGAACCATTGGCTATCGCCAGTGCATGCTGTTCATCTCTGGCTCGGATAACCGATGCAACCGGACCAAACAACTCTTCATCCCATGCACGCATACCGGGTTTTACTTCAGACAAAATTGACGCCTGATAAAATGCCCCCGGATGATCTTCCGGTAAACAACCGGTAATCACCTTTGCCCCCTTTTGAATACTGGCCTGCACCTGTTGATGTAGCTCATCACGCAAATCATGCCGCGCCATTGGTGCCAGCGTAGTGGCTTCATCAGCCGGATCACCGGTTGTCAGCTTTTCAACTTCGGTCTTGAATCGATCAATAAACTCAGTAGCTACACTGTCTACCACGATAAATCGCTTGGCCGCGATACAGCTTTGGCCAGCATTCAAAAAACGTGCTGTTACGGCTGTTTTTACCGTGTTTTCCATATCAGCATCTTCCAGTACAACAAAGGCATCAGAACCACCCAGCTCAAGCACGGATTTTTTCAGGTTGGCCGCCGCCAGTGATGCTACTTTCCGACCAGCCTGTTCACTGCCGGTCAATGTGACTGCCTTGATAGCCGGATCTTGGATCACCAGCGACACCAGTGAAGCCGGTATCATCAAGGTCTGAAAAATACCTTTCGGAAAACCGGCTTCAATAAATATTTGTTCTATGGCTTTCGCACACTGCGGTACATTGGAAGCATGTTTTAATACTGCGGTGTTACCGGCAACCAATGCGGGTGCCGCAAAACGAAATACCTGCCAGAACGGAAAATTCCATGGCATAACAGCCAACACAGTACCTAACGGTTGATATGTAACAAAACTTTTTCCTGCATCCGTTTTGATTAAGTCATCCTGCAGAAAGTCAGGACCATGATCAGCATAAAATTCACAACCCCAGATGCATTTTTCGATCTCGGCACGTGCCTCACCAATCAGTTTTCCCATCTCCAGCGTGATAATTTGTGCCAACGCTTCCTTGCGTGCCTCCATTACCCGTCCGGCCTCACGAACAAGCCGGCAACGCTCATCCAAAGGCGTTTTTCCCCAAAATGACTGCATTTCCGCAGATTTTGCCAATGCCTTTTCGACTTCTACACTGCTCCAGGCGCTAAATTCTTTGGTAGTTTTGCCGCTATAAGGATTGACGGACTTGAGACTCATGGGCTCCTCCCATAATGAACGGATGTACAGACGGCCACGGTGATTTTATGAAACACCAAATACCAACTATTATATACAGCATGAAGGGCCGATCGCGCCACATATGGTTTGTGGCTGTTATTTTTCTATTATTATCACCGTTTGCAAACGCATTGCAAAACCCGGACAAATCACTGTCTCAACAGCGCAAGGAATTCACTGAAGCCAAAAATGCGCTCAAGCATGGCCAGATAAAAAAATTTGAACGTCTTGAGAAAGGTCTGGAAGACTACCCGCTTCAGGGCTATTTGCGTTATTACTATTTAAGACGCTATCTGGGCAAGGTGTCGGAAGACTCTATAAAAACATTTCTCAAGGACAATGCAGATTCCCCTATTAGTACCCGACTATATGACAAATGGTTGAACACATTGGCTCGTCGCGGTAAATGGGACACCTTTAAACAGGAGTTTCGTTCAAATACCGAAAGCAAGACACTGCAATGCTACCAACTGCGTGCAAGATTAAAGTCTGAAAAAATTGATACCCTGTCTGATGAAATAGCGGCTATCTGGCTTTATGGAAAATCTCTGCCAAAGGCATGTGATCCGCTCTTTGATGCGTGGAACAAGGCCGGACTCATGACCAATGATCTGGTCTGGCAACGCATTGAGCTAGCCATGAAAAACCGTAAACTGAGTCTGGCACATTATCTCAAAACTCATCTTCAGTCATCTGATCAAAAATGGGTAGAACGCTGGCGTCAGATGCATCGCCGTCCGGCAAAAATGCTGGGACATCCCAATTACGATGAAGATACACCGTTAGTCAGAAAAATTGTACGCCATGGTATACATCGTCTGGCAAGGCGTGATGCCGAAGCGGCAATCGAAAAATGGGAATTACTCAAGACAAGATACCTGTTTTCAAAAGAAGGTATTGCTGACACTGAAAGTTATATCGCCACTTCTGCCGCATTTCAGCGTCACCCATCTGCGCTTGAATGGCTGTCAGGAACCAATATCTCCTCAGCTGATGAAAAGGTACAGCACTGGCGTATCCGTACTGCATTACTGGCAATGGACTGGCAAGCGGTATTGCACTGGATAGAACAATTGCCAAAAGATGAACAGCAGAATGATAAATGGCGTTACTGGAAAGCACGTGCGCTGGAACAAAATAACCAGATACATGATGCCGTCGAGATCTACAGTGAACTAGCTGAAGATCCTGATTATCACGGTTTTCTTTCATCCGACCGCCTGACACGTGAATACAATATGCAAGGTGAAGGCATTAAATATACGCTCGAGGAACTCGATGCCGTTATGCAGCACCCCGGTATCGCCCGTGCACGAGAACTGTATGCCATTAGTATGACACTTGATGCACGTCGTGAGTGGTATCACACGACAAAAAAAATGAACAAGCGTGAATTACAACTGGCTGCCATTCTGGCACACAAATGGGGCTGGCATGATCGTGCCATTATCACATTATCCAAAACGGATCATCGTACCGATCTGGATGTACGTTATCCGATTGTCTATCGCAAACAGGTAATGAAAAATGCCAAGCGTCAGAAAATTGAGCCGGCATGGATTCTCGGTATCCTGCGTCAGGAAAGCGCCTTTATGCAAGATGCGCGCTCACATGCAGGTGCTCTGGGGTTAATGCAGCTTATGCCACGCACTGGCCGAATGGAAGCACGCCTGATTAAATCACCGTTACGCCGTGTACGTGATTTGCTCAATGTAGATAAAAACATCTTGCTCGGCAGTTCACACCTGAGTCGACTACTGGATAAATATGATGGTGATCATGTGCTTGCCACAGCAACTTATAATGCAGGGCCCAACCATGTCAAAAAATGGCTCAAGACAAAAAATGCACAAAAAATGCCTGCTGACCTGTGGGTAGAAACTGTTCCATTCACTGAAACACGCCGCTATATCCGTAAAGTGATGACAGGTACCGCAATTTTCGAACACAAACTTGAAAACAAGGTCACTCCACTGCAAAAACGCATGTCAGACATTAAAACCATCGCTTTGCAATAACCCTGTAATCCCTTATATTTTATGACCTGATTTTGTGCGCACTTGACCGCATGTCTGTCAGTGGTCACAATTTCATAAATACTTTTATTTAAACTCCTTGTTTAAACCATAATCTGGGAAGGTCAAACGGATGAAAGACCGGACAATATGTATCCTGGGCGGTAGCGGATTTGTAGGACACCACATCACCAATCGGTTAATGTGCGATGGTTATCGTATTCGTATTCTGACAAGACGACGTGAACAGCATCGGGACCTGCTCGTCATGCCTGATGTTGAAATGCAGGAAGTCAATGTTCATAATCCTGCCCAGTTAAAGGAATACACCACTGACTGTCATGCCATCATTAATCTGGTGAGCATCCTTAACCAGTCCAGAGTTGCAGGTGAAACTTTCAATGATGTACATATAAAACTGCCTGCCACCATTGCAAAAGTCTGTCAGCAAAATAATATTTCGCGTGTCCTGCATATGAGCGCACTCAATGCAGATGTCGCTCGAGGCCATAGTTATTACCTGCGCACCAAGGGAAACGGTGAAAATATTATTCATCAGGCGGCACGTGAAGGATTGAATATTACCAGCTTCCGGCCTTCTGTCATTTTTGGCCCCGGTGATCATTTTTTTAACCAGTTTGCTTCCCTGCTGAAACAGATTCCTTTTGTTTTTCCTCTGGCCTGCCCTCAGGCACAATTCGCACCAATTTATGTCGGTGATATCGCACAAATATTTGCAACGGCACTTAACCACAAGGAAACATTTGGAAAGCGTTATGATCTATGTGGTCCTCGTGTTTATTCTCTCAGGCAACTGGTGGAATACACTGCCGACCTGATTCAGGTGGATCGAAGAATTATTGGTTTGGGTAAAGGTTTGTCCAGATTACAGGCTCGCGTACTGGGAATGATGCCAGGCAAATTGTTTACCTACGACAACTATCTTTCGATGCTGACACCAAGCGTCTGTCAGGAAGATATTCCACGTCTGTTTAATCTCAAATCAACACCTCTTGAAACCATCGTGCCGGGTTATCTGGCTGAACACAGATTACGAGGCCGTTACCCCTACTACAGGCAGACCGCGAGAAGAAAACAGCCGTAGTATTACCCCTTATTCACCTAATATTATTATGCTAATGACCGATATAACGGGTAGTTGGTCAATAAAACATGCATGTATGTCTGATAATCTGAGAAAATATACCCGCCTGCCAATTCATGTGACAACTGAATTACGTACGAGTAACGGCAGCCTGCATAAATGCATCTCCAATAACATCAGTTTTGGCGGCGCACTACTTGATGTGCCACAAGATGTAAACATTGGTTCGGATGACACCTGTGAGGTCGCACTTATTTTACAGGAACAACCTGAACGCGTTGAGATCAAGTTCAAGTGTAAAGCCATACATATGGAAGACCATCAGATTGGTCTGCAATTTATCGGTGTGTATGCAAACAACTACAAGGATTTTGTCTATATGATGGTGAATGAATCAGAAAATCCTGACGTCCTGCTTGATGAAATGTCAAAAAATCCGGGCTATGAAATCAGCACCATCAAGGAGAACTGAGTCCGTTCATTAAATTCTCAAGCTGTCTTTTCCTCTCCTTGACCGGCATTGCACCTATCTCTGCAACCTGTTTAAAAAAATCCGACCAGTTATTATTATTTCCCCGTAGTCTTTCAAATGCCGGCACATACTGATGATAGAGACCAATGGAAATAAAATGGGCATTATTCAATTCCTGTTTCATCCAGTTGTCGTAAGTTTTATCCCCGCCCCATGATTGTTTAAGACTTTTAAAACGTGCTTTCAGATTTTTCAGAATCAAACTTTTATTTTCTTTTTTATTTTTTACATCAGATTGATAAAGCTGTTTTAACTCCTTCCTTGTTTCCATTAATAAATCAATAAACTGCTCACGACGTTGTTTGTCATTCCTGTAACCGTCATAGACAGAAGCATCACCTGTCTGCTGGAGCCACTGTTTGACTCCAGCCAACTCAACTGCCATCGCAAACGATTCATTAAATGCCGTATCGTCCTTTACATAAAATTTCTGGTGAGCAAGCTCATGAAATATTAGTCCGGCAATATGAATATCACTGTAATGCAGAATGGTATTGGGTACCGGATCATCAAACCAGCCAAGTGTTGAATAGGCGCTGATTCCGGCGACAAACACATCATATCCTTGCTCTTTTAGCTCATCGGCAAACTGTTCGGCATCTTCCTTGTTGAAATAACCACGGTAGGCCAGACAGCCGGTAACAAGAAAACAGGATTGAAACGGCTCCAGTGATAACTCGGGTGCCGCAAATACATTCCAGACAAGATAGGGGCGTTTGACATCGACATAACTTTTATAACTGTCATTTTCCGGAAGATGCAGTTTTTGACTGGCAAAAGACCGCACATGCTGTATGTGTTCAAGTTTCTTTCTAAGTTCCGGACTTGTTTCCGGGTTCACCAATATATCTTCAAGTGATTGCTGTTTTGAAAAAATTTCCATCTGGCCGCCAACAGCCTGCCAGTAATAACCCAGATGGGAACAGGCTGACAGGAACAACGTTAAAAGAAAAACAAAAATAATTTTCATAAAACCTTGGCGCAATGGATATTCTTCTTTTAGGATACCCTCATGGAGATTTATTTGGTAGGTGGTGCTGTAAGAGACAAATTATTGGGAATTACTCCCAAGGAACGCGACTGGGTGGTTGTTGGTGCCACACCGGAAGAAATGCTGGCACAGGGATTTCAACAAGTAGGAAAGGATTTCCCGGTTTTTCTGCATCCTGATACCAAAGAGGAGTATGCACTCGCACGTACTGAGCGCAAAACCGGCCCAGGTTATACCGGTTTTGAAGTCCATGCCTCACCCGAGGTGACGCTGGAAGAAGATTTGAAACGGCGTGATCTGACCATTAATGCCATTGCTGAAGATAAAGATGGCAACCTGATTGATCCATTCAATGGCAAGGAAGATCTTGATAACGGTCTATTGAAACATGTTTCATCCGCCTTTGATGAAGACCCTGTTCGTATTCTGCGCATTGCCCGCTTTGCCGCCCGCTTTGCCAAATGGGGTTTCAAGGTCAGTCATGGAACCAATGCATTAATGCGCAAAATGGTTGAGGCCGGTGAAGTCGATGCATTGGTGGCAGAACGTGTCTGGGCAGAACTGGAAAAGGTGCTGAATGAAGACCATCCGGAACGTTTTTTTGAGGTCTTGCGCGGTTGTCATGCACTGGCAAAACTGTTTCCCGAAATTGATCAGTTATTCGGTGTACCACAACCGGAAAAATATCATCCTGAAATCGATACCGGCGTTCATGTCATGATGGTGTTACAGCAAGCTGCCAGACTCTCTGATGATCCTGTTGTGCGTTTTGCCGCACTGACTCATGATCTGGGGAAAGGCACAACACCAAAAGATCTGCTGCCAAAACATCATGGTCACGAGGGGCGCAGTGTCGAACTGGTTCAGGTACTTTGTGATCGTTTTCGTATCCCGAATGAATACCGTGAACTGGCCATACTGACTGCACGCTATCATACCCATTGCCATAATGCGGAAGAGCTTAAACCTTCCACCCTGCTGGAAGTCATCGAGGCCATGGATGCATTTCGTCGCCCGGAACGTTTTGAACAATTTCTGACTGCCTGCAAGGCCGACTTTCATGGTCGCCCTGGTTATGAACAACTTGATTACCCGCAGGTAGATCGTTTACGCAAGGCGCTGGAAGCAGCCAACCTTATTGATGCAAAAGCCCTTGTTGAACGTGGATTAAAGGGTGAAGCCATTAAAGAAGAGTTACGCAAACAAAGGATCGATGCTATCAAACAGGCGGTGTCCTGATCTGTTTTACCGCCGCTGTCAGAACATGAAATGCAGAACGTAAAAATAGTCCGGCAATACCCAAACCAACAATAATGTCCGGCCAACCCGAACCAAACCACCAGACCAGTGCGCCTGCAATCAAAACTGACACATTGGCAATAATGTCATTGCGTGAACACAACCAGACGGAATACATATTGATATCATCACTACGATGACTGTTAAGTAATACCAGACAGAAGGCATTCGCCGCCAGAGCCATAAATCCGATAATGCCCATTGTTTGCGCTATCGGCACCACCGGATAAATAATTTTATAAAGCGCCTCGCTGAAAACAAATAAACCAAAGGCCAGCATGATCAAACCTTTTATCAGTGCAGAAACTGCCTGCCACTTTGTATCACGTGCCAGCACATAAAGACTAAAACCGTAGACCAGTGCATCTCCCAGCATATCGAGAGAATCTGCCAACAATGCAGTGGAGTTTGCCAGCAAACCAGCCGTGATCTCAACAACAAACATGACTGCGTTGATCAACAGCACCTTGACCAGCACAGAGCGCTGACGGCCTTTCAACTCACTCGTTGCACAAACCTTGTCATCACAACATGCCATAATGATTAATCCGCACCGAACACGATCAGTAACACTACACCCAGCACGATGCGATACAGGACAAACGGCCCCATGCCGATTTTATCCAGCAACTTCAGGAAATAGTGAATACACAACCAGGCACTGACACCGGAAATCAATGTGCCGAGAATAATGGCATCCCACTGCACACCATTACCGACTTCAATCAGTTCCTTCATTTTCAATCCACCGGCCAGCACAATGACCGGGATAGACAACAAAAAAGAAAACCGTGCTGCCGCCTGACGTGTCAGACCCATAAACAATCCGGCGGTAATGGTAATACCGGAACGGGAGGTACCCGGAATCAATGCCAATGCCTGCGCACAACCAATAAACAACACATCCTTCCAGCCCATTTGATGTGTCTCATATTTATGGACAGCCAGTTTATCTGTCACCCACAACAACAAACCAAACGCGATGCTCGCAATCGCAATTACATGTGGTGAACGTAATTCATCACCAACAAAATTATTTACAAACAGGCCAGCCAGCCCGACCGGGATGGTGCCAAACAACACACCCCAACCCAGACGACTCATGGGTGTTGATTTACGAGTGACAAGTGAACAGGCCCACTCTTTGGAAATTTGTCTTATATCTTTACGAAAATAAAAAACAACCGCCATTAAAGTACCAATATGCACAGCCACATCAAATGCCAGTCCCTGATCGGGCCAGCCGGTTACGACAGGTACAAGGATTAAATGTGCGGACGAGGAAATCGGCAGGAATTCGGTCAAGCCCTGTATTAATCCAAGAATAATGATTTCGAGTAATTCCATAATTTATTTTTCTGCAATCACACGCGCAAAACGGCCATCACGAATTTCAGTTTTATCAATCACTTTAAAACCGGTCTTTTCCAGTAACCAGACCAGATCATCAATTGAATAACGATTGTGCTCCATAAAATGCACAAACGTCTCTTCCAGTTCCTTTACATCGGTCATTTGATTAAAAATCTTTGATTCATCGGATTCATTTTCAATATAGGTATCCAGCGGTGCACGCACCCAGTCCATGACATAAAAACGTCCACCCTTTTTAAGCAGGCGATACACTTCCTGCAAGGCCCGCACCGGCTGGTTCATTTCATGAATTACTACCGAGGCCAGCACTGCATCAACCGAATGATCGGCCAATGGCAAATGTGGATCATGCAAATCATCATTAATGATTTCACATCCTGCCGGCAGAGATTCAACTGCATCCAGCATCCACGGTGCACACTCTATACCAATGGCATGCACACCCGGTATACGCGCGGCAATGTCTTTCAAAAACAGGCCGGGGCCGGAACCCAGATCAACGACAACCGGATTATCAGTAAAAACCGGCGCGATAAATATATCCCATGCCGCCCAGAAATCGTCATTAAAACGACCGGCATAAGTCTCTTTCATTAAATTGGCAAACCATTCACCATCTCGATGATGAATTGCCAGCATGGCACGGGTTTTTTCAATCAGGTCACTCATGACTCAATGCTAGCATATTCTATTTATAATCGGCCGCGCATATCAAATTGTGCAAAACCGCTCAAGGCAATATCACACTCTTTCGACAAACACATCACCTTGAACATTTCACCCATTGCATCAGGCAAAATAAGACGCTTGATTTGCTGATTTAACTCAATGGGATCAATACCGGATTTTGCCATTAACTGTTCAATACCACTGTTCATTAAAAAATGCGCCTGTGTGACGAAACCATCTACTGACAACCCTGCGTCAACAGCAGCCTCGGCCACAGCTGTAAAATCAACATGCGCGGTAATATCCTGCAATCCCGGCCATAACAATAGATTGTCATGTGCGCGGTGTTGGTAATGACACATCAATGTGCCACTACTGCGTTGCAGGTGATAATATTCATGACGCGGGTAGCCATAATCAATCAACACCACCACACCCTGTTGCAGCATATCGGCGATACTGTTAATCCATCCTGACAATGCAAGATTGAGTTCCGATTGGTAATGATCAGGTAATGTATTTTCTGTTTTTATTTTCTCTATTTGATCTTGTAGTGCATCACTACTGACATCGCCCGTTTGCCAGACAAACTCGTCTCCTTTCAGACCAATATGTAATTCAGCCACTTTGTTGTTTGTAATATTAAATACATGCACCGGCATGGCATCCAGCACTTCATTGGCCAGCACAGTACCGTTAAAAACATCAGGTAATTGTTCCAGCCAGACCACGCGATCAAACAAGGCCGGTGCCTTTTTCATAATCATTGATTGCTGACGCTGTTTGAGGTCAGGACTGATTTCCAGAATAAAATAGTGTTCCGGTAAACAATCCTGCTCTTCCAGCGCCAACAATATATCTGCCGCCATGACACCACGACCGGCACCAAATTCCAGAATATCGCCACCAACCTCGGCACACTGGTGTGCCAGACATGATGAAAACAAGGGGGAAATTTCCGGTGCAGTCACAAAATCACCCTGCTCACCGAACTTGTGCAGACCGGCACTGTAATAGCCCAGACCGGGGGCATACAGGCATAAATCCATAAAACGGGCAAACGGGATCAGGCCATTATGTGCCTGTATTTCTGCCTTGATCTGATCAGCCAGATGCTGACTATGTATCAGGGCGTCTTTGGCAGGCTTCGGTAAATCTCGGGATTCAACAGACATTGCAGGTTCAATTTTTAGTATCTACGCTTGTTTTGCGGTACATTACGCACACCGAGACAAAATAACAACCGGAAATCACGTGACAGATTCAGACAACAATCTCACCAACAAGGTCGTCCTTATTACGGGTGCGGCCCATCGTGTTGGTGCCACCATTACCCGCCATCTGCATTCACTGGGCATGCGTGTGATTGTGCACTATCGGCATTCCAAGAAAGCCGCCCATGCCTTGCAGGAAGAACTCAATGCCAAACGCGAAAACTCGGTTGTATTGATTCAAGCCGACCTGCACCAGAGCAAAAAAATAAAAAGCATGGTCAAGCAGGCAGCAGAAGCCTGGGGGCAACTGGATGT
>JAOUJV010000025.1 GCA_029882995.1 Gammaproteobacteria bacterium | reverse complement strand
GTCATCGTATAAATACCGTAGGTTGAAACATACTGGTTCATGGTTTCAACCAGTGGTGTTTCCTCACCCTTCTTATACCAGTGTTCACGGTTATGGATAACACGGTTCAGACCAAATGCCTGCACATCGCCATAACGTTCAAACAGGTTACGATCAATCTTGTCTGCAATAGTGATTGCCGCATTCTCGAAGTTGACAGCTGCGTTTTCCTTTATGTCCTGAAATGAAACATAAACGGCGATACTTACGACCACTACCGGTATAAATGCAAATGTAAGCAGCATTGACACCAGCTTGGTTGTTACGTTTGCGCTAAACATGCTTTTGATTCCCATTTTACTTCTCCTGACTTTCCAGTTGTTACATTAAACCGATAAAATTAAGACTGTCACTATTTAACCTGTTCCAGTATTTCTTCTGCTGGCAGTTCATTAGTATTAAATAGCTGATCAACATCTAACAGCATCACCATCTTGTCATCCACTGATGCCAGGCCATTGATAAATTCTGTGCTTACTTTGTCACCAAAATCAGGTGTTGGCTTTATATTTTCTGCTGGCACATTAAGCACGTCAGATACCGCATCAACCACAATACCGACCAGACGTTCGCCTGTGTCGCTCTTAACTGACATGACAATAACCACCGTCAATGGCGTGTATTCAATTTCTTCCAGTGAAAACCGCATGCGCATGTCAACAATAGGAACCACTGTGCCACGTAAATTAAGCACGCCTTTCATGTGTTGCGGTGTTTGAGGTACACGAGTGACCGGTGTCCAGCCTTTTATTTCCTGTACCCTCAGGATATCAATGCCATAATGTTCGCCGGCCAGAATAAAGGAAAGAAACTGGGCATTATCGCCATCCAGTCCTACGCCTCTCTGATCCAGTTGCATTGCTTCTGTACTTGCTGCTGTAGCCATGGTTCACTCCTTACGCGCTCATTTTGAGCCTGTCTGTATTACAATTTTGTTGTGACAATCTTATTAAGCCGGGGATATCCAGAATCAATGCAACTGAACCATCACCTAAAATTGTTGCCCCTGAAATTCCATCTACTTTTTTGTAGTTTGTCTCCAGCGACTTAATGACGACTTGCTGTTGCCCAAGCAAATCATCGACAAAAAGACCTATCTTCTTACCATCACTTTCGACAACAACCAGCAAACCTTTAGTTATATCGGTATGTCTCGGTTTTGAATCAAAAATTTCGTATAGTCGGATAACCGGGATATATTCATCCCGCAGCATGAAGGTTTCACCTTTGCCAGCAACATAATTCAGCATTTCGGGCTTGATCTGGGTAGATTCGACAATCGATACAAGCGGTACAATATAGTTTTCTGTACCCACCTCGACAGTCTGGCCATCCAGAATTGCCAGTGTCAGCGGCAGGCGTACTGTAATCGTACTGCCTTCGCCTTCCTTTGATCTGATCTCGACACCGCCACCCAGACTCTGGATATTGCGTCGTACCACGTCCATGCCAACACCGCGGCCTGACAAATCACTGACTTCTTTGGCTGTTGAAAATCCTGGCTGGAAAATAAGGTCAAGGATTTGTTCATCTTCAAGATGCACGCTGGCATCAACCAATCCACGTTCTATCGCTTTCGCCAGTACTACTGATTTGTCTATGCCCTTGCCATCATCCTTGACTTCAATAATGATATTGCCGCCCTTATGATAGGCATCAAGCCAGACTGTACCGGTCGCTGGTTTGCCTGCAGCACGTCTGTCTTCCGGCATTTCAATACCGTGATCCAGACTGTTACGTATTAAGTGAACGAGTGGATCAGTCACTTTTTCGATAACTGTTTTATCGAGTTCAGTCTGCTCACCACTCATTTTCAATTCGATTTGTTTGCCCAGTTTCTGACTGATATCGTGTACCAGACGCGGGAAACGGTTGAATACAAAACTCACCGGTAACATGCGCATCCGCATGACCTGTTCCTGTAATTCTCTGGTGTTTCTTTCCAATTGTGCCAAACCTGCCTGTAATGCAGGATAGGCCTCACCGGTCGTGCTGAGCATTGACTGGGTAATTACCAGTTCTCCGACAAGGTTAATCACTGAATCTACCTTATCGATACCAACACGTATCGAGGCTGCTTCGGCAGTGGCGCCACCGCTTCGAGCTGACGCTGATGTCGGTGCGGCAGTTGGGCCTGATGCAGCAGCAGGCTGACTTGCTGTATCCGGTTTAGAGGCAATCGGTGTTATTTTCAGATCACAATCTTCCTCAATCCATGAAAACACATCATCAATTGCAGAACGTTTTACATTACCTTCCAGTTTTAAATCCCATGAAAGAAAACATTCATCCGGATCCATTTCAGAAAAATCGGGCACCTTGTCGGTATTAACCGTCACAGTCAATTCACCCAGTTCACCCAGTTCCCTGAACATGCGTGCCGGTTCATTACCTGTTTTCAAGATATAGGCAAATGGACTGAACTTGATATCCCATCCACTGTTTGCTTCGCTGGCAGCAGATTCGTTGTCTGCACCCGATGCTGTCGCAACAGGTGATGCTGCTTCCTTCTTGCCCCACATCGCTTCCAGACGACCATGTACATCCGCAATCCTCTGTGCATCCAGCTCATCACCACCCTGACTTGCTTTCAGCATTTCACGCAGACAATCAACAGATTCGAGTAAAAGATTTACACCTTCTTTGGTTATTTGTCGGCGACCATCACGCATTTCATCCAGCAGGCTTTCAAGAACATGTGTAAAAGATGCAACAGCATTAAGACCAAACGTGCCGCTGCCACCCTTGATTGAGTGTGCAGCACGAAAAATATCATTTATGGATTCACTGTTTTCACTGCCACCGTCAAGATTTAACAGGCCTGACTCCATAATATCGAGGCCTTCAAAACTTTCTTCATAGAAGGTTTGCAGGAATTGTGAAACATCTATAGCCATCGTTCCCCCTTATTTAAGAACTTTGCTAATTGTGTTCAATAATGTGTCTGGATCAAATGGCTTGACGATCCAGCCAGTCGCACCCGCAGCCTTGCCTTCCTGTTTTTTGTCAGCAGATGCTTCTGTTGTTAACGTGAGGATTGGAGTGCCCTTGTAATTGGCCAATGCACGCAGTTCCTTAATCAAGGTAATGCCATCCATCTTCGGCATATTGATATCGGTGACAACCAGATCAAATTTTCCTGACTTGGCTTTCCCGAGCGCTTCTTCACCATCACCGGCTTCTGTTACATCATGCCCCGCTCCTTTCAGAGTATGAGCAATCATCTGGCGCATCGAAGCTGAGTCATCAACGGCTAATATACTGGACATGTTATTTCTCTCCTGTTTCTTTTCTTATTATTTATTGTGGTGACAAATTCAAACAATCAGACATACCTAGCAAATCTGCTGTTTCCCTGAAATCTTTTGACACATTCTTCCATTCAAAACCGAGTCCGATTTCACTCGCTTTTTTTGAAAATGCATAAAGCATCTGTAAACCTGCTGTGTCTGTCTGTGTTACTCTCGAGGCATCCACCTCAACAGACCGTCCTTCATTCAGTGCACCAGCAAGCTGTTGATAAAAATCCTGTGCATCACGCAAACCAAAGTCTTCACCACAATTCAACGTGAATACTGAAACCTCGCTGGTTTCATTTGAGCTGGTATCTTGCTTATTGGTCGATGTGTTAGTCCCCGCACCACGCTTGCTTCCAGCCTGCTTTTTTGTCCCCTTTTTCATTCCTGATTTCCTGTCTTTTCCGTTAAAAATAAATGTTTTTTATATAACCTCTATGAATGCCCTATCGGCTGTAACCTGTTGAAACTTTATTTTTTGTACATTCATTAACCAGAAATCACTATGTTTTTTTCTACGTTAAATCAATGCCTTATGATTAGCCTAGTTAATATATGGGTATTAGGCACATGAAAATTCACTGTTTTCCCGAGAAAAAACAGACAAGTAAATGCCGTCCCGAATAATCAGGGAGTTTATGGGGTTTCAGGGTTTTATGAAGAGGTGAGTAATTCTATTATGCTTGTTTAATCGGCAATATTTCAGGCAACCTCGTGAGAGATGTCACCAGCCAATGGAAATGAAAAGACTCTGTCGCGACCACTTTTCTTGGCTTCATACAAGGCTGAGTCAGCCCGTTCAATTATGTTCTCCATCTGTTCCTTATGATGATTCGAGGTAACACCAATTGAAATCGTGATATGGCCAAGCTTGCGGCGGGTTGATGTCTGGGTCAGTGGTGCCGCTTTCATAGCATGACATAGTTTCAGAGCGACACGTTCTGCCATATTCAGGGCAGTATCTGGCAAGATAACCAGAAACTCCTCACCGCCAAAACGGACAGTGATGTCTCTGCCTTTCAGATTATCGGTAATGGTATTGGTAACAAACTTGATCACTTCATCCCCGATAATATGCCCGAAGCTGTCATTGAATTGCTTGAAATTATCAATATCTATCATAAGCACACTGACTGAATCCTGTTCTGCCTCATTGAGTTTCATTTGCTCCAGCAGTTTGCTTAATCCTCGTCTATTTAAAATACCTGTTAGTGGATCATTAAATATCTCGTTCTGGACTTTCTGAAAATCCGATCGCAGGGTATCGAGTTCATCACAAGTTGCATTTAAATGCAGTTGAAGCTGCTTGCTTGACTCCTGCATTCTTCTGGTTTCAGCGATCATTTCACTTACGACATCACGCAATACATTTAAATCCATTTCATCATTTAATTTTGTATTGGCATATTCGAGTTTTTCACGGTATTCATCCATGCCGACACCTGAACTTGTAATGACTTCAATTGCCTCTGAAAAAATCTGGATTAATTCGATCCGAATATTTTTGATAAGTTCATGATTAACGCCACCTGAAAAATATTTTTTAAAAAGCGCATATAACAGACTCTGCGTTATTTTTTTATTGTCCTTCTGGAGCTTGTCTGTTTCGCTTTTTAATTGTTTGTTACGGCCAGAAAGTAATTCATAGGCAACCGCGTAATTGACTGGTATTGCAGGAAGTGAATTCCGGCTAATCCATGGAAGGGCGAGTCTTGCAATGGTGGCAGCTTCTTCAGCTGATTCGTTATATTCGTCGAACATGTCCTTGTCCTTGAAAAAGTAGCTAATGAATAAGTAATGCTTCTCTATTGGTTTGGTTTTGCGTTTCTTTAGCCAATTTACTTTTTTTTCAGCGCAATTTGATATAAATCAGTCCTGGATGAGTGTTTTTTAATCGAAACAGACTCTATCCAAAATCTATACACATTCTTTATCAAGTACTCTCTACCCGGTTTAGTCCTGACACCTCTACGCGCTGAACAACGTCCTGTACCAGCCCGCACTTATATAAGCTTTACCAGCCACTTAACCATGATTTAAAGAAATCCTGATAAATCAATCTTATTCATGATTTATATCAGATACGTATAAAGATTACTTATAGTAAGGTTTATGCCTTTGTTAGCCGCTATACCGCCTAAGTAAATAAGGAATTTCGGTATTTAGATGAAGTTACGTTTTTCTCTCAAAACTGCCTGGTATCTGCTGATCCTGATGATTGGGCTGGTACCACTCTCCATTATCCTGCTGTGGGCTTCATTCAATTATTACAACCAGCTCTTTCAAAATGCGATGAATCAGGAGCAGCACTACAACGAAGAAATCAATATTCACCTCAACCATGAAATCAAGCGTCTTGTTACTTTACTGGAAAACAAGAGCGATCCGATGTCTTATACACTTGCGCATAATAACGACAAGCATTTGCTGGATGAGCTGCTTGGAAAAGTCATTAGTCGTGAAAAATCAGTACATACATTACTGATACTGAAACCGGACGGAAGCATTATTGCCGGGCTTGAAAATCATGACAAGGTCATTGGGCTACCAATAAATCGTCATGAAATCCTGACCCACTGGGATCCGGAAAAATCACGAGACGCACCTGAGGTTTTGTATGCCCTTCAAGGTAAAACCTACATCAGTGGTAATACGATTAACCATGCAGAAGGGCTGTTTTTTACTCTCTCTGTCCCGATCGGGCCTCACAATGATCCACAGGCTGTATTACTTGCCAGTATCGATGCCCGTATTTTCTGGGATGATATCAAGGAACACTTTTCCAGACCCGGTATAACAACCTATCTGGTGGACAATCAGGGAATGTTATTGAACTTGCCTGCCAAATTCAGACCTGACTCATCTCATAGTCTTGGTAAGGTTGAAATAGTTCGTGCTTTTCTTGATAACAGTGAATGGCAACAGGAGAGAGTTTATTCCGGACTTTATGGGAAGCCGGTATTTGGCACACTTACCTCTTTCGAAAAGATGGGCTGGGGAATTATTTCAGAAGTTGAAAAAAATAGCATCAACAAGCCTATCTATAATGCACTGTTCAAGATTGGAACAATCGTCACATTCGCATTAATTCTTTTTTTATGGCTTGGCCTTGTTTTGGTCAAACGTATCACAACACCAATAACAGCCATATCCAATGATTTTGAGCGTGTTGCCAAACAGGACTATTCACCAGCCCGACTTGAATCACCACTACGGGAAATCCAGTCACTGGTTCTTGGTTTCAACCAAATGGCCAAAAAAATTGGCGACTCGCAGGAAAAATTGCTTCAGGCATCCGTAGTATTTGAAAGCACGGCGGAAGGTGTAGTTATCACAAACACCAGACAGGAAATAGTCGCTGTGAATAATGCTTTTACTCAAATTACCGGCTTTGCAAAAACTGATGTAATTGGTAAACCCGCATCCATTCTGAAGTCAGGTCGCCATGATGGATCGTTTTTTGATTCAATGAACAGGGAGATCCGGGAATTTGGTGAATGGCAGGGAGAAATATGGAACAGAAAAAAATCCGGGGAAATATTTCCTGAATTACTCACTATTAATAAGGTACAAAATGCCAGAGGCGAAATAACGCATTATGTAGGCGTCTTTACTGATATCACCTCGATAAAACGATCGGAAGCTGAGCTCACCTACCTTGCCCACCATGATCCACTGACCGGCCTTGCCAATCGACTATTGCTCAATTCCAATCTCGCACAAATAATAAAACGTGCAAATCGCAAGAATCAGGAAATCGCCGTACTTTTCCTCGATCTGGACAGGTTTAAAAATATAAATGACTCCATGGGGCATCCACAGGGAGATCGACTTCTTGAAGTAGTGGCATCAAGACTGGTTGCCAATATTCGCGATATGGACATGATCGCACGTCTTGGTGGTGATGAGTTCGTTATTATTGCAGACAGCATAAATCATGTGAGTGAAGCTGCCCAGATTGCAGAAAATACACTTGCCTGCCTGACTAATCCATTTCAGGTTAATGGTCATGAAATTTTTGTTAATGCCAGCATTGGCATTAGTCTTTTCCCAAAAGATGGCAAGGACGTAGAAACGCTTATCAAGAATGCAGATGCTGCCATGTACCGTGCAAAGGAAAAAGGGCGAAATAATTACCAGTTCTATACTGAAGAATTAACCGTCGTCGCATTTGAAAAAATATCGCTTGAAACCAGCCTGCGACATGCACTTAATCGTAACGAGTTTTTACTCCATTATCAGCCTCAAATATCATTATTTACCGGGCGACTGGTTGGAATGGAGGCATTGATACGCTGGGAATGCCCGGAAAGAGGGATGATTTCACCCGCCACTTTTATCCCTGTTGCCGAAGAAACCGGATTGATAGTTCCCATTGGTGAATGGGTATTGCGGACAGCATGTAAACAAAATCAGCAATGGATTGAAAAGGGCTACCCCCCTGTTCCTGTCTCTGTCAATCTGTCTGCACGCCAGTTTCATACGCAAGGACTTACCTCCTTGGTATCAGAAATACTGGCATCATCAGGACTGGATGCAAAACATCTGGAACTTGAATTGACTGAAAGTCTGATGATGCAGGACGTTGATCTGAGTATAAAAATAATGGAAGAGTTTGACCAGATGGGCGTCAAACTATCTATTGATGATTTTGGAACAGGTTATTCTTCATTAAATTACATGAAAAGCTTTCCAATATACAAGTTGAAAATCGATCAATCTTTTGTGCGGGATATCGGTACTGATCGTGATAACAAGCAAATTGTTGTTTCAATCATTATGCTGGGGCATAGCATGAATTTAAATGTAATAGCCGAAGGAGTTGAAACCAAAGAACAGCTCGACTATCTCAGGGATTATCATTGTGATGAAATACAAGGTTACTATTACAGTCGTCCAGTGCCTCCGGATGAATTTGAAAGTTTTTTCAAAAAGCAGTTTGAGACACCATCAAAGCCTGTTGCTAAAAATCAGAAATTCAAGCTCCACACGCTACGGCCTAAATCATAACCGTTTACGCTACAGCTCGCTAAATCAGCTAAGTAATTGATACCATAGACCGCACGCGGTTGGGAGTTCCAAATTTACAGGAACTAATAAAACAAAAACCCGCGCAAGGCGGGTTTTGTGTTTTATATGGCGCGCCTGGAGAGATTACTTGGATTTCCAATCCTCGCCCTGCGGGCCAACACTACGTGTTGTTCCATTCACTGAATTTTACCATGCTCAGCCCTCAAGGCCTTATCGCATAAAATTCAGCTGAATGGTCGAACTCCATTTGACCGCACGCGGTCGGGAGTTCCAAATTTACAGGAACTAATAAAACAAAAACCCGCGCAAGGCGGGTTTTGTGTTTTATATGGCGCGCCTGGAGAGATTCGAACTCCCGACCGCTCGGTTCGTAGCCGAGTACTCTATCCAGCTGAGCTACAGGCGCATTTTTTGGAGGGCGAATTATGCCGGTTTTTGGGTAAAAAGTCGATTTTTAGATATCGTATTAATATCGAGGACTCAATTTACACAATACCCATAAATAGGAAAGCCCCTTAAAAAGGGGCTTTCCTATTTATGGCGGAGAGAGAGGGATTCGAACCCTCGATAGAGCTATAAACCCTATACTCCCTTAGCAGGGGAGCGCCTTCAGCCTCTCGGCCATCTCTCCGTGTTCGTTTTATGGATGGGGAATATACCAGAAAATAACCATTTTTGCGCTTTTGAATACCCCAAAAGCAATTCTCCCCTTGAACCTTTCGGTTAAGGGGAGAATATCATACGTTTATGTGAATTGTCTTTGCTGAAAAATCAGACAGGTAAAAATCAATATGATTTATTAACCAACGTTCTCAATACCATCATCTTTCTCGCGTTGAATCCGTTCGTAAATTTCTTCCCTGTGTACTGAGACGTTTTTAGGGGCATTCACGCCAATGCGAACCTGATTACCCTTTATTCCTAAAACCGTGACAGTGACATCATCACCTATTACTAATGTTTCGCCTACCCGGCGTGTCAAAATCAGCATCCAACTGTCTCCTTAGCAACCTGTTTCCAAATGCCCTTTATTGCCATTAGGGAATGTATCGGCATTTTCAAAATAAACTAAACCCCCAACCACGCGGGTTTTACTACTTATAAGCCTATTCCCTCAGTCTGGCCCGAAGGTCCAGATTACACCAAGCCCTGTTCTTTCCAGATGTCTATCTAAACATAATCCTGGCTTATTGGCTATACCGAAGTGGCCTCTTCCAGGCCAAATGCGTCATGCAATGCCCGTACCGATAATTCCAGATATTTCTCATCAATAACGACAGAAACCTTGATTTCAGAGGTGGAAATCATCTGAATATTGACCCCTTCCTTGGCCAAGGCCTTGAACATATTGCTGGCAATACCGGCATGAGAGCGCATACCCACTCCGACCAGCGAGATTTTAACAATCTTGTTATCACTATTAACCTCGCCTGCTCCAAGGTTTTTCCCAATACTTTTGAGTATTTCCAGACCCTTGCTGCAGTCATTTCGATGCACAGTGAATGTGAAATCTGTCGTGTCGTCAGCACCGACGTTCTGGACGATCATGTCCACTTCAATATTCGCCTCTGCAATAGGTCCTAAAATCTTGTGTGCAATGCCCGGTTGATCCGGTACACCACGAACAGTCAGTTTGGCCTCATCACGATTAAACGCGATACCGGAAATCAATGGTTGTTCCATGTTTTCATCCTCAAACGTAATCAATGTCCCCTTACCTTCCTCAAAAGAAGAAAGAACGCGCAAGGGCACGTTGTACTTGCCTGCAAATTCAACTGATCGAATCTGGAGTACTTTTGAACCCAAACTGGCCATTTCGAGCATTTCCTCGAAAGTAATTCTGTCCAGACGACGTGCATTGGAAACGACACGTGGGTCCGTTGTATAGACACCGTCCACATCAGTGTAAATCTGGCATTCATCCGCCTTCAACGCTGCCGCCATCGCAACCGCAGTCGTGTCTGAACCACCTCGTCCAAGCGTGGTGATATTACCGTTCTCATCAATTCCCTGAAAACCAGCCACAACGACAACACGACCAGCCCTAAGGTCGTTCTGTACGCGTTCAGCATCAATGTCCATAATGCGTGCCTTGTTGTGCGCGCTATCCGTCAAGATATGTACTTGTGCACCAGTATATGAACGTGCCGGACATTGACGTTTTTCCAGTGCCATACTCAACAATGCGATAGTTACTTGCTCGCCGGTAGACAACAACACATCCAGTTCACGTGGCACGGGTGTATCATTAATTGCATTAGCCAACTCCAGCAACCGATTGGTCTCACCGCTCATAGCCGAAACCACCACGACCACATCATCTCCACGCGCACGCGCACCAGCCACCTTGTCAGCGACAGCTTCGATGCGTTCCACCGTGCCTACCGATGTCCCGCCATATTTCTGGACAATAAGTGCCATACAATAATAGTCCTGCGTTTTAAGTCTTGAGTTCTACTTCAAAGGTCGGGGATTTAACAACAAACACGCCCAAATATAAAGCGGAAATAGCATCAGAATGGAAAATTTATGCAATTTGCTCGCGTACCCAGTTGGAAACTGCACTTAATGCCTCATCCAGACCGGAAGGATCATTGCCACCTGCCTGTGCCATATCGGGTCTGCCACCTCCCTTGCCCCCTACTTTTAAAGCCACTGTGTTGACCAAATCCGAAGCCTTGATACGACTGACCTGATCCTTGGTGACACCGGCAACCAGACTCACCTTTGTATCATTTACTGCCGCCAGTATGATGGCCGCCGATCCCAGTTTGTTTTTCAATTGATCAACTGTATCACGCAATGATTTTGGATCAACGCCATCCAGCCTTGCTGCCAGCACTTTTAGTCCATCGATATCTTCTGCACTTGATGCCAGATCACCACCCTGTGAACTTGCCAGTTTGGCTTTCAATTGTTCGAGTTCCTTTTCAAGTGATCGGTTTCGATCCAGCATTTGCCGAACCTTATCTTCCACAGTGACTCGATCACCTTTCAACATATTGGCAACCTGATTCAGCTTGTCTTCACCGCTGTTTATCCATTCAAGTGCACAACGGCCACTGACCGCTTCAATACGCCGAACTCCGGATGCAATACCGGTTTCCGAAATAATTTTAAATATACCGATGTCTCCGGTATGTTTTACATGTGTTCCGCCGCATAACTCGACCGAGAAATCGCCCATTTTAAGGACACGCACCTTGTCATCGTATTTCTCGCCAAACAAGGCCATGGCGCCGCTCTTTTTAGCCGCTTCCAGATCCATCACGTTGGTTTCAACTTCATGGTTGAGCCGGATATGTTCATTCACCATGCTTTCTATTTCGCATAACTGTTCCGGGGTAACTGGCTCATAGTGGGAAAAGTCAAAACGCAGACGTTTATGATCAACCAGCGA
Organism: Gammaproteobacteria bacterium; assembly: GCA_029882995.1. Classification (GTDB taxonomy): domain Bacteria; phylum Pseudomonadota; class Gammaproteobacteria; order DAOVJZ01; family DAOVJZ01; genus DAOVJZ01. The sequence continues at coordinate 14,826 of JAOUJV010000025.1, read as the reverse complement.
TCCTTTCTGTGCCACATGATCGCCCAGCACTTTTCGTAATGCGGCATGCATCAAGTGTGTAGCCGAATGGTGGTAAGCCGTATCACGTCGTTCACTATCGAACACCTTTGCCTGTAAAGTATCGCCAACACAAATAGCACCCTTGTGCACACTGCCAAGATGACCAAATATTTTGCCACCCTGCTTTTGTGTATCATGAACTGTAAATTCGCCACCCTCTTTGTCCAGCATGCCTTGATCACCGGCCTGACCACCGGATTCGGCATAAAACGGAGTGCGATCCAGAATCACCATGCCGCTCTCGCCCTCTGATAATTTTTCAGCAATTTCGCCATCCTTGAACAAGGCAATGACCTTGCCGCTATCCTCTAGTTTGTCATAACCGGTAAATTCAGTAGTGCCTTCAATATTAATCTTGTCCGAGTAATCAACTGCAAACTGGCTGGCACTGCGCGCACGTTCACGCTGGGCTTCCATTTCCTTTTCAAAACCGGCCATGTCCAGCGTCAGACCACGTTCACGTGCAATATCATTTGTCAGATCAACAGGGAAACCGTAGGTGTCATATAAGCGGAACACGGTCGTCCCCGGTATTTCCCTGCCTTTCAGTGTTGCAATATCCTCTTCCAGAATTTTCATCCCGGTATCCAGTGTCTCATCAAAACGCTCTTCCTCTGTCTTGAGAATGCGTTCAACATGCGCCTTGCTGTTAACCAGTTCCGGATAAGCCTCTCCCATTTCATTCGCAAGAGGTGCAACCAGTTTATAAAAGAACAAATCCTTCATCCCCAGCTTGTGACCATGACGAATGGCACGACGAATAATACGGCGCAATACATAGCCACGCCCCTCATTTGAAGGTAATACGCCATCAATAATAAGGAATGAACAGGAACGAATATGATCCGCAATCACTTTTAATGAATTATTTTTCAAGTCCTGGGTTTTGCACACTGTTGCAACAGCATTAATCAGGTTCTGGAACAAATCGATATCATAATTACTGTGCACACCCTGCATGACTGCAGCAAGACGTTCCAGCCCCATACCTGTATCAACTGATGGCTTGGGCAATGATGTCATTTCACCACTGGCATCACGATTAAACTGCATGAAAACCAGATTCCAGATCTCGACATAACGATCGCCGTCTTCATCCGGAGAGCCGGGTGGTCCACCTGCCACTTCTTCACCGTGATCATAAAAGATTTCGGAACAGGGCCCGCACGGGCCGGTATCCCCCATGGACCAGAAATTATCTTTTTCTCCCAAACGTGAAAAACGTTCAGGATTGATTTTCATTTCCTTGAGCCAGATATCTTCTGCTTCCTTGTCTTCATGGAAAACCGTGACCCAGAGTTTTTCCGGCGGGAGCTGTAAAACATTCGTCAGAAAATCCCAGGCATAGCTGATTGCTTCACGTTTGAAATAATCACCAAAACTGAAATTGCCCAGCATTTCAAAAAAGGTATGATGGCGTGCGGTGTAGCCAACATTTTCCAGATCATTATGTTTACCACCGGCACGTACACAACGCTGTGAACTGGTGGCACGCATGTAAGGTCGTTTTTCCTGACCAAGAAAGACTTCCTTGAACTGCACCATTCCGGCATTGGTAAATAACAGCGTTGGATCATTCGCCGGAACCAACGGACTGCTGGCCACGATTTCATGTCGCTGGCTTTTAAAATAGTCCAGAAAGGCAGTACGTAATTCGGCGCTACTCTTCATGTGTAACAGTTTCCCAAAATTTTTCTTACTATTGATGTATTAAAACCACGTTGTTGTAAAAACCGTGCCTGTTTACTCCAGGCCTTTGTGTCTTCCGGCTGGTCTTCTCCAAATCGTTTAATCCGTGCCGTCATTGCCGATTCAAGCCAGAATTCTTCATCATGTTCCATATACTGTGCAATCATTTCATCCTGAATACCCAATTCACCCAATTCTGACCGAATACGTAATGGTCCAAATCCCTTGCCAATACGGACACGTACATAACTTTCAGTAAATCGGGCATCACTGATCAGCCCCTCCTGTGTCAGGGAGCTGATGGTCTGAACAATGATCTCCTGATGAATACCTCTGCTTTTTAGCTTTCGGCTTAACTCATAACACGAATGTTCCCGACGACTCAGCAACCTGATCGCCGTTTTATAGGCATCTGCCACATCCTGTAATTGACTCGAGTCGGGCATAAATCCATCAACCCGGGACAATACCGGGGTTAAACACGGGGCTATATTACCATGAAAAACACGAATGGAATCAGTTCGAGATAACCAGAGGGGTCTGTTACTTCTCGACAAATCGCTTGATAGTTTCGAGTAATGCCTTATTTGAGGTCTTGGATTTACTTAAAACTGCTGCTACCTGCTTAACATATTCAGCGCTGACATCCAGAGCAGAAAAAATAATGACTTGAGGTGCTGGAGTCAGCTGATTGATATCCTCAAGTAAATCAAGACCTGAGCCATCCGGTAGACCAATATCCAGTAGCACCAGATCAAATGTTTTGCTGGACAGTAATTCTCTTGAGTCCCGCAGGGAAACAGCCTGCGTGATATCAGCTTCATCCTGTAACATCATGCCGACAACTTTTAACACATCCTGCTCATCCTCTACATGCAGAATCCTTGTCTTTCCATTAGTGCGAAATGATTGCTTGATCGCATTCAACAACCGCTTTTCATCAATCGGCTTGTTTATCCAGTCAACAACACCGATGGCACTGCCATTAAGTTTACGTCTATTTTCATCTGCCTCTACTGAAACCACCACAACCGGCAAATCACAAAACTCCGGCTGATTTCGTATCCAGTTCATAAGCGATATACCGTCTTCTCCCGGGAGCCTGATATCCAGTGTGATCACTCTGTATTGCTCGTGAAATTTTTTGATATATTCCCGTGCCTGTTCTGTATCATAGGCAATATCAGCTGTTATTCCTGCCTCCACAACCATTCGCTGCATCAATGCCGCAATATCATGATCATCTTCAACAATCAACATACAGGCTTCATGCTCCTTATTCGTGCCCGGATTGTTTATGTTTTGTTCCGATTCAGTTTTATGATTGTATTCCGGTAACTCTATATAAAAGGTAGTACCAACGCCCTGATGACTGACAAAACCAATGTTGCCACCGTGTTTTTCAATAATCAGCTTACTGATAGACAATCCCAGTCCGGTACCTCCCTTGGTCCGCGTATCGGATGAATCTGACTGGGAAAATTTATCAAATACCTTGTTCTTGAAATCTTCCGGAATACCAACACCATGATCAGTAACAGAAATCCGTACTAAACCATTATGATGTGAAACAGATACCTCTATATTTTCACCCCGTGGGGAAAATTTGGCTGCATTGGATAACAGGTTACCCATTACCTGCATCATTCGATCAGGATCAGCATAGATATGTGCCCCATCAAGCCTGTTTAATACAATGAATCTAACAAAATGCTGATCAGCATAGGATGAGTTGTCCTTCAGGCATTGCTCAACAAATGGCATTACATCCATAGGAGCAAATTTAAATGACATGTTACCAGACTCGATTTTTTGCGTATCCAGAATATCATTAATTAAAACCAGAAGACGTTGGGTATTGTTTTCTGCAATACTCAGCATTTCTTTCATCTTCTCAGGAATTTCTCCCGCGGCACCACCTGTAATCAATCCCAGCGCCCCTCTTATGGAAGTTAACGGTGTTCTTAATTCATGACTTACTGTTGAAACAAATTCATTTTTCATTTTATCAATGCGCTTTCTCTCCGTAATATCACGCACGATACCGGTAAACATCCGCTGGCCACCCACATTCATTTCACTTACAGCCAAATCAAGCGGAAATGTCTCGCCATTTTTTCTTAACCCTTCCACTTCACGTCCAATACCTATAATTTTTGCTTTACCAGTCTCCATGTAGTTAGTCAGAAATTGATCATGATGATCGGCATAGGCTGATGGCATAAGCATTTTTACATTTTTCCCTATCAGCTCTTCTTCTTTATAACCAAATATTTCACATACTGCCGGGTTCATGGTAAATACAGTGCCTTTTGAATCAATCGTGATAATTCCATCAACCACTGTATTAAGGATTGTTCGCTGTTTCTCTTCCGAGGATTTGAGTTCTGCTGTCCGCTGATCTATCACTGACTCCAGATTCTCGTTTAACTGATGAAGACTCGTCTGGCTTTCATTGACCTGGTTAAATAACTGCATAAAAGCACGTGCCATAACACCAAACTCATCTGTTCTGTGTATTGGAAGCAAGTTTGTTGAAGAGCTGACACCAAACTCTTCTATGGCATTGGTTATGGTCTTTAGCGGCCGTGTAAAAAGCAATGAGAACAGAAAAGCAAGTAATGTTCCCAGCATGACCAGTACTATTGGCCACCACATATTATTTTTAAATACCGCATTCTGTTCATTTTTGATTATATTGTAATCTTCTACAATACCGATAACGATAAAATGTTCAGTGTTTATATCTTCGAAATAGGTGCGGGTAAACACAGCCGCCTTGCTGGATAATGTTTGTTCTGGCAGCAGAATAATTGAGTTATCCTGATGGCTAGGTAAAAACAATTGCGCGACATACGGAAAATCTTCATGGATACGATATTGCGTACCCAAATCAGAAGAATAGGTTTTGGCTCCATCAGTATGTAAAAGGTATCCACCCTTATTATTGGCAATAATGATTTCTTTGGTTCCTTTCAGGTATTTTTGTTTCAATCGCTCAAATTCCTGACCAATATCCATATTGATAACCACAACACCGATGGGCTTGTCGAATTTTTCAGAGAGTACGGGTGTCGAGGCTCGTATTGTTGGCAGATGAGGTGTAGCCACCTTTCCAAATTCCCGGTTAAGATTTATTTCTGATAAATAAACCTGCTCCCGTTTAAGATTTATTGCTTTTTTAAAGTAGTTATGACTTGATTTGTTTTGCAGTTTGTTTTCAGATGCTGCGATAATTTCATTTTGATGATTTCTTTCTACACGAACAATCTCATTACCATGGTTGTCCAGTAATCTCACCTGAAAATAATTTTTATTTTCGTGCAACAACTCATGAAACAATTCTGTTGTCCATTTTGCATTGGTTTTGTTCTCATTACCTTTACCCAAAATTGATTCACGTGTTGCATGCAGGGATGCCAATAAAACAACATCCTGTTTCATTTCAGACAGCTGGTATCGCAAAGCATCACCTTCATTCTCAATACTGCGTGTGATACTTGCGAGTTCTCGGTTAACCAGTAATGAAGATCCGCTGAAATAATACACAACGGTAATAGCGCCGGTTGTGATAACAACCAGAATGACAGAAAGAAAAACAACCTTATGAAGAATAGAAAGTTTCATCCCGGTATTTTCAAGAATTCCTGATATTTTATGCGGCTGGTTTTTTCTTATCTAGCTTACCTGTTTTGCAGTTTTAATTTCACCATCAGATCTTTCACTTTCCCATAATCCAGCGGCTCAAGCCAACCCGAATATTTCCCGCTAATGGCGGCCTTATCACTGCTCTTGATAGAAAGTAACACTTTTTTAACTTCAAGGGCAATATCTTCAGGCACATGCTTCATAACGGCAATTGGCCATTCAGGATACAAATCAGTACTAAGAAGGAACGGGAATTTATCTACATTTTTATTATTTAATACGCGAAAATAACGCATGTCTATCTTGCCCGCTTGTTCCATTCGTTCAAGTTGATCGGTTCTTACAATACCTGCATCCACTCTTTTATCAAGCACTGCATAGACAACATCTGACTGGATACCACTATCAGCAAAAACAACCTTTAATTCATTATGCGGGTTTATCCCCTGTTCCAACATTTCAAGCCATGCCATATACCAGCCGCCAAAAGCCCGTTTTGATACTCCCATAATCGACTTGCCACGCAAGTCTTTCAGGTCAAGAATATCAACTCTTTCGATATGGGTGAAAATCACACTGCCAAATTCAGACAGCGCATGATTGGAGCGCAGGTTTTGGAGGGTAACAATTGCCTTGGTATCGGTAAGCGATTCGATTTCCACAAACGAAGCTGGATTCGTCAAAAGAAAATCATATTTACCCTTAATGGCTTCTTCGGTTATTTCTTTTAGGTTTATGACCGGCAACAATGTAAAACGGTGCGCCGGTATATTTTTATTCAGGTAATCGATTGTCGGTTGCCATTTGTTGATAGCATACTCAATACCATTCTTGGCTCTCACTGCCACTGTAAAATCTGCAGCTCCCGTAACCGGTGAAAACAGAAACAAAAATATGAGAATAAATTTAATCGTATTGCTATACATGCAGTGTCTACCATCTATACAAATCAATATCTATATCGGTAGGTTGTATAGATATAAACCCTATAACTTCCTGTCTTTATAAGTTTCTGTCTTTCCAAAAAAAAGCCCCAGCAGAGTACACTCTGCAGAGGCCTTTTAATAGTGTTAATAACGCCGTAAAAACTAGGGTTTAAGCGTCGATTTCTTCCTCTTCCTGCAATTCAACAACAGGCGCATTATTGCCCGGCAAACGAATTGCCCTGATCTGCCCTTCAATATCAATCGCCATGTCAGGATGTTCCTTCAGGAAGGTGCGCACATTGTCCTTACCCTGGCCAATGCGTTCCTTGCCATAACTGTACCAGGCGCCGGATTTTTCAATAATGCCTTCTTTTACACCCTGATCAATAATTTCACCTTCACGCGAAATCCCTTCACCATACAAAATATCAAATTCAACCTGTTTGAATGGCGGGGCTACCTTGTTCTTGACGACTTTAACACGTGTTTCATTGCCGACAATTTCGTCGCCTTTCTTGATGGCACCAATACGACGAATATCCAGCCGTACCGATGCATAAAACTTGAGTGCGTTACCACCGGTTGTGGTTTCAGGATTACCAAACATAACGCCAATTTTCATACGAATCTGGTTAATAAAAATCACCAGTGTGTTGGAGCGTTTGATATTGGCTGTCAGCTTGCGTAATGCCTGTGACATCAACCGCGCCTGCAAACCCATATGTGAGTCACCCATATCGCCCTCTATTTCCGCCTTGGGTGTTAACGCAGCCACCGAGTCAATGACCACAACATCAACAGAGGCTGAACGTACCAGCATGTCAGTGATTTCCAATGCCTGTTCACCTGTGTCTGGCTGTGACACCAGCAGGTCATCTACGTTTACGCCAATTTTTTGTGCGTACTGCGGGTCAAGTGCATGCTCGGCATCGATAAAGGCGCAAGTTCCTCCCGCCTTTTGTGCTTCAGCAATGACTTGTAATGTCAGTGTGGTCTTACCGGAAGATTCAGGGCCGTAGATCTCAACAACGCGACCTTTCGGCAATCCACCAATTCCCAACGCCACATCCAGCCCAAGTGAACCTGTTGAGATTGCTTCAATGTCGCGCACCATGCCTTGATCGCCCATGCGCATGACTGAACCTTTACCAAATTGCTTGTCGATCTGGGACAGCGCCATTTCCAGCGCTTTGTTTTTGTCTGCTTTATCTGCTGTATTAGCCATTTCTCACCCCTTTTTTATATGTTGTCATTATTTTTAGAAAATCCGCTCATCCTGAGCCTGTGTCATTACATTCATAATCTGGCAATTCAATACGAACGTAGAAAATGCCCTTGATGGTGTAACTATAGCTATACTTTTCTCGATGTCAATATTTTTTATCACCTATCTATTTTTTACTCGATTATATTTTATATTCGACTAAGGTATTGATGGGGGTTAATATTTCCTTTTAATAAAGCGATAATTATCATATGGCATCTTCAGAAAAATCTGTAAGCAAAGTGAAATGGAGTACACGTCAGCGACTCCAGTACATCGAGATCAAGGCCTGGTATACCGGCACTGTCAGCCGCAGTGATGTCGCCAAAGCCTTTGCCATCTCCGATGCGGCGGCCACTAAAGACCTGAATTTTTATAATCAGGCCGCCCCCAATAACCTGATCTACAAACACAGTGTTTATGGTTTCGTGCCATCAGACAGTTTCAGGGAAATCTATGCCGATTTATCCCCTGCCGCCGTCTTGCCCCTGTTTACTGAAAATCTGGCAGTGATTGGTGGTCCATCGGCCACACAAGATGCCGTTTATGGGATCTCGGTCGACACCCTGCCGTTACCAACACGCTTGCCAGATAAGTTTGTACTTGCACAACTCGTGCGCGCAGTGAAAAACAATAAAAAGCTGTTAATGACATATAAATCATTATCCGGGCGTGATGACAGCGAACAACGTACCATTGAACCACATTCATTAATTAATACCGGTCTGCGCTGGCATGTGCGCGCCTACAGTCAGGACACATTTGATTTTCGCGACTATGTATTGTCACGTATTACTCAAGCAGAAATGCTGGATGAAGAAGCTGAATCCGGTGTGGCCTATGATGATGACTGGGTGGAACACGTCGTGTTACAGCTGGCACCGCATCCGGGACTGGATGAAAAGAAACGTCTTAACCTGCTTTATGATTATGGTGCTGAAAACGATGTGATTGAACTGAATGTACGCCGTTCACTGGTCGGTTATGTATTACAAAAACTGTCCGTGGATACCACCGCCGATCATTCATTGAATCCCAACAAGTATCAAATGATTGTTTTAAATCGGGATGAGATTGAACCGTTTGCAGGTTGGGCATTTTTGTAACTAATATGCACAACAAAGCGGTTATAACTTCCATTCCTTCACCACCGAATATTCAACCCCTTCCTGATATGTTTTTGAACTTACCAGTACAAATGTATCTACAGGCCAGTTCACCTTAACTTTATCTTGTAACCTATTGGTTTTGCATGTTTTACGTACCAGTGTTACATGTGGTTTGTAACTATGTTTTTCAGGAGCAAACCCACAACTTTGCACCCCTTGTTCCAGCTGATTAACCAGTGTTACAAGTGGCTCCGGTAGCGGATTATCTGATGTCAGCCAGATCATTTCCTGTTTCTTTTTGAATACCCGTTGATCGAGTACCAGCTCGAACGGTGTTGTTTTGATATTGTTTGCAACCTGTTCGATACACGGCAACTGTTCTTCTGATACAGAACCCAGAAATCGCAATGTGACATGTAAATTATCCTCATGCACTCGTCTGCCATCAGTGTGTCTGGCCGTTACTTTATTAATGGCAATGAGTTGTTGACGTATTTCCGAAGATGGCCACAGTGCAAAGAACAAACGTTGTACTGTGGGTTTATTGGGTTTCAGATTTTCGTTTCCAGACATTTCTGTATGCCTTCCAAAGCAGCAACCACAGCCTGATAGCGCACCTGTTCCCTGTCGCCTGTGTAATGCTCTGTGGTTGAGAATGTAGCAAACTGTTTACCTGACCAGGCCAGACATACCATTCCCAATGGTTTTTGCGGAGTATCTCCGTGCGGGCCGGCAATCCCGCTAATGGCCAATGCGATGTCGGCATGACTATGTTGAATAACACCTTCTGCCATTTCCTGTACTGTCTGTTCACTCACAGCACCAAACTCTGCCAGCGTATTTTCATTCACTGCGAGCATCTCCTGTTTGGCAATATTCGTATAAGTCACGAAGCCGCGATCAAACCAGTGTGAACTACCGGGAATATCAGTAATCACTTTTGCTGCCCAACCGCCAGTACAGGATTCAGCAGTAGCCAGCGTCAATCCTTTCGATTTCAGCAGATTACCGATCTTTATTGATAGTGCTTCGAGCTCTTTATCCATAGTTAAACCAATTTCTTACTGTTAATAAAACAGGTTTTGATATTGAATTTTCAACCCGCTGGATATAACTTGCAACCTGTAGTTGCGAGATACAAAAATAAAAATGAAAAATACGAGCAACCAGACCAGCCACACACCCATGATGCAACAGTATTTGCGCATCAAGGCTGACTACCCCGATATGCTTTTATTCTATCGCATGGGTGATTTCTATGAGTTGTTTTTCAGTGATGCAGAACGGGTAACAAAACTGCTCGACATTACACTGACAGCACGCGGACAATCTGCCGGTAATCCTATCCCGATGGCTGGTGTGCCCTATCACTCGGTTGAACCCTATCTGGCCAGACTGGTAAAACTCGGTGAATCGATTGCCATTTGTGAACAAATCAGCGATCCCGCCACCAGTAAAGGTCCGGTTGATCGTGAAGTTGTTCGTATTATTACCCCCGGCACCATTACCGATGAAGCCTTGCTAGAAGACCGGCGCGACAACCTGATCTCGGCAATTTATAAAAGCAACCGGACGATTGGTATCGCGACTGCCGATTTGGGCAGTGGCCGTTTTAATCTGGGCACAATTGAACATACTGACTTGCTGGATGAGCTGGCATGTTTGCGTCCTGCCGAGATTTTAATACCGGAAAGTAATGATGCGCTGTTTTATATCTCGAACAGTTATACCGTCTGCAAACAACCTGACTGGCTGTTTGAAATTGAAAGTGCACGCCAACGTTTATGCCAGCAAATGGGCACGACTACACTGGGCGGTTTTGGTTGTGAAGACATGCCGACAGCGATTGCGGCTGCCGGTTGCCTGCTGAATTACCTGAATGAAACCCAGCGCGCTGCCTTGCCCCATCTGCGTCAGATCAGAACTGAACATCGTCATGACACAGTGATTCTGGACGCCGCAACTCGCCGCAATCTGGAGCTGGAATGCAGTATTAATGGTGAAGAAGATAAATCACTGGCATGGGTCATGGATAAAACTGCCACGCCGATGGGCAGTCGTCTGTTTCGACGCTGGCTAAACAGACCACTGCGTGATCATACAATACTCAATCAACGCTATCAGGCGATTGCCGAGCTGATTGAACAACATCAATATGAAAACCTTCATCACACCCTCAAGGGAATTGGCGATATTGAGCGCATCCTTGCTCGCGTGGCATTAAAGTCAGCACGACCACGTGATTTGTCTCGTTTACGTGATGCATTGGGCTTGTTGCCAAAACTGCAAAAACAACTGAAACCCGTCCAAACAACGCTTTTGCAATCACTGGCTGAAAAAACCGGACAGCACCCCAAAATTCACAAATTACTTTCCAGTGCTGTTGTTGAAGCCCCTCCTGTTGTCGTGCGTGATGGCGGGGTTATCAAGGAGGGCTTCCATCAGGAGTTGGATGAATTACGGGCATTAAGTACCAATGCGGATCAGTTTCTGATTGATATGGAAGAACGTGAACGCAAGCGCAGCGGTATTAACACACTCAAGGTCAACTACAACAAGGTACATGGCTTTTATATCGAGGTATCACGTGCCCAATCAGTGAATGTACCGGAAGATTATATTCGTCGTCAGACATTAAAGGCGAGTGAACGCTATATCACACCAGAACTGAAAGAACACGAAGACAAGGTATTGAGTGCACGTGAGCGCGCATTGTCACTGGAAAAGAAACTCTATGATGAATTGATCGAGACACTGTCCAGCCATTTGTCCGTATTATTGAATACTGCTGAAGGATTATCCGAACTCGATGTGCTGACCAATCTGGCTGAACGTGCAGACACACTTGGGTTAAATACCCCGACACTGACAGATAAAAAAGAACTGTCCATTGAAGCAGGTCGTCATCTGGTGGTTGAACAGTTGCTGGAGCAACGCTTTGTGCCCAACCATATTGCTCTTGATGCCGACAATCACACGCTGATCATTACCGGCCCCAATATGGGGGGTAAATCAACTTACATGCGACAAGTGGCATTAATTACCCTGCTTGCGCATATCGGCAGTTTTGTTCCTGCCAGTAAGGCGCGTATCGGCATGATTGATCGCATCTTCACCCGCATTGGTGCCTCGGATGATCTTGCCAGTGGTCGCTCTACCTTCATGGTTGAGATGACCGAAACAGCCAACATCTTAAATAATGCAACAGAACACAGTCTGATCTTGCTTGATGAAATCGGTCGCGGTACCGGCACCTATGATGGCCTTGCCCTTGCCTGGGCATGCACCGAGCATCTGGCAAAGAAAACGAAATGTTTTACCCTGTTTGCCACACACTATTTCGAGCTGACTTCACTCGCAAATTCATTAGTCGGGCTTGCCAATATTCATCTGGAGGCAAAGGAGCACAATGACAATATTGTTTTCATGTATGAAGTCAAACCGGGCCCCGCCAGCAAAAGTTATGGCTTGCAGGTGGCCGCATTAGCCGGTGTTCCCGAGGATGTCATCAATGCCGCCAAGGCGCGACTCATGCATTTGGAAACAACAAACTCCGGAAGCAAAAACATACCCATTGATAATGAGCCTGCGGGTAAGATACACATCCATCTGGAGCACCCGATTGTGGAGGCCTTGGCTGAAATCAAGCCTGATTTACTCAGCCCAAAACAGGCGCTGGATCTGATTTATGAATTCAAGGAAATGGTGCTGAAAAAATCTGGCAAAAACAACGACAAAGCCGGTAATAAGAAACCGGAAACAGCTTGCTAGTAACACTTTTAGAACCAGTCTGAAATCAGGGCTGGAGATAACTTTTTTTATTACAAGAAGTTATCCTGTCACCAGCAATAGTAATTTAAAAATTATCTCCTCAATAACGTGGTGGTAATGCAACCACGTATCTCTCTAAGTCATTGAAAACCCGTTAAAGTTAAGGGCATTTTCTGCCGATAGCCCCATCAAGTAGTCATCATATGATGATGTTGGGGGTTCCCACTTTACAGCGGGAAGTAGTCCGGTAGATGCAACATTCATAAAGGATAAAAAGGTGAAGGATCTCAAATTATCTAATTTGCCATTGCGTACAAAATTCATGTCAATCATTGTTGGGACATCAATCCTCGTTGTCCTGACAATTTTTATTGCGACTATTTTTTCCATTAATGATCTGGAAATCAGATACAAGAACGCCACTTTCCATGGCAAGGAAATGCTATGGGAACAAATTACAAAGCAGGAACTGAATGAATTAAGGCTGGGCATTCTGCACTTGCAACGCAACAGGGAATTAATACAAAACCTGAATGACGATAACAGAAATAAAATATCTGATATGGCAACCTCTCTATACAAGCGCTTAAGTTCTGGTAACAAGATTTCAGACCTTTATATTGCAAACATGAGTGGACAGATTATTTTTTCATCTTCTGATCACGGCTCTGCGAATATGCTTAATGATAAATTTGTAGCAGGTAGTATTACTGATGGTCGTATCGTTTCAGGAATCAGAAGGGACGAAAAACATATTACCGCATCTATCACTTTCCCCTTGTACGCAAGAGGCAAGATGGTAGGTGTGGGTATTTATGAAAAAAATCTTCAGACCGCTCTGGAAAACTTCAAGGCCAATGACGGCTCTGATGCCTACATAGTAATGGAAAATGGAAAAATCGAATACGGTACCAATCCAGAGCTAATCACTTCGGTTACCTATGAAATGTCAGAACTGGTTGGATCGGATAATAACCAAATGAAAGTTATTTCCTTAAATGACAAGCATTACACGCTTACACGTCAACCAATTCTTGATAATGATAAAAACAGGATTGCTTATCTTGTCAGCCTTAATGATGCGACAACTTCATATAATGAGAGAAAACAAATAGAAATAATCACCTTCTCCGGTATTGTTGCTGCATTGATTGTCAGTCTGCTTGCATTGTTCTTTTTTATTCAATACACCCTGCATCCGCTCAAATCACTTATGAATACTGTAAAATTTTTTGGCAAGGGTGAAACTGACAGACGCGTAGAAGTAAATTCAAATGATGAAATTGGTCAGCTTGGCACAGCCTTTAATGCCATGGCGCAAAGAATTCATGACAGCATTGAGCATGAACGTCAGACTGCCGAGGACATTGAAGGTAAGGCAGCCCTGATTCACGAAGTAGTGGAAATGGCCAGCCAAGGTGACCTCACTGGCGAAATGATGGTGTTCCGTGACAAGGATGTGATGTCTGAACTGTCTGAATCTGTGACTGATATGATCACCAATCTTAACAGTCTGGTTAAACAGGTTCAGCAATCCGGTATTCAGGTGACTTCATCTGCAACCCAGATAGCCGCTACCGCAAAACAGCAGGAAGCTACTATTACCGAACAGGCAGCAACAACCAATGAAATCGTCGCAACCACAAAACAGATTTCATCTACTTCCAAAGAGCTGCTGCATACAATGGACAATATTACGAAGGTTTCTGAACAAACAGCCTCATCTGCAGAATCTGGTCGTAATGCCCTGAGCCACATGGAAGGCACCATGAATCACATGGTGGAGGCATCATCCACTATTACATCCAAACTCGCTGTTCTGAATGAAAAGGCGAGTAACATTAATGCAGTGGTAACCACAATTACCAAGGTTGCAGACCAGACTAATCTGTTGTCACTTAATGCGGCTATTGAAGCTGAAAAAGCTGGTGAATATGGTGTCGGGTTCTCGGTTGTTGCTACGGAAATTCGTCGTCTTGCAGATCAAACTGCTGTTGCAACATGGGATATTGAACAGATGGTTCAGGAAATGCAGTCTGCTGTTTCTGCCGGTGTAATGGGTATGGACAAATTTTCCGATGAAATCCGTAAAGGTGTGGAAGATGTACGTCAGGTTGGCGCCCAATTATCAGAGATTATTGAAAAAGTACAAACCATTCTTCCTCAATTTGAAAAAGTCCATGAAGGTATGCATTCACAAACAATGGGCGCAGATCAGATTAGTGAATCCATGATCCAGCTTAATGAAGCAACACAACAAACTGCCGATTCACTACGCCAATCTAATGATGCCATTGCCCGGCTTAACGATGCAGCTCAGGGATTGCAAGGTGGTATCTCCAGATTCAAGATCAAAACC
>JAOUJV010000024.1 GCA_029882995.1 Gammaproteobacteria bacterium | reverse complement strand
ATCCCGCCGGATATTGTTTATGAAGATAATGACGTGCTGGCGTTTCGTGATATCAACCCGCAGTCACCTACACATGTATTGGTGATACCTAAAAGGCATATTTCAACCATCAATGATCTTGAATCGGGTGATGCTGAACTGGTTGGCAAGCTGTATCTGGCAGCAAAAAAAGTAGCGGAAAAGGACGGGATTGCAGAAGCCGGTTTTCGCACAGTCATGAATTGTAACGAAAGTGCAGGACAAACCGTTTTTCATATTCATTTACACGTACTTGGCGGGCGCAGAATGAGTTGGCCACCGGGCTAACTAGGTGAAATTAAAGGTAAAACAATCCGGTATTCTGATAATAAATATATAAAGGTTATAAATATTATATTAATAAAAATCAGTTAGTTACATTATAGTAATAAACTGGAATGTGCGACGGGACTGGCTTGCATAATCGATGTTTTTTCTTCCCGGAGGCACAATCTTTTCTGGCTCGAGCAATACGTTACCAACAATTGTTTTCAGTAATGATTATTGATGTTGACCGATTTAAGGAAATAAATGACAGTCTTGGGCATATGGCAGGTGATTATGTGCTTGAACATGTAGCGAGAATACTGGAAAAACAAATGCGGGATACAGATATGTTATGTCGATTCGGTGGAGAGGAATTCATGCGGCCATGCCGAATACCAATGCAGAAGATGCAAAAAATCTTGCCGAACGAATTCAGAATACCGTACATAAAACTGACTGGAACTATGATGGAAAACCCATGCGAATAACCATGACGTTTGGAATGACGGATACAGAAACCATTGATAATCTGATAAACAGCAAGGAAGAAACCTCAGTAATACTTGAGGAGCTTATCAAACAGGCGGACAGAGCCATGTATTTTGGAAAGGAAAACGGCCGCGATCAAATCTGTGTATTTAAGGATATTGTGTGTAAATTATAATAATCAGATGATAATTAAATCCTCCTAAGCCTGCTTTCCCTTTTAAATAACTCAATTTTATTTCCATGAACAGCTGAATTGCTTCATTCAGTCACTGAAATATTAAATACTGCTAATATATTTTGTTTAGTTGCAGTATAAAATCCGGATTATTATTTTATTGCAGATTTGCTTAATAACTATCTTTATGATATTTAAGGAATTATCTTTTCACGGGAAAATATTGCTATACCAGCAATTTGGTTGAACCTGAGTGCGTTAGGTATATAGTTGATAAGAACAAGGGAGAGGCTCAATGTACAGATATATTATAAGAATAAGAATACTTCTGGTTTGTTTTTTTGCCGGTATATCAACACTGCATGCTGCCACAGGTGATGTCTTTTATATAACAGGCAGTCTGGTCAATATTCGTGCCAGTGCCACAACCGAATCAGCCATTGTCACGCGTATTTCAAAGGGCAGAAAAGTTGAGGAGGTGACAAGGCAGTCTGGCTGGGTCAAAGTAAAGATTATTGGTACAGACAAGCAGGGTTGGGTACATACAGCATTACTCAATTACCGCATGCCCGAGTTATCACCGGATGAGAAAGAACTTATATCGCATGGTCCCTTACAAAGAGAAACACCGGAAACCAAAAAGACAGTAACAGAAAAACTGGCAGTACCCGAAGTGGTTGAGAAGAAAATGGAGCCAAATGTACCGGTTGTGTCGACTGATCCCTTTGAAAAATTCATAAATGGTTTTAACTTGTTTAAAGACAAAAAAATGGTCAATCAAGGTGCATCACAATTTGGCGAGGTCGATGACAAGGGTGATGGGGTATTACATATCAGCGTGACAGAGGACTGGTTAAAAAACCCATTACAGACAAGGAAACAGGATCTGAAGCAGATATTTGATATATGGTATTCAGCTCGTTCAAAAAAACACAGTGCTGTTTATTTGATGGAAGCAAGCTCATCTATTCCAGCGGCTATTTATATAAAGGACAAGAAAGGGAAAATACATACAGCAGTCAGAAAATAAAAAAGGCGGGAATGAGCCCCGCCTTTTTTATTTTACAGTTAATTTCTATTTGGATTTTATCGCAGCACTTGGATCCTCATCGTACATACCCGGGAGTGAGTGAGCAATGCCTTTATGGCAGTCAATACAGGTTTTGCCCTCATCAAATCCTTTGGGATGCGCATTAAAAGCACGACGACCCTGCTTGACATAGTCCATGGACTTATAGTCATGACAGTTGCGACATTCCCTTGAGTCAGTGGCCTTCATGGTTTTCCAGACACTCCGTGCCAGTTGCAGCCTCTTTGCAGCAAATTTTTCAGGAGTATCTACAGTACCCAGAATTTTGTGATAAAGCTCGTTACTGGCTTTTATTTTACGAATTACCTTGTGATGCCATTGTTTGGGTACATGACAGTCAGGACAGGTGGCGCGTACACCACTGGGATTGGAATAATGAATAGTATTTTTGTATTCCGCATAAACGTTTTCTTCCATTTCATGACATGAGATACAGAAAGTTTCCGTATTGGTTGCTTCCATGGCAGTGTTAAAACCACCCCAGAAGACAATGCCGGCTATAAACCCGATAACGAGCAGGGCGCCAAGCGAATAATGAGCAGAGGGTTGTTTCATTATTTCCCATATACGAGAGGTAAAGTTGTTTTTTGCATTAGACATGGTTTTGATCTCGTTTTGTAATTAATGAATGAAATATTCTCATAATTGTTTATCGTCTGAGTGTTCCCGCAGGTTTGAATGTGTTCTCGACCAGAGGTTTGGCATTGGCCTGAGGTACATGACATTGATTGCAGAAGTAGCGACGGGCAGAAACATTTGCCAAATCGTTGCCATCCCTGTCAGTGAAATGGGTCAGACTGATTTTGGTTGCACCCGTTTCGCCATAATTTGACCAGCTGTGACATGACAGGCATTTGTTATAACTCATGGTAATCTGATACTTTTCAACCGTATGAGGTATGAGCGGAGGTTGATGCACAAACTCTCGTAATATCGGTTTTTGATCCTCTTGCCAATGTTTTACAACAGGATTTTTGGAAGCAGTATCAAGGTCGTGATTGCCTCTTAGTGATGTAACATCACCTGCAACAGCCTGAGAGAGCTGTAGTGTTAACCCCATTACCAAGGTGATTAATATTAAATATGGTTTCTTCATGGCATTGCCTCCCTCTTGGTTACCGTAGAAAAGTTGTTTACTGATTTAAAACGTGTTGAAAACTGAAATACATTTTTTGAACAAACATCAATGCAGCGCCCACAGTTACTGCAGTTGATGCCAGTGATGACCGGACCGACACCTTGTTCTGCACCCTTGAGTGCCGGTGGAATAACCTGGGGTTCCGGACAAACTGCATAACATTCCATACAGTCGTTACATTTTTCCCGTTGAGTTGCGCTGACACGTAACGGGGAATAGAAAGCCAATAGACTGTAAAAGGCACCCATGGGACAAAGATGACTGCACCAGCCGCGTTGTCCAAGAAACAGGTCAAATAAAAACAGGGCCAGCACCAGAAACCATGCCATGCCCATTCCGAAGATCAAGCCGCGATAGATCATGGTGACTGGATTAACCATTTCCCATAACAGACTACCGCTAATACTGGCTGTAATTAATGTCATGGCAAGCAGCCAGTAACGGCTTTGCCTGGGAAATCTGGCTCCTCCCTTGATGTTCAAGCGCTGCCTGAACCATGCGGCCATATCAGTAATCGGATTGACCGGGCAAATCCAGCCGCAATAGACACGACCGCCTACCAGAAAATAAAAACCGGCAACAATGAATGCACCAATAACAACGGTTGTTTCTGGCCAGTGACCGGCAAACAGGCTTTGTAATAACAAATAGGGATCGGACAGCGGCAAAATATCGAGAGTCAGTGAAGAGGCTATATTGCCTTTGATGATCCAGACACCTAACAAAGGGCCGGCCAGAAACAAACCAAGAATACCGGCTTGTGTAATGCGGCGTAGTATCAGCCATTGATGAGCTGACCACCAGCCTTTTACAGCGATGGCATCCGCACCGGGGCGCAACAGTGTGTTACTCATTACTGTTGCCTCCCTTGATTTAATGTATCCAGAGGATTGCTGCTGAACGGTGTTTCCCCAGAGTCATTTTCTTTAATCAGCCCCTGTCCTTCATACTCATAGCGATAACCTTCAGGCAGGTTATATTTGTGTTCTTTATCCGGAGCTACCAGAGAGCTGCCGGCCTTTTGTTTTTCTTCCCAGCCAAGTCGATAGTGTTGTCCCGGAGCTCCTTTTGCCAAACGCGCAGGTAAAACCTTGATGGCGGCTTCCGGTAATATGCAGGCATGTTCACACTTGCCACATCCGGTACATGCTTCTGAATGAACTACCGGTATAAATAAAGTATGTTTTCCAGTACGCGGGTTATGTATTGTATCCAGCGTGATGGCCTTGTCGATTGCCGGGCAGACGCGATAACAGATATCGCAACGCAGACCAAGAAAATTAAGACAGTTTTCCTGATCGACCAGTGCTGCCAGTCCCATACGAGCATCATCAATATCGGTGAGTTTCTTATCAAGTGCACCGGTAGGACAGGCAACCACACAGGGAATGTCATCACACATTTCACAAGGAATGTCGCGGGCAATGAAGTAGGGTGTCCCGGTCGTCACTTTATCCCCCAACTCGCTGAGTTTGAGTGTGTTGTAAGGACAGTCCCGCACACATAGACCGCAACGTACACAAGCAGCGAGAAAGTCGGTTTCTGCCAGTGCGCCCGGTGGTCGAATAGCCTCGGCAGGCAGACCATAGGTTTGCCGTGCCAGTGTCAGCAGACCGATCCCAAGCAAGGCGGCACCACAAGCCTGACCGGCGGAGCGAATTAAAAATCGCCGCCGGTACTGATCGACTTCGTTGCCTGTTTTGGCCATTGTGATGCACTGTTACGCCTTGAGCACTTTCACTGCACATTTTTTGAAATCCGTTTCTTTTGAAAGTGGATCAGTTGCATCAAGAGTCAGTTTATTAACCAGACGACTGGCATCAAACCAGGGAATATAGACCAGACCCTTAGGTGGTTTGTTACGACCGCGGGTTTCAACCTCGGCAGTAATTTCACCTCGGCGACTAACAATTTTGGCCGTCATGCCACGACGCAGACCGCGTTGCTCGGCATCATCAGGATGCATGAAAATCTTGGCGTCCGGGGCTGCACGGTACAGTTCCGGAACACGTCGAGTCATGGAGCCGGAATGCCAATGTTCCAGTACACGGCCGGTTGATAGCCACAGGTCATAGTTGTTGTCAGGTGATTCCGCAGCTGGTTCATAAGGGGCAAAGATAATATTGGCCTTGCCATCCGGTTTACCATAGAACTCGACACCAGCTCCTTTCTTCACTAATGGATCGTAACCTTCGCGATAACGCCAAAGTGTTTCCTTACCGTCAATTACCGGCCAGCGTAAACCACGTACCTGATGATAGTGATCGAATTCCGCCAGCTCATGTCCTTTCTTTGGTCCATTCAGGCCGAATAACCGATATTCTTCATACAGCCCTTTTTGTACATAAAAACCAAAATCTTTCATTTCATCATTTTGATATTTGTTGCCTTGCTTGTCAGTGACGGCCTGAGTCTTGTATTTGTCGACCTGACCATTGCGATACAGAATGTCATACAAGGTTTTGCCTTTGTATTGTGGCATCTTGGCAAGCAGATCGGCAGGCCAGACCTCTTCCGCCTTGAAGCGTTTGGAGAATTCCATTAATTGCCATAAGTCAGATTTGGCTTCGCCCGGTGCACTGACTTGCTGGCGCCAGAATTGGGTGCGGCGTTCGGCATTACCATAGGCACCTTCTTTTTCTACCCACATAGCGGTTGGTAAAACCAGATCGGCAGCCTGAGCCGTGACAGTAGGGTAGGGGTCAGAGACAACAATGAAGTTTTCCGGATTACGGTAGCCGGGATAACCTTCTTCATTCATATTAGGTGCAGCCTGCATATTGTTATTACACATAACCCAATAGGCATTCAGTTTGCCGTCTTTTAACATGCGGTTTTGCAGTACTGCATGGAAACCGGGTTTGTCTGGAATAGTGCCTTTAGGCAGTTTCCAGATACTTTCAGCAAAGTCGCGATGCGCTTCATTTTTCACAACCAGATCAGCAGGCAGACGATGCGCAAAAGTGCCAACTTCACGCGCAGTACCACAGGCAGAAGGTTGACCGGTGAGTGAGAACGGGCTGTTGCCAGGCTCAGAAATCTTGCCCATCAACAGATGCACGTTATACATCAATCCATTAACCCAGACCCCGCGTGTGTGCTGGTTGAAACCCATAGTCCAGAAAGAGGTCACTTTCTTGTTGGGATCGGCATAGAGTTTCGCAAGACGCTCAAGTTGTTTTTCGGGTACACCGCTTAATTTGGATGCATAGCTTAAGGTGTATTCGGATACTGACTTGGCGTATTCATCAAAACTGATCTTGGAAAGTTTGCCACCCTTACCGGTTGCTTTCTTTTCCAGCGGATGTTCAGGACGCAGACCGTAACCAATGTCGGTCGGCGTTTTGGTGAAGTTGACGTGTTTATTAACGAAGTCCTGATTATAGGCCTTGTTTTCAATAATATAGTTAGCGATGTAATTCAGGATCGCCAGATCGGTCTGTGGTGTAAAAACCATGCCATTGTCTGCCAGATCAAAACTGCGGTGCTTAAAGGTGGAAAGTACATGTACTTCACAGCCAGGTTTGGTCAGACGGGTATCAGATAGACGTGACCAGAGAATCGGATGCATCTCGGCCATATTGGAACCCCATAATACGAAGGCGTCGGCATGTTCCAGATCATCATAACAACCCATGGGTTCATCAGCACCAAAGCCACGAATGAAGGCACCTACTGCGGAGGCCATGCAGTGGCGTGCATTCGGATCAATATTATTGGAACGAAAACCGGCTTTGAATAGTTTGGATGCAGCATATCCTTCCCATACTGTCCATTGACCGGAACCAAACATGCCAACAGAGGTTGGTCCTTTTTTCTTGAGGGCGTCCTTCCATTTTTCAGCCATGATATCAAAGGCTTCATCCCAGCTTATTTCAGTGAACTGGCCATTCTTGTCATATTTACCATCAGTCATTCTTAACAATGGTTTGGTAAGCCGATCCTTTCCATACATGATCTTTGAAAGAAAATAACCTTTAACACAGTTAAGCCCACGATTGACCGGCGCATCCGGATCACCCTGCGTTGCAATAACCTTGTCATTTTTGGTTCCGACAAGCACGCTACAACCGGTTCCACAAAAACGACAGGGAGCCTTGTCCCAGCGAATCATGTCCTGCTGTTGTTCAGCATTTGCCATTTTAATACCTGGCAATGTGACACCCGCGGCTGTCGCTGTCGCTGCAATTGCATTTGTTTTGATAAAATCACGCCTTTTCATAATGTGGCCTCCTGTTCACTGGGAATATTTTCTGAATGCTGATAAACCATGGAAGTGTTAACCACTCCTTCCATGGCAGATATGCTGGATATTGCGTCGGTTATTTCCTTGTGCTCATCGTGTTCCACGGTAACAACAAGTTTTCCTTGTTCCGAGACACCATGAACTTCGACGCCGGGTATTCGTACCAGACGCGCATGAACAGCATCAAGGTGTTCAGGTAGTGAAAAAACTACAATACCTGCAATATTCATATTGTTTTCTCCTGTTGGAATAATGGCAAGAAGTCCCTGTTCATGATTCAGGCAGAGACTCCCTGAGATATTGAAATTGAATTAACAGGACATGAGCCATAACAGGCGCCACATCCAGTACAACTGGAAATATTTATATCCGGCGCTGGTATATGACCAGCAACAGGAATGAACTTGATCGCATTTTGTTCGCACTCTTCCTGACAGCTAACGCAAACAATGCCTTTTTTGGCTAGACAGGAATCGGTAATAACTGCTTTTAATGACCAGGGCGGAGTATCAGGTAATTTGTTAATTGAACTGGTTTGACATACTTCGGCACACAGACCGCAAAAAGTGCATTCACCATTTTCAAAATCAACTACCGGGTAGCTGGCTCTACCTTTTAATAAAATACTTTCCGGACATGCTTTAATACAGTCTGAGCAAGTTGTGCAGGTCTCGGTAAAAACAGGCTCATCCTGAGACCAGGGGGGGCGAATAACGGTTTTTTTACCCCGAAAATCTCCTCTTAAAAACTGCGCCCTGCTGATATGAGCAGTCATTTCACCTGTTCATCCTGTGAGTAAAATTAACTACGACAATACTACGATGTATGGATCAGGCAATTATTTGACCTTGGTCAATTTTGGTGCCCGATAATAATCATAATAGTTGATAATACATATAAGTTAATCGTATAAGACTATTATTTTTAACCTAGTAAAAGACTATAGATTGACTGACTGACAGAAAAAATTTCTATTTTAATCTTGCTGTGATTGACCAATATCATGCATGACAGACTGTAAATTATGTCAGTATGCGCACTTTAAATAGTGCTGCGTTTCAATGAGGTTTATGCTTATGAATCCTGTTCCGTTATTTCCACTGCCTTATGTATTGAGATATGTTCCTGATTTCTTCCACGGAAGGTTTATTGCACAGGTTTTCAATCATGTCATGCGGGGGCAGGGTGTCAAGGCTGATCTTGATTACCTTAATGGCAAAATAATTCGCCTTGTTGTTACTGATACAGACAATGAATTCTGTTTTTATATCCATCATAATAAATTGCGTGTGGCGAAAAATGAAAAACAGCCAGATGTAACCATAAGCGGAAAACTACAAGAGTTTTATGCATTGGCAGTTCGCAATGAAGATCCGGACACGCTGTTCTTTTCACGCAGGTTAAGTATGGAAGGCGATACAGATGCCGGACTTTATTTAAAGAATATTCTCGATGGACTGGAGTATGATCTGGAATCCCACATTTGTGATGTATTAGGAATAGTGATGGGAAGTCGAGTCTACAATATGATTATCCGCACACATGCAGACCAGTTTTTGCGATCCGCATTGGGCAAGATCAGGCCTTGATCATATTTATCAGACAGGGGTTTTTGTCCACTCCATGCCCGGCTGGTTATACCAGTAGCCATTACATGGTTCTACAGAAAAAAAGTCAGAAATAATCTTTTCAGCTTCATTTACCGATAGTTTTTCATTCAGCACACGGTGATAGCTATTAATGATCGTTTCCATTCCTTGTGTTTGCGGGGAAATACGCAGAACATCCACTCCAAGTGCCTGACACTCGTTAACGGCACCAATCAGATTACAGGTACTGGCAGACTGCATTTGAATACCATTTAATGTGAGAAACGGTTTTTCTTCCTGAGTGTGTATGGTGAGCCCATCTTCAAATTCACCACAGATAAATGCACACTCATCCTTGGTTTTTCCATTGGCACGTGCTGTGAAACAGCGCGCGGAAAATGAGAGGGGCAGACGACCAAAGGCAAAAACTTCTGTTTCCATTTTTTCAGGCCGTGCTGACTGTAATTCAACAAGGGCTTCACGTGAAAGTTCAACCGGCATGACCCAGCGTATTGCTCCTGATTTATTGAGTAATGACATGGTCATGTTGTTGTAGCAATTTATATGAGGACCTGCAATAAAAGATGATCCGGAAAGCAACTGGACGGCGGCCATATCATTTGCCTCAACCATAAACTCATTGTTGTTGACGATTTTTCTTAATGTTGAGAGTTCAGATTCTGCTTCCATTAAAGCGAGTGTTGAAAGGACCACCTGTTTGCCATTGGCACTTAGCTCCCTGCCAAGAGAAATCCAGTCCGCCAGCTTCATAGAGCGGCGTTTGGAACAAATTACTTCACCCAGATAAATAATATCAACAGGTGTGTCAGCAATCTGTGTGTAAAAATCAATAATTTTTTCACGCGACCATAAATAAAGAAGAGGACCAAGGGATAGTTTCATTATTAATTCCTCATTGCCAATCGCGCTCAAGCGCACCCAGTGTATGGGTTTGTCCTTCAGCAATTTTATCAAGTTGCAGTGTCCATTTTCCGGCTGTAATAAAGGCTTCAGGACTGGCAAGACAATCATCAATGGCTGAACGTAATATTTTTGTTACCTGTGCGACATAAGCCGGACTGCGCTGACGTCCTTCTACCTTGATAGCACTTGCACCCATTTGAACCAGTTCCGGCAGACTTTCCAGTACATTAAGACTGGTCGGTTCTTCCATTACATAGGAAATATCATTATTCACCTTGTAACGTCCCTTGCATAAAGTGGGATAGCTGGCATTTTCATCAGGAGAATACCTGTCAATTAATACTCCATTAAGCCTTGTCCGACGTTCATCACCGATTTCTTCCCATCGAACAGACTTGGCAGGTGAGCAGGCGCCGCAGGTATTGGGTGATTCACCGGTAACAAAGGATGACAGGGCACATCTTCCCTCAACCATGACGCACAAACTGCCGAAACCAAACACTTCAATTTCTACCGGGCTTTTTTCAATCACATGCCGAACCTGTGATAGCGAAAGCACACGGGGCAATACAACACGTTTAATATCAAAGTTTTGATAATAAAAATTAATCGCTTCATAGTTGGTTGCAGAAC
Organism: Gammaproteobacteria bacterium; assembly: GCA_029882995.1. GTDB lineage: Bacteria > Pseudomonadota > Gammaproteobacteria > DAOVJZ01 > DAOVJZ01 > DAOVJZ01. The sequence goes on along the minus strand of JAOUJV010000024.1, from coordinate 16,177 downwards.
CTTGTACAGACAAATGTCTGTTAATTGCAGGATAGCGTTCACTTGCATATTGCATTAGTCCGACATCAGCAATGATGAAGACATCAATACCCAACTCGGCACCATGATCAATTGCTCTTGCCCACTCATGCCAACGCGTTGGCTGCGGGTAGGTGTTAAGTGCAAGAAATACTTTTGCACCGGCATTATGCGCATAATCGATACCTTTTCTTGCTGAATTTAAATCAAAATTCAGACCGGGAAAATTACGTGCATTGGTACTGTCACGAAAACCGATATAGATGGCATCTGCGCCGTTATCAACAGCGGCACGCAATGCCGGCAATGATCCTGCTGGACAAACCAGCTCAATGTTGTGCTTTTTCATATCTTGTATGTTCCCTAAACCATGCCTGACCCTGAGAAGTCTTTCTGCGTTTTAATTCATGTTCAATGCCGTTAATGACGCGCCATTTCCACTGACACCATTCAGGGGCAAGCAGTAAACGTGCTGAGGCGGTTCCTGTCAGGCGATGAAAAACGACTTCCGGTGGTGTGTTCTCTATAAGTTCGGAAGCAATATTGATATATCTTTCAAGTGACCATGGTTCATATTCCCCACGTCGCCACTGATTGGCAATCTGTGTGCCTTTAACAATATGCAATGGATGAAGTTTGAGTCCATCAACGCCTTCTTCCAGAACGCGTTCGTGTGTAATGTGGGCATGCATACCACCCTCGCCGGGCAATCCAATCATGAGATGTGTGCAGACAGGAATATTAAGTGCACGCGCCTTGTGAACTGTTTTATTGTATTCCTCAAAACCATGACCGCGGTTGACCTGCTCCAGCGTAATATTGAAACTGGATTGCAGACCAAGTTCCAGCCATATTTCATATCCTTGATCTCGATATCGTGCTAGCAGATCAAGTACATCAGATGAAACACAATCAGGGCGGGTTCCAACAGATAAACCGACAACATCAGGTTCTGCCAGCGCCAGATCATACAGGTACTTTAGTTTTTCTGTAGTGTCATAGGTATTGGTATAGGCTTGAAAATAGGCCATGAATTTTTTTGCGCGAGTTCTTTTCGCAATAACACTTTTCCCGGCATTGATTTGTTGTGCAATAGAACCAGGCACTCTTCCGTTAGGGTTGAATGAAGTATTATTACAGAAAGTGCATCCGCCCCTACCTATGGTGCCATCACGGTTAGGACAGGTGAATTCTGCATTAATGGATAATTTATGCACACGCTCTCCATATCGATGCAGCATAAACTGGCCAAATGTATTTACATAAGTGGAGATGGCCATTATCCGACCTCATCCAGTATGCGTTTTTTAAAACGCACATCCAGCATCTGTGCAATTTGTTCGCATGCTGAAATATCTACGCCTTCCAGTCCGTCTATTGCGGTGATGACAATATCCGATGTATGTAACCGCAATTTTCTTATAAATCGGATAACTTCCGTATAGGCATTAAAATGTTGTGGTCGACAATGGTAATTATAGGTTTTTTCATTATGCGCATTAAGTGAGATGGAGAACCGATCAATACAGTCAGCCATTTCCTTTGTTACATCCCGTTTATGAATCAGATTGGCAAGGCCATCAGTGTTGAGTCTGAGGGTGACATTTTCTTTTTTTAATGTGTGTGCAACTTCCAGCATGGTATCAAGACGCAGGCTGGATTCACCGAGACCACAAAAAACTATTTCATTGAACCGTGTTGCATCACCAATTGAATCAAGGATTTTCTTTGCATCAGGTTCGGAATACAAGCGCAGTGAATAGGATTGCACATCCCAGACATGATTAAACTTAGGACAAAATTTGCAGCGCAATGTACAACGGTTTGTCATATTGACATAACAATTACCATGCAAAAAATAGGTAATGACCTGATCACCGGATTGATCTGCGTCAGACATTAGAAGTTGTTCAGACATGGCGAACAATTATGCCGGAACCGCTAAACAAGAGTTTGATTTATATCAACTGGGAAGTTAATCAATTTCCCACTGTGAGGGAAAAGGGCTAAATCAACAAGGCATTATTCAGGCAATAAATTCAGTAATGAGGGGTTATCAAGTAGTTTTTCTGACAAAATCAAAGCGGCAGCAGACCATGTCTGGTTGATGTTGGCACGTCGACCAACAAGCCTTCCGGCACGTCCGTCATAATATTCCGGCCACTTGTCTCCGGGAAGACGATTCATGGAGATTTCAAATGCACGTTCTGCCAGATCGCCACGACCGGTTTTCAGTGCGGCAGCGACAAAAGGCCACAGCAATGTGGGCCAGTTACCGCCATTCTGATAGGACCATGCCATGTTCTTGGGATCACTTCCGGTACGAATCTGCCATTCCTTGCCTTCCATAGCGGGGAAAATAATCTTTATTGGCATATCACCCACCAAATCAGGCCAGCGTCGCTCAAATAATTTCATTATTTGTTCACTCTGTTTATGGGATGCAAGATTAAAGATAATAGATAGCAAATTACCCAAGCTGAAAAAACGAAAATCCATGCGACCAACACCTACATTTCCTACCATGTAGCCACTGTCAGTCGGCAACCAGTTTGGTAACCAGTCTGGAATGGATTCAGGATAAATATTTAATACATTGGTACTTGATTCGCCAAATTCTTCTGTTTTGAAACGATGGATCTCATTAAGACGTTTCAGATCCAGCCAGTAATATTCACGCACATAATTTTTTAGCGCTTCCTGACGAACCTCAGCAGTTTCGGTTAAAGCAGTTTTATTATCACTGGCACGCCTTTTATCTGTACTGCGACGATCTACAACAGTAGGCTCAAGCAAAAGATAATCCATAATACGTAATGTGCCGTAAAACAGGGATTGTATTTCCAGAGGGTAACCATAAATTCCCATGCGTCGATCAATCATGCTTGATGCATCCGGTACCAGCAGGGCAGGACTGACTTCAAAGGTATCTTTCAAGCACAGGTGTAAAATTTGTTGTAATGCGTATTGGAAACTGGGCTGGTGTGCAAATGCCTTGTCACCGGTAACCTGTACATAAACATACAAAAGGATCATCCACCACATCATGGAATCAACTGGCGCGACTCGTCCAATGGCACGTTCACCAAAGTCAGCCTTTAATTGTTCTTTTCCGTTCTTGTCTTTTAATACTGTAAAACTGGCAGGCATGACACCGGGCTGAATTTCATGGCCCGAGATAGTGCGCTCACTTGTACGCAGGCTTAATACAGTTTCAAGAAAGTTACGGACAATGTCAGTTTTACCATCTGCCAGAAAAACCAGTGCACAAGGAACAAAATCCCGAATGAAGCATTCACTGTAATTTTCGGCAGCAGGAAATGACGGATCCATGGCAGCCATGGTGCCGACCGGCTTTCCCTCGAAGTAAATGATCGAGTCTTCAAGCAAATCATAGGCAGATTTTATTATTTTTTTTGACATCCGGAAGTCCTAAATTGTATATAAATCATAATGATAGCAGACTGTCATGGTAATATATGGCAATCTTCTTAATATTCTATCGACATCTACTATGATATATATAATAAGAATATAACCCGTACACCGAATACGGGAATCAGTAGTACCGGGGGGATAGCCGGGACCAAATTCACACCCTGTCGGGACAAGGGTTCATACATGACTGCAACAAAATTACCATCGCCGGTAATTTATGGCGAAGTGCTTTTTGATAAATTTGAGGATGGTTCTGCTGTACTCGGTGGAGCACCATTTAATGTGGCGTGGCATCTGCATGGTCTGGGTTTGACGCCATTATTTATAAGCAGGATTGGACAAGACAGTCTGGGTGATCGAATTTTGTCTGGTATGAACACATGGGGAATGAATACTCAAGGTGTTCAACGGGACAGTCAGCACGTTACCGGTACAGTCGATATTAAATTATCGAATGGACAACCTGATTTTACGATTTTACCGAATGTTGCTTATGACCATATTGCTCCTGATGTAGCAAAAAAAAATATAAACGAACAACCCACCGGTATTTTTTATCATGGTTCATTGATTGCGCGCGAAAAAACATCATGGCAAACACTGATCAATTTACGTCAAAATCTGAATTGGCCAATTTTTATGGATATCAATTTGCGTCCTGATTGCTGGACTTACGATCAGGTAAATGAATTATTGCAGGGCACACGCTGGTTAAAGATTAACGATCAAGAACTGACTGCGATTACCAGGGGATTAAATATTGCAAGCCAGTCTCTTGATGATATGGCACAGAATCTGCAAGACCATTATGGAATAGAGGCAATTATTGTTACTTTGGGCGAAAAGGGTGCATTTATTACTTCACAGGAGCAAGGTGTGATCAAAATTGATCCGGTACCGGTGAAAAATCTGGTCGATACTGTCGGGGCAGGTGATGCCTTCAGTGCAGCGACTATTGCAGGTTTACTGCATGGATGGCGCTTTAAGGAAATCCTGGAACATGCCGTTATATTTGCTGCAGCAATGTGTGAACAGCGTGGGGCCACAGTCAGTGACCCTGATTTCTACACAAATCAAAAGAAAAATATGGACTTATGACTGCAAAGACAAAACATTATATTGTCTTGATCAGTGCTCATGGATTGATACGTGGACATGATCTGGAGCTGGGAAGGGATGCGGATACAGGGGGACAGACCTTGTATGTGGTTGAGCTTGCACGTGCACTGGCGGCGCATCCTGATGTAGAACGCGTTGATTTACTTACCCGTCGTATTATTGATTCCAAAGTCGATTCTGATTATGCCAACCCGCTGGAAGAGCTGGGGCCAGGTGCTCATATTGTTCGTCTTGATTGTGGCCCCAAAAGATATTTGCGCAAGGAAGTTTTATGGCCACACATGGAATGTTTCATAGACAAGGCATTACAACATGTAAGAAGCATAGGACGCGCTCCGGATGTGATTCATGGCCATTATGCTGATGCCGGTTATATTGGATCTCGTATAGCGGGATTACTGGGTGTTCCTTTTGTCTTTACCGGACACTCTCTTGGTCGGGTAAAGCGTAAACGTTTACTTGAAAGAGGCATCAAGCCTGAAAACATTGAATCACAATACAATATGAATCAGCGAATTGAGGCTGAGGAAAGTGCACTCGATAATGCGGCACTCGTTATCGCAAGTACTGAACAGGAAGTGCAGGAACAATACGAAATTTACGATAACTATCAGACCAAACGTATGGAAGTAATTGCACCGGGTGTGGATTTAAGTCGTTTCACTCCTCCTCGTCGTGATGATCCGGAACCGCATATACAAAATACGTTGAACCGTTTTCTTGAGAATCCTAAAAAGCCGATGATTCTGGCCTTGTCTCGCGCAGATGAACGCAAGAATATTGCATCATTGCTACATGCCTATGGCAACATGCCGGAATTACAGGATGCCGCCAATCTGGTGATTGTAGCCGGAAACCGTTCTGAAATAAGTAACATGGATAAAGGCGCACGTGAAGTATTAACAGAAATGCTGATGCTGATAGATCGTTATGACCTTTATGGAAAGGTAGCCTATCCCAAATATCACCGCAGTGCGGATGTCCCTAATTTTTATAAACTGGCAGCGAAGTCACGAGGTATCTTCATTAACCCGGCATTAACCGAACCATTTGGTTTGACTTTAATAGAAGCAGCCGCCAGTGGTTTACCAATTATTGCAACACATGATGGTGGTCCGAAAGATATTATCAAGCATTGTAAAAATGGGAAGTTAATTGATCCTCTAAATACAGAGAAAATGGGAAGACTTTTATTTGATGCAGTGAGTAATAATAAGCATTGGCTGAGATGCTCAAGAAATGGAATAAAGGGTGCACATGAGCATTATTCATGGCCGGGGCACGTGCAAAAGTATCTGCGCGCAATTCAGAAAATCACGAACAAGAAAACGCGAACCCATATGGCACCGGAAGGAAGAAGTCGCCTGCCGATGGTTGATAGAATCGCCATCGCTTCCATTGACAGTACGTTAGTGGGGGATGAACCGGGATTGCGTGCCCTGATGGATCGTATTCGGTATGATGCAGAAAACTGCGGGTTTGGTATTGCGACTGCGCGACCGCTCGAAAATGCACTGAGAATCTTGCGTCATTGGAATCTACCGGTACCAGATATTCTTATTAGTGCGATGGGTAGCGAGATCCACTATGGTCATCAGGGTAAAAGATTGATACCTGATCATGGATGGCATCGCCATATCGATTATCGCTGGGACAGAAAGGCGCTGAGCAAGGCGATGAAGGAAATCCCGGGTATTAAACTACAGCCGAAGAATAAACAATCTGATTTTAAACTTAGTTATACCGTTGATCCGGATAAGCTTCCGTTAATAAGGGAGATAAAACAATATCTGCGCAAAATGGATTTGCCTGCCAATATCATTTACTCACACGAGCATTATCTTGATATTTTGCCTATACGTGTTTCAAAAGGGCAGGCGGTACGTTATCTGGCATTAAAATGGGGTTTCCCGTTGGGCAGGTTTATGGTTGTTGGTGATTCAGGCAATGATGAAGATATGCTAACAGGTGAAACACTGGCGGTTATTGTGGCGAATTACAGCCATGAGCTGGAAAAACTAAAAGGCAAAAACAGAATCTATTTTGCCAACAGCCATCATGCATGGGGTGTGCTTGAAGGTCTTGAGTATTATGATTTTCTAGGTGATATTCGTGTGCCGGGCGAAGAAATCGATGAGGACAGAAAAATTGCCTGACCTGTTTTAATTCGTTAGATAAAGAAATCACCCTCTCAGATTAAAAATCCGGGAAGTAATGTTTGAAACCTTCTGTTATTCCGGAAGCATAATTTTCCGTTGCGATAAACAGACGATTATCATTGCTTGCCGATCTGGCCTGCAATAATGCTGCCTGTTTTACCTTGTCAGTTGCATTTCCTACAACAACAGATTTTATCGTGCTGACAAATACTTCCATATCATTCCCGCTGTCACCGGCAAATACAGTATTGGATTCATCAAAATCAAGCTGTTCCATGAGAAAACGAATGGCATGCAGTTTGTTGGCACTGCGCGGTAGAATATCAAGCAGTCCCTGATGTGTCATATCATCAATGCTCCATATAAAACTGGCAAGAATGCTTTTTTCCTTGAAGCGATTACGTATTTCATCCAGTAATGCCTCCAGATTTATATTTTCAGGCGTGTAGTAACTGAGTTTAAATTTTCCCTGTTTTTCGTGTTCCTGTAATTCGAGCTCGGGATGATCATGGAGTAATTCCAGAAGTTCTGCTCTCTGTTTTCCTTGCCAGTCCGGTGCAATCGCCTCATGCCATTTGATATTAGTTTCCCAGCGATTGTCCGTGATGTTGTATATGGTACTGCCAACATCGGCCACTGCAAAATCAGGAATCGGGAGATGATATTCGTTTATAGCCTGCTCAATAAGTTCTTTATGTCTTCCGGTAACATAAACAAGCGTGATTTCAGAGCGATCTGCAAGCTTGCTAAATGATGTGCGTGCATCAGGTGATTCCTTTTCGTGTCCATTAGGAAGTATTGTGCGATCCATGTCACAACAAAGCAGAAATTTATTCATGTATCCGAAATAATGTTTGATTATTTAAAGTATGTTCACCAATCACAGCGGCTGCAGCACTCCAGCCCTGATTGAATGTACCACCTGATGTAAATCTCTGTCCATGGACGAATTCAGGGAAACTCCATTCTTTATCATCCATTACCAATGCATTGGCATTGTGAATTGCCGCCATATGTTTTTTGGCAATCTGTATTTCATCTTGTTTAACCAGATCTGCTACATAAAAGCCGGTTAACATAGGCCAGAGACCACCGTTGTGATATTCAAAGGGTTTGTTTTTGAAAGTATAGGAGAACGTCATTTGCAGTTCTTCCCAATCACGATCCATGGGCTGTACAACCGGAGAGAATGCGGGGAGAAGCGGCATTTCATCATGAACAGTTTCATTGATAAAGTGGTTAACGCACTTGCGTTGTTCATCATCCGCAATATCAAATAATGAAACAAGTACATTGGCGAAGGCATCAAACCGGTAGCTGTAACCGATTGGTGAGAACGAAGGCATCCAGTAACAATAATCTCCCTGTCTGTGTGGTGCCGCCTTTTTCCCTTTATTATAAAGTACCCGATGATATATATCGCCATCGTCTTCATCTTTATGATCAAACCAGTAGTTGGTTCGAACAAGATGTTTGAGATGAGTTGTTTTCTCTACCAGTGCATGATCCATGGTTCCATGAATATGAGAATGAATATGGCATATGGTTCTTAGTGCCTGATAATACAAGACCTGATCGTATAAGATATAACCGGAGTGCAGGTATTCATCTGACCAGTCACCGGCTTGGGGAACATAAAGCAAACCGCGATTGTTATATTCCCATGCTCCAAGCAGAAAACGCACTTTTTCAATAACCGGCATCATGCGTTCAATAAAATCGTTATCACCGGTTGCCTGCCAGTATTCACCACACCCTATGATGAACCACAAGTCTGAATCAATGCGGCCGGTAGTTCCACCATAGCTGACGCGTTGAGTCAGAGTATCAACATTGCTGGGGATCTCACCATGGGGTCCCTGATAATGAGCCAGTGTTTCCAGTGTTTGTTTAAATGTTTTTATGAGCTCGGTATCACCAGACAAAAGTGCGGAGAGACCAATAACAACCCCATCACGCGCCCAGATACGACGATAGTTGGCTTGCTCGGTAGGGGATGCAAGAAAGCCATCTGGAGTAACACACGAGTGAAGCAATTCAATGGCCTGATTATAGCCTTTCTTCTCCATGGAGGATTGAGTCCCTTGTAATTAATTGATTTACAATAAGATTATATGCCTATTTTTGATTATTATGGCAGGTAAAATGGACTACACTTAATAATTGAGCATATGTTGACGATATATATCTACAAGCGAGGTATGTGAATAAATGAGCAAAATAGTTGGTTATAAAAGTATTATCACAGTAATGGTATTTGTTGGTGGATTATTATGGTCATTGGCAACGTATGCTTTTCAAATTGGTGAAAGAAATATTATTTGCCAATCCGAGACAGAAACATCTACAGAAACAACTACCGATGAATCAGTAGATAAACCCAAAAAAAAGAAAAAGAAGAAATCAACAGATGGAAGCGGTGAATCAAACCCGGAAGAAGATTGTGACTAGGTAATAAAAATAAAGGAGAAACGGTATGAAATCAGTAAAAGGTGTTATGTTGTTTAGTGCGTTATTTTTGAGTACCAATGTTGTCATGGCTGAAGATATGGCTGTCAAGATCACTCCAAGTATGGGATCGGTCAAGGTTATGCACAATGGAAAGCATGTGACTATCATGCGGGACCAGAATCAGAAAGCAACAGTGATCCCTGATTTTGCCAAGACATCACGTAAATGTCCTCCTTTCTGTATCCAGCCGATGCAACTGGCACCCGGTGTAGAAACCATTGGTGAAGTCGAGATGCTGGATTACCTGCAGCAGATGTCCAAGGGTGACAAGAGTATTCTGGTTGTCGATTCACGTACACCAGACTGGGTTAAAAAGGGCACCATTCCAGGTGCTGTCAATATTCCATGGACAAACCTGAATCCAGATAAGGGCGCAAGTCCAATCCAGATAGGTGATATCCTTGAAAATAAATTTGGCGCCAAACGTTTTGAAGATATCTGGAATTATTCAGATGCCAAAACGCTCGTCCTGTTTTGTAATGGCATGTGGTGCGGACAGTCACCAAATAATATCAAGAACTTGCTGAAGTTTGGTTATCCTGCTCACAAGATTAAATGGTATCGTGGTGGCATGCAAAACTGGTCCAATCTTGGCCTTTCTGTAGCACAATAAGTCAATTATTGTACTAATAAAAAAACGCGGGTTTAAAACCCGCGTTTTTTTTGTTTATTAATAAAGCAATGTGCAGGTTTAACCCTTTGATATAAGTCAATCAATTGTATACAAAAATAAGTTATAACTTGAATCAATAGGAAGGTATAACATTTTTCTATTGTATAGATGAGCAATACCGGTTCACACTGCGTTGTGAGCAGTCATCTTTAATTTAACCGTAAAGAAGGAGGCTATGTTATGGGAAGTACCTGGGTTTTAGTAGCAGATAGCAGTCATGCCAGAATATTTGAAGCCGAATCTTCAAGAGGCTCTCTTAAAGAACTTACCGATTTAATTCATCCTGAAAGTCGTTTACACGCACAAAAACTTACTTCTGATTTACCGGGTCGTACTTTTGATAGTAATGGGCATGGTCGTCATGATCTGGAAGAAAGAACGGATGTAAAAGAATCCGAAGCAATTAACTTTGCCAGAAAGATCAATGAATATCTGGAAAAGTCTCGTATAAAAGGCGCCTTCAGGAGACTGGTTGTGGCAGCGACTCCTTCATTTCTTGGTATCCTCAGAAAAACACTGAATTCAAACACAAGCAAAATGGTCACACAGGAGATCGACAAGAATCTTGTGAAGCTTGATGTGAAGGATGTGCGCAAGCACTTGCCTGACAGGATTTAGTTCCAATTCTGATTCTGGCACTGTCTATAAATTTACTAATTGTTGGAAATAAAAAAGGCGCATCTTTTGGATGCGCCTTTTTTGTCAGATTATCGTTGAACTAGAAAGCATAGTTAGCTCGCAAGCTGAAAATAGTCTGGCTGTCATCAAACGAGGAATTTGAACTATCAAACCCACTGTTTTCAATAAACTGAATTGAGGGTGTAATGCTGAAGCTATCTGAATAATCATGCCTTAAATAGATTTCAGCATGAGTAGTATCATCAGTAGTTGCTGTTTGAGCAGGATCGGATTGTTTTACATGTCCAATGGCTGCTCCCAGCGTCATGCCAGCAACAGGCATTTCACCGGCAAAACTGATAAAGGATTCAGCGCTGGAAACATCTTCATTGGCCCAGCCCAGACGCATGTTCCATTTAACCTTGCCAGCAGATCCATCAACAACACCATAAATACCGTAATTTTCGTCAGTACCATTACCATCATGCCTGTCTTGATCTGATGTATTGGTCCAGATACCGGCACGCACCGATGTGCCAGCTATTGGGAGACCGATTTCGGCGGCTGCAAACACGCCTTTCTCATGAGTTGCATCTATGTCATCCCCGACATTCACTAACTGGGAATAGGATTTCTTGGAGTTGTCACCCAGACCATGTGAACTACCAAGGAAGAAGGTGTAATCAGGACCATTCTTGTTATCAATATGGTAGGCAAAGCCAAGCGTGTAGTCAGGAAACCCAATGGTTGGATTATTGACAAAGGTTCCGCCAAGAAATTGTGAGGTTTCATCATTGGCAACATCACTGCCATCCAGAAATCCGCTGGCATCAACAAGCCCGACAGTCAGTGAACCTGGACCGACATCAGTGGTGTAATGGATTTCTGAAAGTTGAATACGGCCATCACCATCACGATTGGTAGCTGAACCAACATCACCATTGGATTCCCCAATCAATGTAGAAACATGATCTGCTTGTGGAGTAGTGTTGCCTTCCAGATAAATGACCCATTCACCGCCGCGTGTCGGGATGGTGGTAACCAGATCAAATGATGCAAACGCTTCATCATCAACTCGGCTGTCATCCGAAGCCTGGGCTGTGAAAGTCATGCCACCTTCTACTTTTGCATTCAGTCCACTGCTACTTGCTGCCCCATGGCGGGTATCTGTCTCATGCGCATAAATCGCATAACTCACAAGACATGACAATAAGGTGAGAGAGCTAACTCCTGTTTTAAGAATATCTTTTTTCATGATTTTTCCCGTTCCATAGTTTTTGATTTTAGTTATTCCGAATAAATATTGCTGCTAATAGAGTTAAATCTAGTTTGAATTATCAAAATATCAACAAATTACTACTTTAAGCATGGTTATTTGAAAGTAGAGATTTTTGGAATTGGCGCATAGAACCTCCTGCAAATTGTTAAGTTTGAGGCATCTTTGGAAATCCGCTTACAGAACCCTACGGGTTCATTGTAAGTACCTCAACCATCTCCGATGGTTCGAGGCAACCTGCTACCGTTACGCGGTTCCATGTTCCTCGCATTCACAAAACAAAAAAGCCACCGAAAGGTGGCTTTTGTATTTTGGTGGAGGCGGCGGGAATCGAACCCGCGTCCGCAAATCCTCCGCCTTCAGATCTACATGCTTATTTCGTCAATTAGTTTAACCGCAAGCTACCCGACGAACAGGGAAAACAGGCGGCGAGTTCTGTAAGAGTTTAGCGAATCCACCCAGAACAAATTTCATCGCGATCCTGTAAGAGTCGACGCCTGAATCCAGACTGTACAGGCACAGTTCCGGTCAGACGGCACCCTACTGGGTATTAAGCAGCGAGTGCGTAGTTGTCGTCGTTGGCAACTAAAGTTTTGCAGCTGATTTACGAGATTCTGCATCTCGGCATGCACTCAAGGTTTCGCAACCCACGTCGAAGCCAGGTCGCCCCCATAGCCCATATATATAGGATAAGTATCGGATTTTCAACAGAAACCATCTGGAAAGCCCATGATACATGCCCGTATAAACCATATTTCCCTCAAGAAACATGCCGAAAATGACTATATATATCTATGGAACAGGGAACATTTTCCCATTGTTTAATAAGGGTTTTCTTGGTTTATAGGCACGGTGCAAATTCTTTTGTCCATTATTCATATTTCAGGTGTTAACAAAAAATTCAGGCTGCGGAGTTCGTGATGAAAATTAAGTGGAATGAGATTGGTGTTGGTACAAAAATAACAGCCGTTTTATCTGTCATGTTATTTTTAATCTCGGCTTTGGGTATATGGGTATATACGGTTAACAGTCTTATTGTCACTCAGGCACATAGTGTCGATCAGGACGCTGTTGCCTATGCAGAATACGCCCACCAGATGCGGGTTGATGTTATTCATATCCAGCAATGGTTAACCGATATTTCCGCAACACGTGCACTTGATGGTCTGAACGATGGATTTGATGAGGCAGATAAAAGCTATCAATCGTTCATGACATTGCTTGAAAAGTTTGAAACCAAATATTCCGCTGAAAACAATCAGGAACGTTTGAAACAGGTAAATGATCTAAAGGTTAGTGCTATTGCCTATTATGATATGGGTAAAAGAATGGCGCAGTCCTATATTGATGCCGGCCCTGCTGGTGGTAATAAATTAATGGCGCAATTTGATACTGCGGCATCAAATTTGTATGACGCACTGGATCCATTTATTACAGAACAAATTCAAAATATGCAGTTGGGCGTGAAAGAAATGGCAGGAGAAATTGATAACCTTAATACAGGTATTATCGTTCTCTTTTCGTTAGGTGTTGCATTAGCAATAGCAGGTATGTTTTTTATTAATGTTTTTGTTTCAAAGCCTCTGTATAACATGATGAAAGGAATGACCGAGATTGCCGGTGATGGGAAGGATTTAACCAAACGTTTGCAGGAATTGAAAACAAAAGACGAATTGGGTATGTTGGTGCATAAATTTAATCTGTTTATGTCATCCTTGCAGGAAGCCGTTCGCACAGTTGCACACTCAACAAGGGAAGTATCAGAAACCGTAGATGAAATGAGTACTGCAACTGAACGCGCAAACAGAGGTGTATCTGAACAGCGTTCAGAAACAGATCAGGTTGCAACTGCCATGACTGAAATGGTGGCGACAGTACAGGAAGTGGCACGTGGTGCAGAGACGGCGGCAAGTGCTGCAAAAGAAGCGAATCAGGAAGCGGTAACAGGCAGGAGTGTGGTCACTTCTTCCATGGAAGCTATTAATGCTTTGGCCTCCGAAGTTCAGAATGCAGCGAACGTTATTGGTCAACTGGCTTCCGAGAGTGATCAGATCAGCAAGGTGCTGGATGTTATCAAGGGAATCGCAGAACAAACCAATTTGCTTGCGTTGAATGCAGCCATTGAGGCGGCGCGTGCCGGAGAGCAGGGACGTGGTTTTGCAGTTGTGGCAGATGAAGTCAGAACACTGGCGCAACGTACCCATGAATCAACTCAGGAAATTGAAGAAATGATCAGTCGTCTTCAGTCCAGTGCCGGCAAGGCGGTGGAAGTAATGGAGCAGGGAAGTAAACAGGCTGCAATCAGTGTGGAGCATGCCGGCAAGGCCGTGGATTCATTGAGTGCGATCACCAATTCAGTGACAACAATTGCTGATTTGAATACCCAGATTGCAAGTTCGGCTGAAGAACAGTCTGCTGTCGCAAATGAAATAAATAATAATGTACAGAATATTACTCATCTGGCAGAACAGACCTCAACAAATATTAATGAGACTGCCAGTACCGGTGAAGAATTGTCTCAGATTTCGAAAGAGCTTGGGTTAATCATTAAACAGTTCAAGGTTTGATAATTCACTACGAGCTGCTTTTTAGAATCCGCTGTTTTTCCCTTTGCCAGTCACGGTCTTTTTCAACAGCACGCTTGTCGTGCTGTTTTTTACCTTTGGCAAGACCGATTTCCAGTTTCGCCCGTCCCTTTTTCCAGTAAAGCGCCAGCGGAACCAGTGTATAGCCTTTGCGTTCAACAGCACCAATCAGTTTATCGAGTTCACGTCTATGCAACAGCAATTTGCGTGAGCGCAGGGGTTGAGGTTTGATATGAGTCGATGCGGTAGACAAAGGTGAGATGTGGGAGCCAAACAGCCAGGCCTCGGCATTTTTCAGGATGACGTAACTCTCCTTGAGCTGAACGCGTCCGGCACGCATGCTTTTGACTTCCCAGCCTTCCAGTGCCAGACCGGCTTCAAATGATTCCTCGATAAAATAATCATGCCGGGCCTTTTTGTTGAGTGCGATGGTACTGCCGCCAGAGGACTGTTTTTTGGATTTTTTTCCTGCCATCGTTCTATATATTAAGGGATATAAATGCTGGTTATTACTTTAATTTGTTGTTTTATCAGATTTTTCTGTTCTATGTGGTTGAGCCACAGTCCGAATTATCCCACAATGGTATGAACAGTGCGCAGGAATATTGTTGCAGATGAGCGGAAAACAGAATAACGGAGAGTCAAAATGACAGAACCACGTACCTCTCTTCACGGTCAATGGTCGAACCGATGGGCATTTGTGCTGGCGGCAACCGGTTCAGCCGTCGGTCTGGGTAATATCTGGAAGTTTCCCTATATCACTGGCGAGAATGGTGGTGGTGCCTTTGTACTGATTTATTTGCTCTGTGTGGCTGCCATCGGTATTCCTATTATGATGGCGGAAGTCATGCTGGGTCGTCGTGGACGTCAAAGCCCCATTAACACCATGCGTGTGCTGGCAGAGGAAAGCCGGCAGAATCCTGCGTGGCAACTACTGGGTTGGTCAGGCATGGTCGCCGGTTTTATTATTATTTCCTATTACAGCGTGATCGCCGGTTGGGCGTTGGCCTATGTGTTTCGAGCCGGTGCCGGAGTGTTTGAAGGTGCGACTCCGGATGGCATCAACAGCATTTTTGGTGATTTAGTCAGTGATCCGGAACGCTTACTCGCCTGGCATACCATTTTTATGGTCATGACCATGGTGGTGGTGGCACGAGGTGTGAGCAGTGGTCTCGAAAAAGCGGTACGTCTGTTAATGCCGATGTTGTTTATCCTGTTATTGTTGTTAGTGGGATATGCATGGAACTCGGGAGATTTTGCAGCAGGATTAAAATTTCTGTTTGAACCTGATTTCAGCAAAATCAGCAAGGAGGGAATTCTTATTGCAATGGGTCATGCCTTCTTTACGCTGTCTTTGGGTATGGGCGCAATCATGATATACGGTTCTTATCTTCCCAAAGACACCTCCATTGCAAAAACCTCAATTATGATTTCTATTGCTGATACGGCAGTCGCCTTATTAGCAGGCATGGCGATTTTCCCGTTAGTCTTTGCCAATGGTCTTGAGCCCGCATCAGGCCCGGGTCTCATATTCAAAACCTTGCCGTTGGCATTTGGTCATATGGATGGTGGAACATTTTTTGGCACACTGTTTTTTGTTTTACTGGTATTTGCAGCATGGACCTCGTCAATTTCATTAATTGAGCCACTGGTGGCCTGGCTGGTTGAAAACAAGGGTGTAAACCGCATCTGGGCAGCTGTTGTCAGCGGGATTGGAGCATGGGCACTGGGAGTCGGTACAGTATTATCATTTAACAAATGGAGTAATGTGAAATGGTTT
>JAOUJV010000107.1 GCA_029882995.1 Gammaproteobacteria bacterium | reverse complement strand
CGCGGTAACTGGATAACAAGTGGATCAGAAAGAAATTCTTTCAGGAAACGACGAACAGCCGGGGCTGTTGGTTCATCAGGCGATCCCAGATTGGTAAGAAGTACTCCGGTTTTAATTTCAGAGGTCATATGCTTATATTAAAGCATGTGAAAATGAAAGCCACTGCAAACAAGCAAAACCTGAAGAACAAAAAGACTATTAGTCGCTGGATTGTTCTGCTGCTACCGGCTCACGTTCACCATTATCAGCCAGCTGGATACGATCGCGTCCCAGTTCCTTGGCGTGATAAAGTGCTTCATCAGCACGTTCAATCAGAACACTGGGTGGCTCACCCGGTCGGTATAATGCGAGGCCAGCTGAAAAAGTAGGTAATTTCAGAGTGTCATTATTATGCTGAATTGCCATTTCTGAAACCCGTCTTTGTATTTTTCCCAGCGCGCTGACGGCACCTTGTTGATCAGTATTAGGCATGAGTACGGCAAACTCTTCGCCACCATAACGACACACCATATCATGATGACGAAAAATAGACAGTACACTCTTGGCATAGGAACGTAATACTGCATCGCCGGCAGAGTGCCCAAAGTGATCATTAATAAATTTAAATTTATCCAGATCAATGACTGCCAGTGCAAGTGGATATCCGTAACGCTGTACACGTCCGGCTTCATCTTCCAGCCTGCGCAAAAATGCACGGCGATTGGGCAAGGCGGTCAATTCGTCTGTCAGACTCAGTACACGTACACGGTCCAGTTCTTCACTCAGTTGCTGACTACCGGTTTCAAATACCTGCAGTGACTGATGTGCCTTTTCAAGTTTCGATCCCAGTACATATTGTGACTCAAGTACTTTCTCAATCTCGTTTGAAATATGCTGACGTAACACTTCAACATCCTTGAATTCTCTGGCCTCATTTAATTCAGTCAGTGCAATTTGCAACAATACCCGAAACTCATCATTCTGGCGGATCGCTTCTGTCACTTCCTGATCAAGCCTTTGCTGGAACTGTTGCATGTTCCTTTGTCTTTCTGTCAGATGTTTACGATAGGCAGTATCGACTCGCTGTTCTGTTTTACTCTTTAATGACTCAGACGTTTCAGCAACATTACCATTATTGGTGTTTCCAATTTTCTGGAATGCTTTTCTGATATTTTTAAAGTCATCATCTGGTGTTGTTTTAATACCAGACGATGCCAACTCTGAATATACCGGTCTGGTTTCTACAGGTGCCGGTTTCTCGGGAATTTCTGAAGCTATACCAAATTCCTGTAACAGTGGTGACAGCGCCCTTTCCAAAACGGCAATATCAAGGCTTTCCAGATGTGTAATCTGTTCGGCATAGACTTCGATATAACTTCGTAATGCTTCAAGATCATCAGATGAAAGCGGAGGTGTCAGTCTCATCTGCACCAGCTTGATCTGGACGTGTAATGCCGAATCAGGAGATAGATGTTTTGCATAGGCATCCAGCAACAGGCTTAATAAACCTGCATATGCCTTGTCACGATTGGCCTGAGCCTCACCGACATCGTCAAGAATACGTTCTATATGGCGAAATATCACTGAGCCAGCACGCGATTTACGCAAGCCGTCTAACAGACGCAGTATTTGCCTGGCCCCATTTGATTCAGTAATCACTAGAACTTCCTGTGCTTCAATATTTTTATTACTTTGTTATACGGCGTCAGTCTCATTAGCCTGCCCCCGTGACTCTGTCCCTGTAAATCTGCCATTCCCGAACCATTATTTCGGGATTGAAGCGTTTATTTTAATCGTTATGGAAAATTGCCACAATCATTTATGACAATTGTTTGACATTTCACTTTATGAAAACTATATAAAATTATTCAGATCAACTTTCTTCTATAACTTCATGAAGTTTGGTGATTTTCTAATTTAACTTTCCCGTCTAATTCAATCCACAATAAAAAAATGTCTTTATGTAAACGACTTAGGTATAAAAAAACCGGTATCAAAAATGATACCGGTTCGTGTTTTATGAATATGATATCGTGTATTTATGCGGCAATCTGCTGAGCCATCACATCCAGCGCCTCACCACCATCCATGATCTGCTCAAAGATTCTTTCAACCAGTTCTTCTGATAAATACAATGACTTAAGTATATGTTCCGGCACTTCTTCACTCCTTGCATCACCAATTCCATGACGTTTCAGCATACGATTTGCAACCATCGTCAGGCGTGAATAAACACAGTGCTCGCCCTTATAATCTTCATTATGGTGCTCACGAACCGTCACAATGACTTCTCGTGGCATTTTCCATGACTGCATGAGCCAATCACCTAATTGGCAATGCCCCATATTAACCACATGTTTTGCATGCCCCATACCCAGAATTCGTTTCTCTAGCTCAGCAATCGAGGTATTTGGACGAGCCGCAGCCAACTTGTTCAGCACCATAAACTCGGGTCTGAATAAATGACCTAACAGCATGAAACCAATATTGTGCAGTAACCCTGTCAGGTAGGCTGTACCCGCTTTAGGTCGCATCTGACGTGGCATGGCCTTACCCAACGCCTGAGTCAATGCGGCTGTATAAACAGCATGACGCCAGAATGCTTTGGTACCCAGCGGCCCATCATCCGGGATATTGAAAACCTTGCCTGAAGAAATACCCAGAGCAATATTCATAACCAAATCAAAACCCAAGACTCGGGAAATCGCCTCATGAATAGTATCGATATTGCCCTGATAACCAAAGAAGGGAGAACGCGCGTAGCGAATAACCTGTGCGGCCAGACTGGGATCCATCTCAACGACCTCAACTACATCTTTAACGCTGGCAGCCGGATCTGCACTCAATTGCAGAATACGACTGGCCATGTCCGGAATCATCGGTAATTCATAGACCGATTCTACCTGACGTCTGATTTCTTCAATTGATTTGTTATTCATCATGGTTTCATCCTGCGCCGAAGACTCTGAACTCGTCCCATAACCCATAGCGGTACTATCATGGTCATGCTTGAGCGTGTCAGTCATCACGGCTCTCCTGTTAGTGTTGCTTCTGTTGTAGTTATAGGTCAATCAGGAGAAAAATTGAGTGCATGGTTCACAGATTCGTCTTAATAATACCCTAATAAATCAAAGGGTTATATTCTGGACTATTAAACTTTGAACCAGTTCTCGAAAATTCAGCTTTTAATCCCCAGTAAAACAGACAATTGATTAGACAGAGGGGTCGTAATTGGTTCAATTTTACGCCGCATGAGGGTGCCAATTGCGGTTGTGCGGGCGAATATATCACCCAGCTGTGCCTCACTCATTCCTGCGAGAACCAACAGAGCCGAGATTTCCAGGTGTAAGGCGGGTACGGAATCAAACAGTGCTCTCATCTCCTCAGCCAAGCTGCCAGACAGAACAATATTCCCCTGACAACATTGATCCGCCCGTTGGCACATTTCATCGATATCCGGGCTCACCATGTCTGTGACTAAAAACGGGGCACAATACTGACCAATGGCATTAAATAATGACACCACCACTTCCTGATGACTTGGCTTCCTGAGTACTGTGGCTACGGTTTGCAGAAAAGATTGTCCGGGGGCATCCAGTATCCTGAGTAACATACCGGCAAACTGATTTCCTTCCTTTACAAGATCAGACAATATTGGCGAGTACATTTCAAAATCAGATCGTGCATTCCCCTGTTCAGGCAAGTCATCAGGAATTGCTAATAAAAATCCCAGATAGAAAATATTTTTGCGGGCACCACGTAACCATATTTTCTGTTTTTGATCTTCTGATATCAGACCGGGTTGCAGTACCAGTCTAACGGAATCGATTATATGATTTGGTTCTGTTTCAAAGGGCAGATATTCAATCAAGAATGTTGCCAGCTCCTTGCCCAGTTCTGAACTGGCAACATCAGGATTCTCCAGCATACGACGCGCATTTTCTGCATCCGGCATGGCCCACCATGCACGCTCTGCCAGTTCCGGTGTTAAACCCGGAGCATGAACAACAGCAACAACGGCTTCCGGTTCACCCAGCATTAAAAGTTCAGCCAGATTTTCATTACGTGCCTGCCCCATGCGTGTCCAGCGTTGCAGGAAGACAGGATAGCCACCAGGCGAACCCATTACATGCCCGGAAATCATTTCACGCACACGTTTCAGATATTGCTCATGCCGACTGTTGGGATTCAATGGCACTTTCACTTCACCTTCATCTGTCAATCCAAACACTTCCATACGACTTTCATCTATACGGATCGCCTTAACGCTGTTAGCCAGCAACACATTTAAACGCAAACTGTCTTGATCAGATAACATAATTATTTATATGTTCAGTCATAAAGAATACAAATTAATAATATTTAATCAGTACGTCATTACGGTTTTAATTAAGCTGTATCCTTTCGCCCCATGGAGTTTTCATCTTCCCCTTGATCAACCATAACACAGGAAATGCCGGTTCATGTTCAGGAAATTCACCATCCGCATCTGAGAAATACACAAGCAGATCAGGTTGTATACCTTGCTGACTTGCCCACTCAAATGCAGGAGTAAAACGGGTACCACCACCGCCTTGCATGTTATCCGGCAAGCTGAATGTTTCCCAGGGCTCATAAATCCAGGGGCCATTTTCACTCAATTGATTATCACAGGCGTGCAATGTAATGCGTGCATTGATCTGTCCCTTGATGGCATTTATCTCGGTGATAAAATCATTCAACTCATCATCACTGATTGAACCACTGGTATCAACAATGACAAAAATATTGACCATGTGACTTTTCAGGCTGGGCATGATTGCTGATCCTTCACGCCGTGTTGATGGATGCAGCAGACTATAATCATCTCGCCCCATGGCTGTCATATAGCGCGCAAGCAACATGCGCCATGGTAATTGCGGTTGCAGCAGGTGTTCAATCATACGTGCCATTGCGCCATCCAGCTTGCCAGCCTGCAATGCCTGTTGTGCAGCACCTGCCAGATGTTGTTGCCAACGCACATTAAGTTGCTGACGTTCTGTCTCACTCAAGGGAGATGGCCTTGATTTGCCGCCGCTACTTTCGTCCTGTTCCTGTTTTGTTCCACCATCACTTTCACTTTTGTCTTTCTGTTCCGGTTCACGATTTCTCTGGTCACCTTCCTGCTCGTTTTCATTATCATATATATGGTGATCCAGTGTTTCTTCATCCAGATCCTCAATACAGGGATAGATTTCCTCGGCAGTTAATCCTTCATATTCATCCAGTAACAGAACATTGGGTGGTGGCTTTAACCCATCCTTAACCAGCAACGGATTAATGGCATAGTCACAGGCCAGATCCCAGCGATGTTTGATTCGGTGTTGTCGGCGTGCAAAGTGAGACAAGGCGCAATGCAAAGCTTCATGCGCGAGAATAAACTGGGTTTCATCCAGAGTAAGGCTTTCTATATATTGATGGTTGTAATAAAAACTACGGGCATCTGTTGCAGTCGTTTTACACCATTCAGGATCAGCTTCCAGCATGGGCAAACGTAATACCAGTGCACCAAGAAATGGTTTATCCAGAATCAACCGTGTACGTGCTGCTGCCAGCTTGGTTTCAATATCCTGCTTGTCATTCATGAATCGTAAAGCATCACATCGGCCACTACCTTGGCCCATTGTGAAAACTGGGGAACAGCGAATAAATCCTGTCCAATTGAACGATGCATATCTGATACCAGCATGACACCCATCTCACGTTGTGGAAATCGGCTGGCATAGTCAAGAATATGGCCAAATACTTCCTGTGAATTACCGTTACTCTTGGCCTTGATCGCACGTCCAACCAGTGCTGCGGCAACAGCGTACTGCAAATCAATTTCCTTGGGCACGATGATGTCCTCACCTTTCACAATGCCGTCAATGTCAGGCAAGTTATCAAGGTTGTCGACAAAGGCCTTTAGTTCGATGCCTGCCGCTGGACCCACGCAGGATTGTAATGCATCCACCAACAAATCAGGTGTTTCACCAAATTTTTGTAATGCACGATGTGCAAACTCCCACGAACGTGGTGAAGGAAATGCAACCGGATTATGTGCCGGGTCAAAATCAAACAACAACTCGGGACGAAAACGCAAAAAGGCAATCACACGTTCATCAATATCATTTTTGTAAGCCCATGCCACCCAGTCATCCAGATGCACATCAACTTCATAATGTGAAAAACGATTCGCCAATGGTGATGGCATACTGTAGGTTACACCACGATCACCCTGACGATTGCCGGCGGCAAAAATAACCCAGCCTTTTGGCACTTCATATTCACCCAGACGTCGATCAAGGATAAGTTGATAAGCAGCGGCTGAGACTGTCGGCGCGGCTGAAGTGATTTCATCAAGAAATAAAATACCGGAAGCACCATGACGTTTTTCATCCGGCAACATGGCGGGAATAGCCCACTCCACGGCATCATCTTTACGAAATGGTATGCCGCGTAAATCAGTTGGCTCCATTTGTGATAAACGAACATCAATAACAGGTACGGCATGTTTCCCCGCCACCTGCCCCACCATGTCAGACTTGCCGACACCGGGTGGACCCCACAACATGACCGGGGTGTGATGACCAGCCTTTACGCTAGTAAATTCCCTCTCCAGAACAGCTAATAAATGCGCCGGACGCATATTCCCTCCAGTAAACTACTAATAACTTCTATAAAGTCTACCAGAAATACGGGGGAGAAATATCCCTGTCGGGAATCCTGAAATAAGGAAAATTAAAACGGGAAGAAAGAATCAGGGGGAAATTTGTTCACGTTGCTCTTCAAAATGCGTGATACGCGTATCACTGTGCATATGCATATCACCTTCAAATACTGCACCGGTTGCCATTGCGATATTCGGACTATTGATATCACCTGAAATCTGGGCGGTAGCACGTAACTCGACTTTCTCAGTTGCTTCGATAATACCTTCTACAGTACCGCCAACCACAACAATTCGAGCCTTGAT
>JAOUJV010000106.1 GCA_029882995.1 Gammaproteobacteria bacterium | reverse complement strand
AGGTGTAACAGAGTACGTAACAACAACACAGAAAGAAATTGTGCCTGGACAGTTTCATGTAGGTTATACAACTACCTGGAAAACTTTCCAGAAAGAAGTGCCATACCAGACACCTAAAAAGCCTTAACGGAAGTCCTAATTAAAGGGAGCGGTGACAAACGAGTATAATTTGATTTTGTCACCGACCCTTTTAATTTCTCCTGCCCTCTAATTTTCTTAATTAATAACCACGGTGAGAACAGTCAGACATAAGTCTGCTTCCGATTGCGTATTCAACTGGTGGTTGCAACTCATAGCTGCCATTTGATACTAGCTAGACAAAGTGTAAAAAACTGTATAATTTCAGCCCCAAATCTGTAAAGTATGCCTTACAGTTTTGAGGATTAGATGAGTTACACTTTAAACCAGATGATTGTAAGCGTTTGAAAGTATTGATATTTCAAATATTGGCATAATAATTGCGTAACATATTAGGAAATTATCACTGTATTTTTGATAAGTAGAATTTGAAGTTCTAAGGGGTAGCTAAATGAAGTTTGGAAAACGTTGGTTTGTTGGTAGCTTGTTAGTTATTTCAATAACCGCTTCATCTGTTTCAAATGCAGCTTTGGTTTCTCGTTTGGGTGGTCTTGCCTATTTCGATACAGAATCAAATTTAACATGGTTGGCAGATGCGAACTACGCACAGACCAGTGGTTATCATGTAGATGGTCGTATGACCTGGGAGCAGGCCAATTTATGGGCAACGAGTCTTCAGGTTGATGGGGTTGATGGTTGGCGTTTACCAAGTACATTACAGCCCGACTTAAGCTGTAATATTCAAAGTGGTAGCGTATCTTACGGTTATAATTGCACTGGTAGCGAAATGGGCAACCTGTTCTACAATGTGCTGGGCAATTTAGCGAGTTCACTAACCGACACAGGGCCGTTTAGTAATATTCAATCCTACAATTATTGGTCGGGTACGGAGTATGCGCCCAATATTAGCTACGCATGGAACTTCTTTATGGAATTTGGCCAACAGAATACCAGCAATAAAGCTACTAACTTTTATGCGTGGGCTGTGAAGCCGGGTGATGTTAGCACGGTGCCTGTTCCTGCAGCAGTATGGTTATTTGGTAGTGGCTTGATTGGTTTAGTTGGATTTGCTAGACGTAAGAAAGCATAAACTTTAAATCAATTCTGATTCTAGAAAGCCTGCTAAATTTTAGTGAGTTTTTTGTTTTATAAACGACTGCTTTTGTGATTTTCTAAAGAATTAGAAATTAACTATCGAATGTCTCAGCTAGGGCGGAAGTAGCCTCTTAATAGCTTAGTATTGTGGCCGCCAGTTGAAATAATAGTTGTAAGCGGACATATTTATATAAATGTTTTTATGCCACGGACTTCTGAATCAACGGCACTAATGATTCCGGCAGTGTGATATTTCCTGTAAGTGCAAATTGCTGTGCAGTCTCTGACATTTTTTTCCAGGTCTTTTGAATAATGTCGATCCATTTATCTTCATCATATTCGGGATGCTTTTCTACAAAGGCCATCATGTAGTGTTCAATGAAAACAAGATCGGTGACATCTTCCAGTAACTGGGTTTCAGGATTTACTTTAATACCGCGTTTACCAACGGTCTTTTTTACCTTGCCAATAAATTCTTCGTCATAACCAACCTGTTCCAGTATTTTTCCAACGCTTTCACCATGAAACTTGTATAAATCAGTACGCCACTTCAGGTAGCCGTTACGATCCATCGGGTAATCACTACGTGGTGACTTCCAGCGTTCAATGTGTTGAGCGCGCATGGCTATCTGGGCTAACTCATCGGCGTCCGGCGCAAAGCGGTTGAGCATGTCAGTCATGCGATGAGAGTAAAGCAGTTCCTTAGGCCATTCCTTGCCATCAGCAGTTTCTATATTGGGGTCCTGCTTGTTGGCGGCATCAATCAGTTCAATTGCTTTTTTCAACATGTCTTCAGACATAATATTCTCCAGATTTCAGTATGTTTCATTTTATATCAGATAAAAAACAGGGGAAGGAATACCCTATACATTGCCAAGGATTTGAATAAACATTTTCCCTGCGTTCGATAGTGTTAAATTCGGGTGTTGCACAACACCGAGTGTGCGTTTGAGCTTGAGTTGCTTGATATCAAGAGCACGCAGATCTTTATCGATCATGGTTTCCGGTAATACACTCCAGCCAAGACCTATAGACACCATCATTTTGATAGTTTCAAGATAGTTGGTTGAAAGTGTTGTATTAAGCTTGATATCGAGTTCTTCAAATGCAGATTGCACAATCTCACGTGTGAACGTACCAGAACCGGGCAGGATTGCACCGTGTTCAGCTAAATCATGTAGTGATATTTTTTTCTTTTTGGCTAATGCATGTTCTTTAGCAACCACAACCGATAAAGGATCATCCCAAACTTGTGATGTCTGGATTGATGTCGATTGTTGCGAGGGAAGGGTTACGATACCAAGTTCCAACTCGCCTTTTTCAACCAGCCGACATGCCTGTTCTGAATCCATAAAACGCAAATCCAGTTTTACATCCGGATATTGCTCTGTGTACTTGCGCAATACAGGCGGCAAACGATGCAGGCCAATGTGGTGACTGGTGCCTATACGCAGACTACCGGTTATCTCGTCAGATAGATTGCTGATTGCCCTGACACTGTCATCAACTTCCTGCAGGATTTTACGTGCACGCGGGAGCAGGGTTTGACCGGCTTCGGTCAGGGTAATTTTCTTTCCAATACGATCAAATACGTGGATATTCAACTCGGTTTCAATGGCTGCAATACGCTTACTGACCGCAGGTTGGCACAGGTGTAACTCCTCTGCAGCCAGAGAAAATGACCCCTGTTCAGCTACCGCAATAAAAGCCTTCAGATTGACGATATCCATGAGATTTTGAGCTATTCCAAAAAGTAATAGATATTATGAATAATATGAATTTGTGTAATAGTCGTCAAGCCCCTATTATTGCCCCCACAGGAGAATATGATGACCAGCAAGACACTTTACGACAAATTATGGGATGCCCATGTGGTCCGGACGAATGAGGACGGTACGGCACTTTTATATATTGATCGGCATTTGGTTCATGAAGTGACCTCACCACAGGCGTTTGAGGGGTTGCGTATCGCAGGTCGCAAGCCATGGCGTACCGATGCGGCATTGGCAGTACCTGATCACAATGTGCCTACCACAGATCGTTCAACAGGGATTGAAGGCATCACTGATCCAATTGCACGCATACAGGTTGAGACACTCGACAAAAATTGTATTGATTTTGGTATTACAGAATTCGGGATGACAGACAAGCGTCAGGGTATAGTACATGTTATCGGTCCGGAACAAGGTGCAACCTTACCCGGTATGACCGTTGTTTGTGGTGATTCACATACCTCAACACATGGCGCCTTTGCCGCGCTGGCCTTTGGTATTGGTACCTCTGAAGTGGAACATGTTTTGGCGACACAATGCCTGATTCAAAAGAAATCAAAAAACATGCTAGTAAGGGTTGATGGTCAATTAGGATCAGGTGTGACTGCCAAGGATGTGGTGCTGGCGATTATTGGTCGCATAGGTACGGCAGGTGGTACCGGTTATGCGATTGAGTTTGGTGGTGATGCGATTCGCAGTTTGTCTGTCGAAGGTCGCATGACCTTATGCAACATGGCGATTGAAGCCGGTGCGCGTGCTGGTATGGTTGCGGTTGATGAAAAGACAATTGAATATGTGAAAGGTCGTCCTTATGCACCTACAGGCAATGTCTGGGATAAGGCGAAGAAGGAATGGGAGAAGTTACATAGTGACGATAATGCCGTGTTTGATAAAACCATTGTGCTCAATGGTGCCGAGATTGAACCGCAAGTGACCTGGGGTACATCACCGGAGATGGTCAGTGGTATTAATGCATCAATACCTGATCCAGATAATGAAAGTGATCCAGTCAAAAGTGATAGCATGAAACGAGCGCTGGAATACATGGGTTTGACAGCCAACACACCAATCAGTGAAATCAAGATTGATAAGGTATTTATAGGTTCATGTACTAATTCACGTATTGAAGATTTGCGTGCTGCAGCCGAAGTGGCCAAAGGCAACAAGGTAGCAGGTAATGTGAAACTGGCCATGGTTGTGCCCGGTTCCGGTCTGGTGAAAGAACAGGCTGAACAGGAAGGGCTGGACAAGATATTTGTTAAAGCCGGATTTGAATGGCGTGAACCTGGCTGCTCCATGTGTCTTGCCATGAATGCGGATCGTCTGGAAGCCGGTGAGCGTTGCGCCTCAACTTCAAACAGAAACTTTGAAGGTAGACAAGGGCAGGGTGGACGTACTCATTTGGTGAGTCCGGCAATGGCGGCAGCGGCAGCAATTAAAGGGCACTTTGCGGATGTCAGAGAGCTGGGTGAATAAAACACAGATAGTAAAAAGTAACAAAGAAATGATCCCTTCTCCCCTTTAAGGGGAGAAGGTTAGGATGAGGGGTGAGAAACGAAGTTTCTCAAATTATTTATTTTTAACCCTCACTCTGGCCCTCTCCCAAAGGGAAAGGGGAATTCGAACTATCAGTTTAATTACGAGTGAGTAAAATGGACAAGTTTGAAATACATAAAGGGCTGGTTGTACCGTTGGATCGTGCTAATGTCGACACCGATGCAATTATCCCGAAACAGTTTTTAAAATCCATCAAGCGCTCCGGCTTTGGTCCGAATCTGTTTGATGACTGGCGTTATCTGGATACCGGTGAACCGGGAATGGATAACAGCAATCGTCCGGTAAACACGGACTTTGTTTTAAATCACGATCGCTACAAAGGCGGAAGCATCCTGATTGCGCGTGATAACTTTGGCTGCGGTTCTTCGCGTGAGCATGCACCGTGGGCATTACTGGATTATGGTTTCAAGGTAATTATTGCTCCCAGTTTCGCGGATATCTTTTTCAACAATTGCTTTAAAAACGGCATATTGCCAATAGTACTTTCTGAAAAAGAAGTCGATGACTTGTTCAAGTCTGTTGATGCGACAGAAGGGTATGCATTAACCATTGATTTACCCAGTCAGACAGTTACCAAACCAGATCACAGCACTATTTCATTTGAAGTAGACGAATTCCGTAAGCATTGTTTGGTTAACGGACTGGATGATATCGGGTTGACATTACAACATGTGGATGACATCAGGAAATATGAGGCGAAGCGTAAAGAATCCGCTCCGTGGCTGTTTGCATCGCACACGTGATAAATTACTTTAACTTACATTAAAAGATATAGCTAAATGACTAAAAAAATTGCAATTTTACCCGGAGACGGCATTGGTGTCGAAATTGTCGCAGAAGCCGTAAAAGTACTCGAGTGTTTGCGAGCAGACTTTGGTTTGAATATTGAAACTGAAACAGGCCTGATTGGTGGCGCTGCCTATGACGCCAAGGGTCATCCATTACCAGATGAGACATTACAACTGGCAAAGGAATCGGATTCAATTTTATTGGGTGCGGTTGGCGGTTATAAATGGGAGTCGCTGGATATTTCAGTGCGCCCGGAAAAAGGTTTGTTAGGTTTACGCGCCGGTCTTGATCTGTTTGCCAATTTGCGCCCGGCGATTTTATATCCGCAATTGGCGGACGCCTCAACACTGAAACCTGAAATCGTTTCCGGTCTGGATATTATGATTGTGCGTGAACTGACAGGCGGGATTTATTTTGGTCAGCCGCGTGGCGTGAGAACGCTGGATAATGGTGAACGCCAGGGTTACAACACACTGGTTTACAAAGAGTCTGAAATTGATCGTATCGGCCGTGTTGCATTTGATATTGCCATGAAACGCGGCAAACGTGTGTGTTCAGTAGATAAGGCTAACGTACTTGAATGTACCGAGCTGTGGCGTCAAGTGATGGAAGGTGTGGCAAAAGATTATTCTGATATTGAGTTGTCGCATATGTATGTGGATAACGCCGCCATGCAATTGGTGAAAGCACCAAAACAGTTTGATGTGATGGTAACGACCAATATGTTTGGCGATATCCTTTCGGATTGCGCCGCCATGTTGACGGGTTCGATTGGCATGTTGCCTTCGGCGTCACTGGATATTAACAGTAAAGGCATGTATGAACCGATCCATGGTTCTGCACCGGATATTGCCGGTCAGGGTGTTGCCAATCCACTGGCCACGATATTGTCAGTTGCGATGATGTTGCGTTATTCACTCAATGAAGCGGCACATGCTGATCGTATTGAAAAAGCGGTAAATAACGTACTGGATCAAGGTTTGCGTACACCGGATATTTATTCAGACGGTATGCAAAAAGTGGGTACAGCACAAATGGGTGATGCGGTTGTCACCAATTTAAAAAAATTAGTGAATTAATTTACATAAAGGAAAGAAATATGAAGCGCGTAGGTTTTGTTGGTTGGCGTGGTATGGTCGGTTCAGTCCTGATGCAGCGCATGCGTGAAGAAAATGATTTTGCGAGCATTGATGAGCCGGTGTTTTTTACAACATCGCAGGCCGGACAGGCTGGTCCTGATATTGGTAAAGCTGTGCCACCGCTCAAGGATGCAAAAGACATTAATGAACTGAAACAAATGGATGTCATTATCACTTGTCAGGGTGGTGATTATACCAATGCGGTTTATCCGGAACTGCGTAAAGCTGGCTGGAAAGGCTACTGGATTGATGCCGCATCATCTTTACGCATGAAAGATGACAGTATTATTGTGCTTGATCCGGTAAATAAAAATGTCATTAATGAAGGTCTTACCAAGGGTATTAATACATTTGTTGGCGGCAACTGTACTGTCAGTCTGATGTTGATGGCTATTGGCGGTCTGTTTGAAAAAGATTTGGTGGAGTGGGTTACACCGATGACCTATCAGGCGGCTTCCGGTGCCGGTGCACAAAATATGCGTGAGCTCATCAAACAAATGGGTGCAGTACACGATGAAGTAAAAACACTGGTTGATAATCCTTCTTCCGCTATTCTGGAAATTGATAAAAAGGTTACCAGTTTTCTGCGCAGTGATGCCTACCCAACAGAACAATGGCCAGTCCCTTTGGCGGCCAGTCTGATCCCATGGATTGATGTTCAGCTTGATTCAGGACAAAGCAAGGAAGAATGGAAAGCACAGGTTGAAACCAACAAAATACTGGGACGATCAGATAATCAGGTTCCGATTGATGG
>JAOUJV010000105.1 GCA_029882995.1 Gammaproteobacteria bacterium | reverse complement strand
CCGATGTCGATACCGGTGCGGTCGAAGGCGTTGCTGTTATCAGTGTCGATAACACCAACGGTACCTGGCAGTACAACAACGGTGGCGGCTGGACCGCCTTTGGTGCGGTTTCCAACACCAGTGCCGTACTGCTGGATGCCAATGACCTGATCCGGTTTGTACCCAATGCCAATTACAACGGCACTGCCGGTAACATTGAGTTCCGTGCCTGGGATACCACCACCGGCCTCTCCGGTGATACCGCGGTCGATGTCTCTGCCAATGGTGGTACTACTGCTTTTAGTGCCGCCACTGAAACCGCAACATTAACAGTCAATGCTGTTAACGATGCACCAACAGGTACTGTCTCAATTACAGGAACAACCACTGAGGGCGACACATTAACCGCCAGTAACACACTGGCAGATGTAGATGGTTTGGGTTCTATCACTTATCAATGGCAACGTGGTGGCGCAGATATTCTTGGTGCTACAAGCAGCACTTATACACTGGTCAATGCCGATGTTGGTTTTACTATTACTGTTGTTGCCAGCTACACCGATGGTGATGGCACACTGGAAAGTGTTACCAGTAATCCTACAGCGGCCATTGCTGACTTCAATAATCCACCGGTGGTCAACGATCAAAGTTTCAACCTGGATGAAGAAAGTGCCAATGCAACTGTGGTTGGTACGGTCACCGCTACAGATGCGGATGCAGACACCCTGACCTACAGTATTACAGCTGGTGATCCCGGTGGTGTGTTTGCCATTGATGGCAATGGACAGATCACTGTCGCTAATAGCGCCTCTCTGACTGCTGGCGGTACCAGTTACAGTCTGACTGTTCAGGTACAAGATGATGGCACCGGCCTGAAAACAGATACTGCGATCATTACGATCAATGTTGATACTGTGGCTGTGCCAATACCTGAACCTGAGCCTGCACCACCTCCACCCATGGAAGTTCCAGTAGAAGTGGTCGTCGAAGAGATTATAGTAATACAAGATGAGGCTCGGGATACAGGAGATGTCACTTCAGGAGAAGGAGAACGCAGAGCGGACAGCAGTAATTATATCCTTTCTCCAGAGGCAAGTGCTGGTGATGCCGCCGCAGAAGCTGAATCCGCACAAGACAAGATGCTGGGTGCACTTCCAATGGAGGCTGCTGAGCTTGAGGGGTTGGTAACCGAAGCAGATGCTATCCTTTCTGAAGAAGGATCCAGTAAATTTACCTTCTCAAAAAGCCAATCCAATGAATACATTATTAAAAGCAAGCTCCGGGATGAAGCCGCACGGGAAGAACACTTCCTGTCCAATGAGCGCGCAATCTGGGACGCATTAAATGAAATGCGGAATCAACTCGATGGAACAGAAAGTGAAGAAGGAAAAGAAAATCAAACCAAGCTCAAGGTTGCTGTTACTCAAGGGGTTACATGGTCCTTATCTGCTGGCATCATAGCATGGGCGTTCCGAGCCGGCTCATTGTTGGCGACCCTATTATCTACACTTCCACTCTGGAGATGGTTTGATCCATTACCCATTCTCGCCATTTCTGAAAAAGAACGTAGTGAACGTAAAGAAGAAATGCTCAAGGAAGAGATGGAAGAGACCAATAAAGATAAGAAGCTCGGTAATTTGCTGGATAAAACCATGCCTGCAAAAGACATGAGAAAATCCAGAGGAGACAATAGAATTGGGTAATATTTCTGTAGTTACACGAATCAGTCTGGGTCTGGTACTGATGACTATCAGTATTCTGCTAATTGCAGATATTACCGGGATATTGCCCAATGAAAACAAGGCGGTTCTGGAAAGCAGGAAAAAAACCTGTGAAACACTGGCATTACAACTCTCTTTGTATGCAGAAAATAACAAGACCAGAGAAATGCAGACTCTCGTACGAGCCATAGTAGAAAGAAATGACGATATTCTTTCGGCTGCTATGCGACGCTATTATAGCAAGGACGACAGTAAGCTTATCGTGGCCACAAGTG
Source organism: Gammaproteobacteria bacterium (assembly GCA_029882995.1). Taxonomy (GTDB): domain Bacteria; phylum Pseudomonadota; class Gammaproteobacteria; order DAOVJZ01; family DAOVJZ01; genus DAOVJZ01. The sequence goes on along the minus strand of JAOUJV010000105.1, from coordinate 5,237 downwards.
AACATGAAAAATTGTGGATACCGCCAGAAGATGGAAAATCTACGCCTACCCACGCACAAATTCCAATTTTCAAGGGAAATGGTCAGTGGGGGGCGGTTGAGTTACTTTTTACTCCAATAAATTCATCCGGCTTTTTGGGATTAGATATCAATCCTGTTTACAAACTGCTTGCATTCGTAGCCCTGTTTGGTTTTCTGGGATATATGTTTTTCATGCGTAGAACCCTGAAGCACCTTGATCCAACTGCCATTATCCCGTCACGCGTGAAATATGCGCTTGATGCCTTGTCTGAAGGCATTATTCTTATGGATCAAAATGGTCGAATTGTATTGGCCAATAACACATTTACTGAGAATGCCGGAAAGGAAGAGACCGAGCTAATGGGCAAAAAACCTTCGGACTGGGGCTGGAAAAAACCACATACTGATGAGTTGATAGAAACATATCCCTGGATGGAAAGTATTAACACAAAAGAAATCCATACTGGTATACCTATGGCATTTTCCAAACAAGGTCATGATGAAAAAATATTTATGGTAAACAGCTCGCCTATACTTGGAGCTGATGGAAAAATAAAGGGTGCTATTGCAACCTTTGATGATGTAACTCAGTTGGAAGAAAAAAATACTCAGCTCGAAACAACATTACAGCTGCTTGAATTATCTTATGATGAAATAAACAAGAAAAACAATGAACTTCAGATTCTTGCCTCACATGATCCTTTAACTGGCTGTCTTAACCGCCGTGCTTTTTTCGAGAAATTTGAGAGTGACCTTGCAAGAGCAAAACGTAGTCATAGTAATATTTGTTGCATCATGACCGATATTGATCACTTTAAAAATGTTAACGATACTTATGGCCATGCAGAAGGTGATAAAATACTTATCGAAGTATCTAATAAGCTTAAAGAAAGTCTGCGTAAAGGTGACATGTTATGTCGCTATGGTGGTGAGGAATTCTGCTTTATGTTATGGGATACAAATCTGGATGAAGCAGCAGAAATTGCTGATCGAATTCGTTTAAGTATTACTACCATTACCAACTGTCAGACCCGTGTTACCAGTAGTTTTGGTGTCTCATCCCGAATATTCGGAGCAAAGACACCAGAAGAGCTTATTAATCAGGCAGATGAGGCCTTATATATCGCAAAAGAAAACGGGCGCAACAGAGTAATTCGCTGGGATGATTTTACAAAAACCAGTCATGTCTCAGGATCCGATGCCGCAGAAAGATAGTATCATATACACCTACTGCAACAACCTCGCATATACGAATAATCAAGTTGAAGAAAATTATAGATGGCAATAAAAAAGCGGCTTGCGCCGCTTTAACTGAATTACTTTTTTATTATTATAATTATTTCTTAATGTTCGTTCGTTGAGTGCTATTAGAAATGTTTTTTGATCTCAAGTCAAGAAAAAATTCTATTTAAGGAAATGCTAAAACGCTTTGTGAAATATTTTTCTCCGTAGACTGCGTATAATATTTTACGACTTTAAAAATATTTATCCATCTCAAACCAGAAAATTATAAAGACCATTAGAAATGCAATGATTTCTGCAAAAGTGATCCATAGCAACATATAAGTGATCCGGCGTGCAGAAGGTTTCATGGATGCCCAGATTTTTTTTGTATACCAGCGCCAGGGAGCAAACCATGACCAGCGTTTCCAGTTAACCAGAAATTCCTGTAAATATCTTGCCCATGGAACCAGACTTTTATCAACTTCATCCAGTCTCGATTTACGCTCTTCTGCTGATACAGGTGCATAATTTTCAGTCAGTGTTATTTTTGTGCCACCGGAAACATCTTCGATGCTAAAGAATGTACTGACCTTTAACTGATCCTTGTAATCTATCCTGATCCCCTGTTCAGTCGTATTCACTGTCAGATCGGTAACAATTCGTTTGTCATTGCTTAGATTCTGGCCAATCAAACGAAATTGATCATGTCCCTTGGGTATCCATTTTTCAACTTCATAGAGTGGATTGATCCTGAACAGCAGTTCAATGTTGTCCCGGAACAGGGCAAGACACCCATTCCTGCTCAAGGGCACCATGACGCTTGCCCATGCACAATCTTGCTCATCACTGCTATTGCCAGATTTATCAGGGATAACTCCCTGCAAGACATCTAATTGAGCTTCAGAAGCAGTCATACACTATTCTGGATAATTGGCGACAAACAGGGGAACCGATAGTGACTGAGCCAGTGGTTCCAGTTTCATTTTTGAGCGTAACCCTTGTTTGCCCTTGGGTCGTGGTGAACCAATCACAACAAGGTCATAATCGGCTTCCTTGCTGGCCTCAAGCAGACACTCATCCGGTTTACCAACCACAATACCATGCTTATAGGTAACACCGTGTTTCTGCATAACAGAATTGGTTTCAGCAATATGTTCATCAATCTCCTTGCCCAGCTCAGATTCAAGATAGTGCCCGAATGTATCACGAGTAATACCATTGTTGAGCCAGTCATCACCCATCATGCCCTTCCAGAAATCCGGCACAACGATTAAATGATAGATTGATGCATCTGGTGAACATAAATCGAGCGCGGCCTTCTCGGCTGCCTGTGCGCCCTCTGTGCCATGACTGGCTAAAAGAATATTTTTGAACTTTGCCATATGTCTTTATCAATAAAAAACCCTGCTATCCATCCATGGATGATAGATAACAGGGCTGTTTATGCTCCTGAGGTTATTTAACAGTGAAATACACGACTGCTGCGATTGTCAATGCACAAATTAACGCAATAATATCTTCTTTTCTGTCACTGCTGAAAATGGAAAGTGCTGAACCTCTATCAAATTTGTTTTCCATAATAAACCCCCTTTAAATTGTTTCGCTGACAAACATCATGACTACGATCAGAGACAAGGCGGCCTTGACGAATCCAACAATACCGCCAATTACTGCTGGCTGACCACCTGCTTGCTTCATCGCACCAATCGTAATCTGCATACCCAGACCAACCAGGCCAAAGGCAAACAACCAGGTAATCCAATCTCTGAATTTCTTGATTTTCTTCGCCGTATGCCAAACAGCCTTATGAGCACCTTTCAGTACTTTTGTTGCATCCTTTGACAGGATTTTGCCATTCACAACACCTCGAATGAGAATGTCATCATCAACTGACATAATCTTGCCATTTTGAGCCAGTCTTGCAACCGCCTCTTTCTGATCGTTGCGCTGTATCTTGTTAATTTCAGCGCTCAGGGCAGCCACCTCTTCTGACTTGAGCATCTTTTCCGCTTTTACTGCATTGTCAAAAAATTTGCCCTTATAGTGCTGTGCTGGCGCAAATATCCCGGTTGATGACAGTGCAAACATCAGGATAAAACCAAGCACGAACAACGGGAACTTGGAAAAGATAACCTGTCCGACATTTACTGCCTGTGCACTTTCTTCACGCTTCACATACCAGACTGCAAGCCATAAAACGATAATCGGTAAAAACAGAACACGGGTAATATTGAAAATTTCCGCTACCTTCAATGTTTCAATGCCGTGAGGCTGGAAGGCCAGCGCTGCACCCGCTACTTGCGCAGAGTTCAGGATACCAGTACCCGCCCAGGCACCAAACTGCACATATCCCATACCTAAAAGGTTTCCAATGATAGGGAAGGCAAACATACACCCAACACCCCAGATCAAAATCGTGCCGATGGTATAGGCAATTTCAACCGACTTGGCCTGTACAACAGGAGCTGCTGCAACTGTAGCAGAGACACCACATACCCCCATGCCAGCAGATAACACACCGCCCATTGAATTAGGAATATTCCTTCTTGCCCCTATCCACAGAACCATTCCAACTGAACCCAGTACGAAAAATCCAATCATGACAACAGATAACTGTCCAAGATTCTTCAGCTCGGCAAGACTGTAAAGTGTACCCAGCAGAATCACACCGGTCTTTAATCCAAGACGCGATAACCGTACGCCATTCTGTGCCCATTCAGGTATTCTAAAGACATTAACAATAACAATACCCGTCACGATACCAAGCACCACGTAGTTCAAACCAAGTAACTTGTGAATATGGCTGCCGGTTTCACCCACCTTGCCCATACCACGGCTGATAGCTTCAATTTCAGGTGCAATGAACCAACGCACCAGCATGGCAATCAGCAATATGAACATGGCACCTGCCACTGACGAGGAAAAATAATCGACATTACCCTCCTTGTGTGACCCCAGTAATTGCCAGAGCCCAAACACAGTCGCAATAATCCCGAAATACATGGGTATGGTGCTCATTTCAGCCATGTATTTGTAGGACATTTTTTCAGGTGTTGCTACAGAGTTAAGATGCTCAACGAAACCATTCAGGGTGCCGGAATCGGCTCCCCACCAGATGGCGAGCATTATCAGACCGATAATGAACAACGCAGGACTTTTCTTTGTGTATACCATGTCTTCCCCCTTCATTTATTTTTATAAAAATAGAGAGAACAGGCTTTGCAAAGCCAGGCAAAACGATCCCATTGAAGATAAACATAGCCCTATTAATTTTTGTTTGCAACAACAAATGATCGCTTTTAGTGCGAACAGGAATATTAGTGTTTTATTATTTAGCTAATAAAAAAATTATTCCTTAATTTACTGATCATCACAGTACAAAAGGCAAAGTCACAACAAATCAACATCTAATGTTAAACTCTTTATTAGAAATCTAATTTGAACTCGTAAAGGGCACTGAACTTTGCTGGAAAATTTTCGTATCCGACTGGCTTCAGTAAATGCACAACCACAACTTGCGGCATTGGGTTTGTTATGCGGGTTGATGTCTGGCGCGATTATTTTGCTGTTCAGACAATTCATTGAACAGTCGCAGACTGGTTTCCTTCCTGATGGTAATACCGAGAACTATGAAGCACTTTCGGTCTGGGTACGTTTTCTGCTCCCGTCAGTGGGTGGGCTAATACTGGGACTGCTTTTCCAGTTTGGTTTCAGAGACAAACAACAAGTGGGCATTGTTCATGTTATGGAACGACTAGCCTATCATCACTCTCATCTCCCGTTACGCAATGGTATTGCCCAGTTTTTTGGTGCTGCAATCAGCATCATCAGCGGACATTCCGTCGGACGTGAAGGCCCCAGTGTGCACTTGGGTGCAACCAGTGGCAGTATGATTGGCCTCTGGTTACAACTCCCTAATAACAGCAACCGTACATTGGTCGCCTGCGGTATTGCGGCGGCTATTGGCGCCTCATTCAATACGCCACTGGCTGG
>JAOUJV010000023.1 GCA_029882995.1 Gammaproteobacteria bacterium | reverse complement strand
CAAGACTTCCTTATTTGAGCAATTTGATCTTTTCCGGATTCTTAAACATTTTCTACAACCGGAAACGAAAGGCATGAAAAACCAGCAGGCAGATCAAGCCTCTTTCATACGTGCTGTTATTAAATTGCTACAACAAGTGGAATCCGGGCTTGCACGTATCCAGCTCAATCAGGTGAATTCGCTTCCCACCGAAGACAGACCACAAACCACCTTAAATCTGGAGCTTCCAATCCGGCATGGAGAAAATACGGAAGTAATCGAGCTACGTATTCAGCGAGAACCAGATACCGGCCATCAGGAACAAGAAAAAGGAGAACACTGGTCTGCCACACTACTGCTCAATCTGGAAAAGCTGGGGCCGGTTCGAGTCCGCATTAATATTTATGGACAAACAGTCAGCACAACCTTCTGGGCCGAACATCAACCAACCGTGGCTTTGTTTAACCAACATATGGAGGTTCTACGTAGCAATCTGGAAGAAGCCGGTCTGAATGTCGGCAGCCTTCAATGTAATCCAGGCTCCCCACCAGTAGACAAGAAACAATCCACTTCCCGTGTATTACTGAGTACAACTGCATGACTGATTACGAACATGAAAAACCCGATCCACGAGCCGTTTCACTCAAGTATGACGGCAAGGATGCACCACGCGTCACTGCCAAGGGTGAAGGAAAGCTGGCAGAACAGATATTAAACATTGCCCGTGAACACGGGATCCCCTTGCATGAAGACCCTGATCTGGTGAATTTGCTGGCTAAACTCGAGCTAGGCGAAGAAATTCCTCGCTCACTCTATGTTGCCATTGCTGAAGTCATCGCTTTTGCCTACATCATGACAGGAAAAATTCCGGAAGAATTTATTGCAAAATAAGGTTTTTCTTCTATAAATTAATAAGATATACGATCTTTATGGTGTATATTCTTGCGTATTTTAGAGTTCTCTAATCTTAACAATAAGTTATATAAAAAACATTTGACTCTACTTTAAGAAGTGCCTTAAACTCTATAAAAACTAACCGGATTTTTTTTATTCAAGCTTCCGGATAACTATAACGATAACGACAGACCTGTGCAGAAGGTCTCGCAAAAGCGCTTGAAACTACGTGTATAACAATAATGACAATATGACTGATATCGATACGCTGCGAAGCATGTGTATCCTCGTGGTTGAAAACAACCTGCCGCAAATTATCCAGTTACGCTCTATTATTGAAGAAGGTGGTTTCACCAATATCGTTACCGCAAAATCATCAGAAGAAGCGATGTCTACATTACGCGGCCATCTGCGCAATGAGACATGCAAGATTGATCTGGTGCTGATCCCGACACAACTTAAAGATTCCAATATCCATGAATTCTGCCACTCACTGAAAAACTACAGTGAATGGGAAGATATTCCTGTCATTGTCACAGCGGATAGTGATGGTTGGTGGCAGGAAGCCACTGCTCGACAGGCGTATGAAGCAGGTGCTTCAGATGTGGTATTCAAACCTATACGTGCAATGGATCTGATTCCACGCATTACTCTGGCGCTGACACTGAAGAAAGAACGTGATCAACGTCGTCAGCATGAAGAAGACATGGGTAATGAGCTCGCAGAACGTAAAATTATGGAGGCTCGTCTCCAGTATCTGGTCGGGCATGATGATTTAACCGGCCTTTCAAATCGTCGCCGTCTCGAACAGGCGATGGAGCTAGCGGTATTGCGTGCACGTAATTTTAAACGCACCGCTGCCCTGCTCTATCTCGATCTGGATCAGTTCAAGGTTGTTAATGACACTGAGGGCCATGACTGCGGTGATCGCATGCTGGTCAGTGTTGCCAATATCCTTAGACAAAATATCAAGCCCGGTGATTTGCTGGCACGAATAGGTTCAGATGAATTTGCTCTATTGATTGAAAACACAAACGAAGAGCAGGCGCTGATCAAAGCCGAAGAACTGCGTAAGACGCTGGATGAATTCCGTTTCGAGAGCAATATCCGAACCTATCACCTCTGCACTTGTGTTGGTGTCACCATTATCGAAGGTGAAAATACTGCCACAGCAAGCGAATATCTGGCACAGGCAGATCAGGCATGTCATATAGCCAAAAATCACGGTCGCAACATTGTTCATAAATACAATCATGATGACACGGAGTTGCATCGGTTACGTAATGACGTTCATTGGGTGCCTATGATAAGAGATGCCTTGATGAACGATCGTTTCTTCTTGCTGTTCCAACCGGTCGTCAGGGTCGCTGATGGCAAGGCAACACATTATGAAGCGCTGATTCGCATGAAGGGTGAAAATGGTGAAGTTCTGTCACCGGAAGATTTTATTCCTGCTGCTGAACGCATGGGACTTATTCATCATATTGATTTGTGGGTCGTTGAAAATGCGATTGATTTTCTGAGCTCACTTTCAGGTGAACATTCCAATATATCACTCAATATCAATCTTTCCGGTCATGCGTTTCAGGATCAGTCACTGATATCCCTGATCCAGCAAAAACTGGATATGACCTGGATTTCAGCCAATCGCCTGACATTCGAAATTACAGAAACTGCTGCTATTGCCAATTATGCGCAAACTCGCGAAATGGTTGCTCGGTTACGTGCACTGGGATGCCGCTTTGCACTGGATGACTTTGGTGCCGGCTTTAATTCATTTAACTACCTGAAGAATTTCCCTGTTGACTATCTGAAGCTGGATGGCGCCTTTATTTCCAACCTCAGAAATGACCCGGTCGATAAAATTCTGGTGAAATCCATGATTGCTGTTGCTCATAGCCTTGGCAAGAAGACGGTAGCTGAATATGTAGAAGACGGTGAAACCATGGCATTACTGAAAAAATATGGTATTGACTATGTTCAGGGTTTTTATCTTGGCAAGCCAGCAAAAGAACTCACCATAAATGCATTTACTACTCAACCCCCTGTTTCAGAATCCGCACCAACCAGCGAAAAATTTCGCAGCACGCCAGAAGTAACCACACGTGCTACTGACCCTGAAAAAGTAAAATAATCCCGTATTTATTCTGTTTCCAGTGTAATACCCTTCATTTTGTGTTTTTTATCAGAAATTTCTGATACGTTTTTAGGATTTTCTTTATATTCAGCTACTTGCCAGTCCTATATCTTGTTAATTGATGGCCTATGTAATAAAAGATTTTCTCAAATACTTCTTGTATGCCTCTATTTTGATAATAGTCACGGGTAGCATTACATGGTTTCTGCTTGAAACCCTTATCAGCTAGCGTAAAAGACTTAATTATTTACCACGAAACACCGGAAGTTTTATGGCGCAGACGGAATTGCGCCCCATGGATGGCTATGGCCCACTCACATCATGCTCCCTATCCTCGAACACACATCCATTGTCATCAATACGACCCGGGTAATGCTCTTTAAAGGACTGGCACAACTCTGATCGAGACAACCAGTTTCCTTCCTTTGAAATACAAAATCCTGTTTCCAATTCCTTTTCTTCTTGTTGAAAAATCTCGTAGATTTTAACTTCATCAGGCTGAATATTGTTTTTATCCAGATACTCCACTAACGCACAAATTGTGTCTGCCAGATAGGACTTACAATCTTCTTCACCATCTATAATATTTATCCTCGCTTCATAGGTAAAAGGGATATCCTTTTCATATTTTGACTTTGGTCCAATCAGCTCACGAATTATTCCCATTCTTCGTCTCCATCTCAATATTTGGCATTGTCTCTCTGTTAGCCTTTGAACTTAATGCAGTTCCTGTATTGTATTAATATTCACAAAAGCTTCCGGACAGTCTGAAAAATCTTCAATCACGTGGGTTTTTTGCTTCATCCAGTGCCCCGTTTTGCATTCACCCGATTGAACATCACGCACAAGATCCTCAAGTAGCGCTGTTTTCATGAGGCAAACGACCGGGTGCAAATGCTCGCCATCACTTGCCATACACACTTCGGCACCTCCCTGATCCAGTTTCGTGTACATTCGTGCCACCAAACCAGACGGCAAATGAGGCATGTCACAGGGAACAATCATGGCCAACTGGGTACGAGCATGAAACAGGGCGCTGGCAATACCGGACAATGGCCCTGCGTAATCATCCTGGGTATCACGTATTACCGAATAGCCATATTCTGCATAACGCTCAGTTTCTCTATTGGCACTGATAATAATGCTGCCAACTTGTGGTTTCAGATGCTCAATAGCATGAGCAATAAGCGGTTTTCCATCCAGCTCAACCAAACCTTTGTCCACCCCTCCCATACGGCTTCCACGCCCACCTGAGAGAATAATGCCGGTTATGTTCTGCTTGTCTGGCTCGCTCACGCAAAAATTTCTGTGAAAGGAATGAAGCTCACCATATCACCGACATTGACCGGTTTCTTGTTGCTAATCTCAACGATTCCATTCGCCCAGACCGCTGATGACAGTACCCCTGAGCCTTGGTGAGAATAAATACTGGCTCTGGTATTACCCAGATTATCTAATTCCACAAAGGCACGCAGAAACTCGCGTCGTGGCCCTGGTTTATGCCAGTCAAAATCAGCCTTAACGGCATACCGGTTTGGCAATACATTATTTGCTCCCTGACATTTCAGGATATAGGGTCTGGCAAACAGGCAGAAGGTCACAAAGACCGAAACCGGGTTGCCCGGTAAACCAATAAATGGGGTGTCCCCGATGCGACCAAAGGCAAGAGGCTTTCCCGGTTTCATAGCGACACGCCACATGTCGAGGCTGCCCAACTCCTCTATTGCTGCCTTAACATAATCTTCTTCGCCCACTGACACCCCACCACTGGTTACAATGATGTCTGCACTCGCCTGCGCTTCCTGCAGAACCTTTTTTGTTGAATCCAGATTGTCCGGCACAGTACCCAAATCAATAATGTCACAATTTAATGCCTGAACCATTCCGGTGAGTGTATAGAGATTAGAGTTATATATTTGCCCTTCCCCCAAAGGATTGCCTGGCGTTACCAGCTCATCACCGGTTGAGAAAATGGCAATTTTGAGTTTACGGTAAACCGGTAGCTCACCTATTCCAACAGAAGCAGCCAATCCTAATTCCTGTGGACGCAATTTCTGTCCGGCTGACAATATCCTGTCTCCGGCACAGATGTCTTCTCCGGATTTGCGAATATGATCGCCTTTCCTAGGTGTAGCCTTCACAATCACGCAGTCACCGTCTTTCTCGGTCAGCTCCTGCATGACAATAGCATCTGCCCCATCGGGTACCGGTGCCCCGGTGAAAATACGCGCAGCAGTACCGGGAACCAGCATCTTGCCTCTGGTGCCGGCGGGAATGCGTTGTGTTACTGGCAAACGCTTGTCTCCGCCTGAGGCAAAATCTTTTGTATTAACCGCATACCCATCCATTGCGCTGTTATCTGCAGGTGGCACGAATACAGGTGATGATTGATCTTTTGCCAATACACGGCCTAATGCTTGTTTGAGTCCAACCGATTCACTTTCCAGTTTTATATCTGCTCTTGATAACAGATACTCAATTGCCTCTTCTACCGAAAGCATATTAGACGATGAGGAACAACAAGGATCGATATTGGCGGATTCAGGCGACATATAAATACTCTATTTTTCTTTAAAGCGTGGCATCATTTCGGCAAAGTTACATGGCTTGTGCCGAATATCGAGTTGATCCTGAAGTATCTTGTCCCAAGCGGTACGACATGCGCCCGTTGAACCGGGTAAACAAAATACCAATGTCGCATTGGAAAGACCTGCGACAGCCCTTGACTGAACTGTCGATGTTTTAATCTCATCATAGGAGACCATTCGAAACAGCTCACCAAAACCGGGAATTTCTTTATCAAAAAGAGGAGCCACTGCTTCCGGCGTGATATCCCGTCCGGTCAGCCCTGTGCCCCCGGTAATAATGACAGCCTCTATTTTCGGATCAGCGATCCATGTCGCCACCTGCGCACGGATACGATACATATCATCCGGAATAATGGTTTTGTCTGCCAGTTTATGCCCGGCCTGCTGAAGATTATCGACGAGTACTTTCCCGGAAGTATCATTTTCTTCGGTACGCGTATCGGAAACAGTCAGAACGGCGATATTGAGTGGAAAAAAATCTGTTTGCTTTGCATGCCCCATTGGTTACAACCTTTTAATTACTAGCCACCTGTTTGAGACATAAATCGTACCACATGTCCGGGCTGAGTATTAAACTCATGTCGCTCCGGTTTGCGTGCTATTGCTGCCATTATCAGTTGCTCCAGACCATCATTATCAATACCGCTTCTTAAAGGTGTCCGTAAGTCAACCATATCATTCTGACCAAGACATAAATACAACATGCCATCTGCTGAAAGACGAACCCTGTTGCAGGTTTCGCAAAAATGCTGTGACATAGGAGTGATGAAACCGACCCGTAAATCTGTTCCACCTATCTGATAATAACGCGCAGGGCCTCCACCGGAAAGCGATGAAGGCAACAATGTATATTTTTGCTCAAGACGTTCTTTTGCCTTCGCCAGACTATAATAACGATCTGTCGCCTTACTTCCAGTATTGCCCACAGGCATTGTTTCTATAAAGCGTAATGTATGCCCTTCTGCAATACAAAACTCGATCATATCCTCAATTTCGTCATCATTAATATCTTTCATAACAACCATATTAATCTTGATGGGTGAAAAACCGGCTCGTCTGGCTACCTGCAGGCCATTTAATACCTTATCAAGATGACCACTGGTTATGGCCTTGAAGCGTTCCGGTTTCAACGTATCAAGACTGACATTGATTCTTTGGATACCCGCATCTTTTAATGCAGCAGCCTGTTTATTTAACTGTACTGCGTTGGTACTCAATGAAAGATCAGATATACCTTCAAGTGCAGATAACCGGTTTACAAGATGGGAAATATTGTGGCGAACAAGTGGCTCTCCACCAGTAATGCGAATTCGATTTACACCCAGTCGTCCAAAAACAGAAATGACTCTTTCAATTTCATCAAAATCAAGCCATGTATCCGGTTCGGCAAAATCCTTGTATCCTTTTGGGAGACAATAGACACAACGTAAATCACAACGATCAGTGACGGACAAGCGGACATACTCGATTGCCCTCCCGAATGGATCTACAAGTGAATTTGCCATCTTTCATTCCCTCTGGCTACTAGTACTCAATTATATACATAATTTAGTAGTCATTTCCCGAGTCTTGTACTATTTTTCTTCAGCAACCTGATCCTTGTCAGGGTTACTCAATATATCATCCAGCACCTTTCCGGCTATTTGTTTATCAGGTATCCCAATAGCCTTTATCTTCCCATCTAGAATTAATGCCGGAAATGTTGAGAGTGTCAGAGACTCAGTCAGTTTCCTGCCTTCATCTCCGCTAGCATCAATCACCTCTAGATCGAGTCCACGCGTTTGACAAACATCTTGCCAAACGCCCCGTGCACCCTCCGAAGATATTTTGCTCTCAAGTATGATTAACTGTAAATGCATTGAAACAAGAATCCTTTAATTCAGGCTGGTAAAACAGTAACTTCAAGCGCATAATTAGACCTTGATATCGATCAATTAGTCATCAATTTCATTGATTTTTATAGCATTTCTATGAGCACGACAAATGAGTAATATCGAGCAATTTTATCTATTCAGATCCATGGATGAAAAACAACTGTCCCTGGTTATGGATAGCTCCCACCATTTTGAACTGAAAGAAAAATCCGGGATATTCCAGCAAGGGGAAAAAGCCGAGCGATTTTATTTTTTACTCTCGGGACAAGTAAAACTCTATCGGCTTTCAGAGGAAGGTGATGAAAAAATTATCGAGATCATCAATCCTGGACAATCATTTGCTGAAGCAGTGACATTCATGAAAATGAGAAACTATCCGGTCAATGCGGAAACTCTGAAACCCAGTGAACTTATTTCTTTTGATATGAATGTTTTTCTCAACATTATGAAAGAATCAAATGATACCTGTCTTAATTTGCTGGCAGTAATGTGTACTCGAATGCATAAGTGGATTGATGAAATTGACAGTCTGACTCTACATAATGCCACATACAGGTTAATCGCCTATTTGCTCGACAAAATCCCACCCGGGGTAGTTGAAGCATCACAAGTCCATTTGTCTACCCCAAAAAATGTTATTGCATCCCGGCTTTCGATCAAACCGGAAACCTTTTCACGCATTTTATCCCGCCTGAATCAAAAAGGCCTGATTGAAAGTAATGGTCAGGATATTGTTGTCCATAATATTGAAGGTTTGCGTGATTTACTGCACGAAGCTAATTAAGGCAAAATTACAATACAGTTCCTGCCTTTTTTCTTTGCCTCATAAAGAGCTTCATCAGCCTTAACTACAATGGTTTCAGCATTTTTTGATGATGATATCCCTGAAATACCGCAACTGAAAGTAATATTAAAATGTTCCTTTCCCAATACATGTTGCTTTTGTGCATATTCTTCTCTTATTTTATCGAGTGCATATTTAGCAGATTTCTCATCGGTATCAGGCAAAATAACTGCAAACTCTTCTCCACCATAACGACCAATAATGTCAGTTCTTCTTAATTGCTGGTTTAATGTTCTTGCAATATCACGGATTACATGATCACCAATAACATGCCCATAGGTATCATTCACTTTTTTAAAGAAATCGATATCAATCATTGCAAATGTCAGATTGGTTCCCTGTCTCTCAGACCTTAGCACCTCTATGTCAAGCTGTTCACGTAATTTTGCATGGTTAAGCAACCCTGTCAGACTATCACGAGTTATAGCCTCTGCAAGTTTGCGAGACCGTTGTGCGCGTGACATTACCGAGGAGATTAAATGACCTTCATCTATTGGCTTGGTAAGAAAATCATCACCACCCATTCTTAAGGCAGCATATTGCTGCTCCTGACCGGTTTCTGTTGAAAGAAACACAATGGGGAGATTAAGATAACTGACATTCTGACGAATCACTTTTGCAAGCTCAAGACCTGTGCAGCCCGGCATATATATGTCCATGAGAATCAGCTCGGGATTAAAATCAACCAATACATTCATGATCTCCATCGGATCATTAACTATCTTTACATCAAGATCTGCATTTCGTAAAACGGTTGCATAATGCTCAGCAAGATATTTATCGTCATCAACAATTAAAATACGATACGAGTCATTACCATGAAATGACGTCAGAATATCCAGTGTTTCTACCACCATATTTATATCAATAGGCTTCGTTAAATAGGCATCACCACCGGAACGAACAGCATGAAGACGGGATTTCAGATCACCGTAAGTAGATACGTAAATAACCGGCAAATGCACAGCTCGCTGGCGTTGAATCTTGCGCACTGCCTCAATCCCGGCAAACTCTCCTTCCGGAAAGACAACGTCCATAATAACTGCAGTTGGCGGAGTAACAGTAATTGCCTTATTGAATTCTTCAATACTGTTAAATACAGTCACATCATAGCCAAACTGCTCAATCTGAAGCGCAAGTTCACTTGCTGACTCATTATCATCATCAACCAGAAATATTCTGTTTTTAACAGTTGACGTTATGTTCGCTGTTTTGTGTGTAACATCTAACCCTGTGCTATCTATAACTTCTTCAGCTTGCTTGGTAATACTGTTACAAAATGAGGACAGTTTTTCGAAGATATCTTCCAGTTCATCTTTCACACTGTTATGTGGCGGTATTTCTGTATCGCGGTAATTTTTAAGAATATTATCAGCGGAACGTGCTATTTCACCCATTTGGGCAAAACCAAATGTGCCAGCAGACCCTGCAAGACTATGAACAATACGATGAAGTTCATCAATGGTCTCATGTTGCCAGCCATTACATAAACTATTCCATAGCTTCTGAATGTCTTTTATCTTTCCTGGCAAATGCTGTATATAGGAGTTTCTTAATCCCCGTAATTTATCTTCTATACTATTGACGGACTGCTTAGGCACTGTTGTTTTCCCAAATTATCTTTATCCTTTCTGCTAGAGTCATTGGATCGAAAGGCTTAGGGATAACATCAAGGGCTCCAATCTGTTTGAATTGTTCTACTTCATTACTTTGTACCTTTGCAGTCATAAAGATAGCGGGGATATCCTTCAAGGAGGGGATCTCTCTCAGTTTACTTAATGTTGTTGGCCCATCCATCCCGGGCATCATTACATCCAGCAGAAACAAATCAGGAGCAAAAGCCGCGGCAGTGCTGATCGCCTCATCACCCGAACTGCAAATTTTTATCTGATAACCACCAACTGCTTCCAACGCGATTGTTGCCACAGCCTGAATATCGGCTTCGTCCTCGACATAGAGTATTTTTTTCAATTCATGCGCCATAAAACCTTGCCTCACTATTATCACTATATCATTTAAAAACACCATCTATTACCACAAAAAGATCATTTACATTAAGTGGCTTTGTCAGATAATGTTCGAATCCAGCCTTGATACCTTTTTCGATATCCAATGGCATTGCATTTGCACTTAATGCAACAACCGGAATATGACATGTTGCTGCATTATTTTTAAGTATTTTTAATACTTCATACCCGGTCATCCCCGGAAGATTAATATCAAGAATAATTAATTCGGGTTGTTGTTTTTCAGCGATTTCAATTCCCTTTTCAGGTGATAGTGCACTTATCAGAGAAACTCCTTTCCTGCGCTTAAGTACGCCCTCAACCAGTTTAATATTTGACAAGTTGTCTTCAATATAGAGGATGGTTGCGCTTTTATCATCTTGATCATTTATAACTCCAGAACCTTCCTCGTCTGTTATTGGTTTTTTATTATATGGATTGAGTTCATCATTAGTATTAAATTCACACCAAAAAGTTGAACCTTGTCCATCATTACTTTGAAATCCAATCTCCCCGCCCATTATCTCGACGAGGTGCTTTGTAATGACCAAACCTATACCTGTTCCTTCCACCTTTGTTTTTCCCATTCTTGCAAATGAAGTGAACAATTCACCTTGTCGATCACTTGGTATACCTGTTCCGGTATCAATGACATTTATTCGTATCCTGTGATTGTCGGCTTCCTGAGCGGTTATATTTACCTTTCCATTCTGCGTATTATATTTAACCGCATTTGATAACAGGTTCAGGAACACCTGCTTGGCTCTCATCCTGTCAGCAATAACCATGGGGATCTCTTTCATGTCGCCTAAAGTTATGGATATATTATTTTTTTCACACAATGGTGTTACAAGATTGACGCATTCTTCAATCACATCCTCAAGCACAACTGACTCATAATTTATATCTATTTTGCCAGCCTCTATACGAGACAGATCCAGGATTTCATTAATCAGATTTAATAAATGATGTCCTGCATTACTGATTTCTTTCAGGTTATCGAGTTGGGATTTGGTCAACTCCTGTTCATCATCAAGCTCCAGAAGCTGAGAGAAACCAAGAATGGCATTTAATGGTGTCCTGAGCTCGTGGCTCATTCTTGACAAGAACTCGGATTTTGCCCTGTTTGCATTGTCTGCTTCTTCTTTGGCAGTGAGTTGCTCGGTTATATCCGTTCTTATTGTGGCATATTGATAAGGCTTTCCGTTTCTATCCAGGAACGGAACGATTGTTGTTCTAACCCAGTAATATTTTCCATTTTTTTGTTTGTTTTTTATATCCCCATGCCATACCTGGCCTGACTTGATAACTTCCCACATATCCTTGAAAAATGCATCACTGTGGTAGCCTGAATTAAGTATTCTGTGATCCTTGCCAATCAATTCATGTTGCGTATAACCTGAAACAATCGAAAATCGATTATTAGCATAAATAATTTTTCCTTCTGTGTCTGATAATGAAACAATAGCATGTTGGTCAATCGCAAAACGTTGCCTTTCAAGCTCTCTGACGGTTGCCTCAATACGGTGCTTGCTATCGGATAATACGCGACTCCTTTTTGCTCTTGTTTTGGATATTAACGAAAGCTGTTCGGGAGAAACCGGTTTGATAATAAAATCATCCCCGCCTAATGCAAGCACTTCCATTTGTCTTCTTATATCAGATTCTCTGGAAAGGAATACGATGGGAACTGTATCGTATTCTCTAAATTGCCTTATGACAGACGCTATTTCTGAGCCATCACACTCTGGCATATATAGGTCAAGTAAAATCAGTTCTGGATTATAACTTTCAAGCTCACTCACGACTTCCATTGGATTGGATATATATCTTGCTTGCATGCCAGCCTGTTCCAGTACAAGTGAATAAAACTGACACAATGGCTCATCGTCATCAATAATCAGTATGCGGTAAGGAGATTCAGGCGTTTTATCTGTAACCTTGTCAAGAGTATAAATAACATCACTCGTCTTGAGTGGCTTCACCAGATAATCATATGCCCCGGTGCGTGCAGCAAGCAATCTTGACTCAATATCATCTCTCACTGAGATAACTATAACCGGCGTATGGCAACCGCTGTCTCTCAGATGTTTAACAAGATCAAGGCCAGCCATGTCACCTTCTGGCAATACCACGTCGACAATGATTGCTGCCGGGTTATGCTCTTTTATATAGTCAAGCGTGTTATTTGTATCCAGAAAGTGATCGACTTGATAATTATTATTGCGAATTTCATCCTGCAACGATTCTGCAAGCAATGGGTCATCTTCAATAAGTAAAATTCTGTTATTAGATCTGAGTTTTTTGTGTATATCAAAATCTTCTGTTAATCGAGCCGTAATATTGGATGTGGGGCTGGTAATTGCGGATTGAGCAAGCTGATCGATCAGTTTATTAATCTGAAGATTCTCCTCTTCAGATATCTCCCTGCCCTGCTTTAAAGTATCCATAACCAACTCAAGTGTTCTTGCGCGGATGCTTGTTTCAGGCAAACCAAACGTGGCGCCTGAGCCTGCCAGACCATGACTTATATGTTTTATTTCATCCGTCTTATCCTTGATAACACATCCATTATCAGACACCTGCTTCCAAAGATCTCGAATAAGTCCGATTTTCTCAGGTAGTTGTTGGACATACTTCTCAGTAAGCTGATTGAGCTTGTCTTCAACCTCTTTACTGTTATGTTTTTCTGTCATCGTGGCAAATATATGATGGTAATATGATAATTATCTATAGGTTATCGTCATTTGGAAGGACAATTTGACCCTGATAACCTGTTTTTACTAATTAATTGGAGGATATTGCCATAGTATTTAATACAATCAAGTAGTTTGGTATAGTATATCTTATATATATCCTCACAATTGAGATGGTTTATATATTCCCCATTCACTCTTGATAATTTTAACCAATCAGATTTTTTTACAACTAAAACCTGTTCTTGTTTTCAGGATGTAATTTTGCTGGTTGTAGCAAGGAAATATTTATGGTCACCGAATTAAACAAAGATAGTTTCAAGGATGCAGTTGAGAATAATGAAATTCTTATTGTTGATTTCTGGGCTACCTGGTGTGGTCCCTGCAAATCATTTGCCCCTATCTATGAAAAAGTAGCACAGGAAAATACAGATATCGCCTTTGCCAAGGTCAATACTGAAGAAGAACAGGAACTATCCGGTTATTTCAATGTGCGTTCCATCCCTACACTGATGATATTCAGGGAACAAGTACTTCTTTTCTCTCAACCAGGAGCATTACCCGAAAGTTCACTAAATGAGATTATTGGTAAAGTAAAGGAACTGGATATGGATGAAGTCAGAAAACAAATAGCTGAACAGGATCAGAACGAAAGCTAAAAAAAAAGCCACAGTATTTACTGTGGCTTTTTTTATTTATTCATAAATTCTTATCTCACATTGACACCCAATGTTTCATTTAGCATGCCCATACCTGCCATGATTCTGTATCTGGAGTACAGGCTATCATATTTAGCATTAATATAGGCACGACTGGCTTCAAACATTTCGTTTTCTGTATCCAGCAAATCGAGTAGTGTACGTTTGCCAATACCAAATTGTTTTGTATAGGCATCACGTGTTTTCATGCTTGAATCATAATGTGATTTCAGATACCCCATCTGTTTATTAATGGCCTTGTATCCGTTCCATGTTAGTCTGATATTCTCAACAACCTGCCTCTGAGTACTATTTTTAACTTCCTTTGCTTCTTCCAGTAATTGTACTGTCTGGTTCTTGCGGGCAAGATCGGCACCACCATTTAACAGGTTAAGTCTCATGCGTAACATGGCTGTTGTGTCTTCATTTGTACCTTCGACACCATCAAGATTGTTATTCCATGTTTTACCCAGCTCAAGATCGAACCGTGGGCGAAATGCAGATTTGGAAGCATGAAATTGTGCTGCTGCCGCATCAACATCCGCTTTTGCTGATAACAATACAGGATTGTTGGCCTCTGCCCTGGTAATAGCTTCATCTAGTGATGAAGGTAGGCGATCTGATGGAAATGAAGGTGTATTTAAATCACTCCCAGGCAGATTGCCCACAACACGCAGGTAATTGGTTTTTGCATCATTCAGATTACTTTCATCTGAAATGACGTTGGTGCGAGCAAGTGCAAGACGTCCATCAACCTGATTCAGGTCTGAGCCACGGCTAACACCAGCATCACTGCGCGCCTTCACCTGCTCCTGAATGTGTTCATGTGCCGAAAAATTTGTCCTTGACTGACTGAGTAATTCTTTCTGTCTTAACACATCCAGATAGACTTCGATTGCGCGTAATGCTGTATGTTCTGCACTACCCATAAATGAAAAACCTGCAGACTGAACGCGCGCCCTTTGGCGGTCAATTTCATGTTTGGTCGCAAGCCCGTCATAAAGATTCTGGGTTACTTCGATCGCAGCCTCACCACGTTGTAGTGTTCTGTCATTGTAACCAGCCGCTCTTGTTGTTGAGTTATTACTACGTTCCTTGCCATAACCCGCGGTAACATCAATAGAAGGCAGGTAACCGGCCTTGGCCTGTTTTACCTCTTCCTGTCTGGCATTAGACTCCCTGATATTAACCTGAATATCCGGATTGGTTCGTAAAGTCTGTTCTACTGCCTGTTTTAGTGTCTCTGCTGAAGACTGTCCCCCAGTCATCAGAATCAAGGCAGCAAACAGACTGCAAGTTGTTTTTTGTTGCTTATTCATATTAATATTTTCCAGATTTTCAATGTGTTAGCAAACAATCCCAATGTTTACATAACATCCCCCGCGTAAGCCGCTAATACTAATCAATACAAGGGAAGCTGACAAGGTCAAAAACTGTTATTTATTGAAAAAACAGTGAGATACCAGAAAAGTATCTCACTATTTGTAGTATTAGATGTCCTTATATAATCAAATTTCCGTCATTAACAAGCTGGGTAATAATTTGGGTATTAGTATTACCTGTGACCAAATCAATACCTTCGAGGATAATGGTTTGGGTTACACCACCTGCTCCATCAGGGTCTATCTGAATCTCTGTATTGCTTCCAACCAGAGCAAAGTTCAAATATGAATCCAGATTAAGGGTAGAACTATTGACTGTTGCTGGCAGCAAGTCATCCAGATTAATCACATCACCACCAACACCAGTAACAAAGTCGGTAATCGTATCAACCGCAGGAGTTACCTCTGTACCATCATCACCAGAAATCCAGATAAAGCTGTCTACCCCATTGCCACCAGTCAGATTATCATCACCAGTACCGCCATAGATAATATCGTTATCGTCACCACCATCGAGGATGTCATTGCCGCCCTTGCCAAATATAGAATCTTCACCTGCGTTACCACTGATAATTTCATTCCCGGATTGACCAACAAGAATATCATCACCGGCACTTCCAATTTTATATACTTGGCCATCAACTACAAATTCAGACGGTTCACCATTCAAGTCAATAACAACCGGTGCTATGTCACTGGCCATGCCTTCGGAATCTGTAACCGTATAATCAAATTGAACAATACCCGGAGTGAGATCAATTGATTTTATCGCAAAGTCACTTGAATCATTATTTACACCACTATCAAATGGCTGGGGTTCTAAAATTAATGATGTAAACCCTGCTCCACCAAAAGAAATGGTATGAGAAATATCGCCCGGCTTGTTTTTTCCCCATACTACATCAGGCTCACCAGCCACTGTCGTTGTGCCAACAACATTACCCAGTGCATCGTAAGCAGTGATTTCCGCCAATTCTCCACTTATACCTTCTCCACCATAGAACAGACTGAAATTGATTGTCATGGCTGTTATTGCATCTGCAAATGATATTTTAAGAGCTTCAGCTTCACGTGTATCAGGATTGTATTCGACTTCTGCTCCATGTGCCCCACCTGTAACACCAAGGCCATAACCACCGGAAAAAGTATTATCAATTATGCCCAAATTTGACTCTAGAAATTCCGTACCACCTTGTGAACGACCAGAGAATGTAACAAAAGGATTACCTAACCAGTCTGCAAGCACTTTTGACCCACCAATGATTGGAGATATATCACCTATATTACCAATAGTATCAGTGCTGGTAGCAACCCAATATAATGCATCTGCTGTTGAGAAGGTGTCACCTGCTGACATTGCTGTCCATGTTGCACCAGTTGCATCGTCTGCATTCAAGTCAATGTAAAGCGTTCCGTACTCAGGTAATGAATTTAACGTAAACACCAATGCGCTTTCGGCCGTTTCCGCATCTGCGCCACCTAAATCTGATACCGGTGATTCATAGATGGTAATGCCGCCATCAAGGCCATTCCCCACGTCCAGTGCCTTGAAATAGATCACATCACCAAGACTGGCATCAAGACCTGCTTGAGCAGAATCTGCATTAGTCAATACCGGATCAGCTTCAGGAACAGCATTCACACTGTTAATGGTAACGATTGGCCCATCATCATCAATGATGGTGGCAATTGCTTTTTTACCTGTAGCACTGATGGTTCCGTTAGTAAGATTGTCGTTTTCCAATAAAACTATATAGAAGTTCTCACCCGCTCCAGGTGGCGCCGGCTCAAATTCAGTATCCTCGGTAATATCAATGGTAACATCTATATATTCATCACCAGGGTTAAACGTAAGGATGCCAGATAATGGGCGAAGACCACCGTTATCGTTATAATCCAAAGGAGCATCAGCTGTCCCTCTATCGATGTTATATTCAACAGTAACAGTTTGATTTGAAGTACTGCTCAAAGAAACTCTGAATACAATAACTTTGTCGTCACTCTCATTATTACCTTCGACAACTACACCAGCACCATACTCTTCATCTACAATTAGTGCTGCAACACTGATTTCGGGTACAGGTGATGGCACCATATCATCATCAATGATGGTGGCAATTGCTTTTTTACCTGTAGCACTGATGGTTCCGTTAGTAAGATTGTCGTTTTCCAATAAAACTATATAGAAGTTCTCACCCGCTCCAGGTGGCGCCGGCTCAAATTCAGTATCCTCGGTAATATCAATGGTAACATCTATATATTCATCACCAGGGTTAAACGTAAGGATGCCAGATAATGGGCGAAGACCACCGTTATCGTTATAATCCAAAGGAGCATCAGCTGTCCCTCTATCGATGTTATATTCAACAGTAACAGTTTGATTTGAAGTACTGCTCAAAGAAACTCTGAATACAATAACTTTGTCGTCACTCTCATTATTACCTTCGACAACTACACCAGCACCATACTCTTCATCTACAATTAGTGCTGCAACACTGATTTCGGGTACAGGTGATGGCGGCTCTTGTGGCTCTACGTCACGCGGCTGAATAAACAACAACTCTTCTTCTGGACGTTCAACATTAAAAGACAAACCTTCTGTTTCAAAACCGTTTTCCGGATCAACGCGTTGATCAATCAGATCAACACGCACAAAATCATGACCACCTTCACTGCCGGCAATACCAGCACCTGGTGCAGGTAACGTGGCAGTCGGATCCTGACCTTCGGCAATAGCTTGTTGTACAGCTTCGACAGAGGCAGCAGCATCTTCAGCTGTTGTGCCACCATAAACATCAGAATCAAGCGTGGCACGTGCATCACTGGCCAAATCCAATGTTGAACCATTGTTGAATTTGATATTTACTGAGGCAGAAGCACCTGTGATCAGTACTTCATCTGCATGAACTTGATCACCTGCTTGCAGAATTCGTTCAGAGCCATCAAGACTTATTGCCTTTACTGTACCTGAAAGAGAAGATACTGCTCCAACTGCTATCTGATTTGCCATTTCAACATTGGCTACCATGTTTACTGCCTCCAGAAATTCGAAATTTTTAATATAAATTGCTCAGCCAGTGCCATGAATTGGCTCAGCATATAATTATAAGTCTGTGCAGTATGGCAAGAAGAAAAAAAGTTGCCTATTGGACTTTGGTACTATTGGTTCCTGATATTCCATTTAACCAAGTAAGACGGTCAAGTATAAGCTTTACCATACTTCTAGGTATCCAGGCTTCCCCTTCCCAGACTTTCGATATGGCCTTGATTATAAACCGATCTATATCTACGTATTCAACAAATCCCGATGCTCCCAGAGAAAGAAAATCGAGGATTTGTTCATTATCACTGCGATCAGATAAAAGGAGTATTTTTCCGTCGGGGTGAGCCAAATTGGCAGAAATAATGAATTCTTTAATAGAATCATATGGGTATGCGAGAGAAACCAAACAAAGATTCCAGTCAGAAGCATCTATAGAGCTTTTTAGAGAACCCAGATCGCGTGCCTTGCTATGCAATGAGATATCAGCTGATTTTGATACCAGTTCTCCAATATGGGTGGCTATTTCCTGATTGGGCTCAGCCAAAACAACACTTATCACTACGTACTCTCCCCTTAATCTCGATAGCGCTTAATTGATTACTGTCTAGTCTACCGCTAATAGACCTTTTTCCAAATAGTACTTTAGTCCAATCAGCCTGTTTATCCGTTATTACTCATTAACAAAGCCAACTGTAATCTGTCAGTGACACCTGTTTTTTTAAAAATAGCACTAATATGAGCCTTGACTGTACGTTCTGTAATATCCAGTTTTTGTGCTATCAGTTTGTTGCTTGAACCATCACCAACCATGTGTGCAATTTCAAGCTCTCTTTCACTCAGACTCGAAAGATTTTTACTTGCCTGCACTAGCGCTTTTTTGCGAGATGACAGTTCCTCAATCAACCTGAGCATGAGCTTACGTCCAACCCATACTTCCCCCTTCAATACCGCTTCAACCGCTCTTCTTAAAAGGTCAGGTGCAATATATCGATTGCAATACCCCTTGACCCCAGCCTTGACCAAAGCAAAGCCGCGATCATCATCCGGCTCCATGTCCATAATCATGAAATCAACAGAAGTGTATTTGTTTATTATCTTGATAACATTATTTACGTCAGACAGCTCGGGTAACGAGCAATCAAGTAACACAACGGTTGATTTGCCTGAATCAAGATGATTATTTATTTCAGCACTGGTCGAGACACTAGTAAAAGGAATAACGTCTTTTATGCCTTCTTCCCAACGTTTCAGCACATTCTCATCAGCAGTACATAATAACAACATATTCACCTGTTATAATTCTTGTTAACGCTCTGTTAGTGCTACTTCTTTTGCACGTAAAACCGGCTTGAGCAGATAGGACAATACAGATTTTTTCCCTGTCAGAATATCTACATTTGCCATCATTCCCGGAATTATAGGTAATGGCTCTTTCTCGGTTCCAAGAAAGTTCTTGTCGGTACGCACCTTGACCAGATAAAAACTTTCGTCATTTTCATCTGTGATCGTGTCAGCACTGATATGTTCAAGCTTACCTTTTAACCCACCATAGATTGCATAATCATAGGCGGTAAACTTCACTATCGCGTCCTGTCCGGGATGCAAAAAAGCAATATCGGATGGACGAATACGGGCCTGCACCAAAAGTGCTTCTTCCAGTGGCACAACCTCAATGATATCCATTCCGGGTTTGATAACACCACCAACTGTATTAATCATTATTTGTTTAACAACGCCTTTTACGGGTGAACGAACCTTGGTGCGTGTTACACGATCTTCCAGTGCCAGATTGGATTCAAAAAGACGTTTTACTTCTGAATTAGTATCGTTAAGTTCAGCACGCGCCTCATTCCTGAACTTTCCATCCAGTTCATTCACCTGTCGTTCCAGACGTAAAACCTCAACCTCTGATATAGCCCCTTGTTCAACAAGTGGTCTGGTCATGTTTAATTCTTTTTCAACCAGCTCCATATTTCGCTCATGTTGTTTGCGGCGTGATGTATATAATTGAACTTCCTTCTCAACCAATCCCGGCTGTTTTTCCAGCACATCAGCCGGTGCTTCGAACTCAACACCCTCTGCTTCCGCTTGTAATCGTGCAGCCTTGGCTTTTAGTGCAAGATACTTTAACTGGTTCTCACGCAGTGAAGCTGAAAAACGCGTATCATCCAGACTAACCAGAATCTGATCCGGTTCAACCATCTCGCCTTCCTTGACATGGATTTGCTTAACAATGCCGCCTTCGAGATTTTGTATTATTTGAACCTGCTGTGACGGAATCGCTTTGCCCATTCCACGTGTTATCTCATCCAGATCTGCAATAGCTGCCCAGAGTAATGAAATAATAAAAAACACAACAATAGCATTCAGGATAAAACGCCCTTTAATTGGCGCCTCTTCCAAAACGGCGGCCGTTGAATCCGGCATAAATTCCGTATCTTCTTCTTTCGATCTGGAGTAAATAATTTCTTTTTCCTTTTCTTCTTCCTGCGTTGGAAACCAGCTACGCAAAATTCCCATATATTTTTCAAACTCTATTCTTGACTCTTCAACTCTATTTTTAAAAACACTGTGCGATTCTTCAATATGCTGAGGTAATTCAGATCGAAACTCACCAACCTTTTTGGTTATACCTGTCTGCGCATTTGATAATTTTCTGGGAAGATCGTTTTTAGCTGTTTTTACTTTATCTGGTATACCCGAAAATCGGTGTCTGTTATTGTAAACCAGAGTCCGGAGAGCATACCATGCAGAGACAAGCGCACCCAAGCCAAGATAGATGATAATCTGCCAGGATTTTTCCTTACGGTTTATCTCAGGGATATAGGCCATGAACGATCAAACTCCGGGAATAGCTGGTTAATTGATTATTTATTCCGTGCACCATGTAACTTGCCCTGTTTTAGTGCTTCCAGCACATGCTCCTTGGGCCCGTCAGCAATTAACTGTCCATTGTCCATAACCATTACGCGATCAACCAAATCAAGCAATGATGCTCTATGTGTAACAAGTATCATTGTTTTATCTGTAACATGCTCTGCCAGCTTCTGTTTAAACTTGAGTTCTGTACCCTGATCCATTGCATTAGTGGGTTCATCCATTAATAAAACCGGAGGATTAAGCAACAATGATCGTGCGATTGCCACACTCTGTCTTTGACCACCAGACAGCCCTTCACCGCGCTCACCCACTGACATATCAAAACCTTTCGGGTGTCTGTTAACAAATTCACTCACGCCGGCCATTTCTGCTGCCTTTAACATGTTCTTTTCATCTGCAAAGGGAGCGCCATATAAAATATTTTCACGAATAGTCCCGTAAAACAGCACAATATCCTGCGCGACATACCCGATACTGCGACGCAAATCAGCCGGATCAATCTGACGCACATCGATATCATCAATGTGTACGGAGCCATTTGTAGGTTCATATAAACCAAGAATCAGTTTTTCGATTGTTGTTTTACCTGATCCAATTCGGCCAATAATTGCCACACGCTCACCAGGCTTGATTTTGAAAGAAACATTTTTCAGCGCCAGAATGTCCTGCCCCGGATAGGAAAAATTAACATTTTGAAATTCAATCGCACCATCAAATTTTGGACGTCTGACAAATGATTTTTCCCTGCTACGCTCTACAGGCAGTTCCATAACCGCATTTAATGATTTAAGTGCTGCGCTTGCCTGATGATAGTTAACTGCAAGATTGGCCACCTGTGCCATTGGCGCCATAACACGGCCTGTTAAAATCACACAGGCAATTAATCCACCCATGCTGAGGTCACCGTCTGTAATTAAATACACACCATATATAACAACACCCACCATGGATAATTGCTGAACCAGTGTCGCCATATTAACTGCTGAGGTTGATAGCAGGCGTGAACGCACGCTGAATCGGGCGATATAACCAACAAGATGTTCCCATTTGCGTTGAATAGGACTTTCAGCACCCAGTGTTTTTATTGTCTCCACACCGGTCAAACTTTCAATCAGGGTTGCATTTTTCTGCGCTGAGGCACGGAATGTATGATCAATTGCATGACGCAGCGCAGGCTGGATAGCAAATCCGTATGCCAGTGCTAACGGTATTCCAAGCAGTGGAACAAACACCAATGGGCCACCAATCAATGCAATCACAGTCAAAAATAAAATTACAAAAGGAAAGTCAATTAATGCGGTTACGGTAGCGGAAGTGATAAAGTCACGGATGCTGTCAAATTCACGTAAATTATTGGCAAAGGCACCAACAGATACAGGCCTGACCTCCATGCGCAGACCCAGTACTTTTTCCAGAATCATGGCTGACAGAGCAATATCAGTTTTCTTCCCTGCTACATCAATAAAATATCCACGTAACGTGCGCATAAGGAAATCAAACAGAAAAACAATCACTACACCTATTGCCAATACCCATAATGTCTCTTTTGCATTGTTGGGTACAACACGATCATAAACATTCATAATAAATAATGGACTGGCCAGAGCAAAAATATTGACCATCATTGACGCTGCCAGCACATCACGGTAAATACGCCATGAACGAAATAATGTTCCCCAAAACCAGTGGCGTGATTTCAGGTTCATTACTTCCGGTGTGCGTTCATCAAACTGATGCTCAGGGCGAACAAATATGGATAATCCAATGTAATGTTCTTTAAGTGCTTCGATGGTGGTTGAGTGTTCGCCAACACCTGCGTCCGGTTGCAACAGAGTTGCCATTCCTGATGTTTTATTGAGTGAAACCAGAACGCATGCCTGTCCATTTTTCAATAACAGGATTGCAGGTAATACAAGTTCTGATATTTCATCCAGAGAACGTCTGACAATGCGCGATGAAAGTCCTGCCCTTTCAGCTGCCCTTTCAAACAGCTCAGGAGTTAATCTGTTATCAACAAGAGGTAAGCCTGCACGTAATGCATCAGCCGAAAATGGACGATGCTGTAGTTTGGTCAGCAATACCAGACAACTCAACAGAGGGTCATCAAATGACTGACTGTCGTTATGTACTTCCCAGGTGTCGTGTGCTGAGGTGTCACCCTTGCCCATTTGGCACTCCAAATGATTGATTCTTATAATATATATGTTGCGGTTGCTAGCGTAAAAAGATTAGGACATTTACAGGAAAAACACAGCGTTAGTGACTATGCTTAAACTGTTCCGCGGAGACAAAAACCATAACTCATTGATAATATGATAGTTTTATAGATTTGAACTGTTTTATGCACAGGAGAAGTATTCATGCTGTATGCAAAAAGAGATGAAAAAGGAAACATTACCTCCCTGCAGACAAAGGCGACTGATGAGGTAAAAGAAAGGGTATCAACCGATGATCCTGAGGTACTGGAGTTCCTTAATGAGCATTCGAAAAGCACCGATCTGAAACAGATTCTGACAGAATCCGACATCAAACTCGCCCGTGTAGTTGAGGATCTGATTGACCTGCTGGTCGATAAAAATATTATTATGCTGACTGAATTGCCCGAAGCCGCCCAATTAAAACTGGTTAGTCGTCGTCGTGTGCGTAACGCCATACATGGTGAGGATCAACTGATGGTAGGAGAAGATGATATCCTTTAAACCAAAGCACTCTAACCAACAGTTTGGTAATAGAGGTTTTGCGGATGATTGGCCTGTGCAAAGAAAAACCAGCGTTCAGCAATTAATCCGATAAATTGAATGACAAAGGCTGTCAATAACAATCCCGCATCACCCTTCATTCCCGGAATCAATAGCACCACCGGTATAACAAACACCGTAACAAGAAATACCCATTTGATTGAGCGCAAAAACAGCTGTGTCTTGCCGTGAAAGAATTCACGCGTATTGAATGAACCACCCATAAATCCCTGAGAGCGCTGTGTAATTTTTTGGTGACGAATTCCAATCGCTGTTTGGATGGTGGTGCGTTGCTTGATTCTGTTGTTTCTAATCAATGAGGCTGTTCTGGTAATCAAAGCAGTCAATGTGATAATAATTGCCCATCCGCCATAAAACCGAACAAGCTCGGTTGCATTAAAGGCAGCATAGGCTGAAGCAAGAACAAAACCGGAAGCCGTACCCAGCAGTAAATAATTAATTACTGTTAATGGCGTTGACCACTCCTGAATAAAACGAATACAACCGTAAATCATTCCGGTGCAAATAAACAAACCAAATGTAGCAACAACCCCAAGTGTACCAATCAACAATGTCACCAGATTATGGGGATCCTTGCGAACACCAAAGAGTTCAGGACCAAAATTCATGTGATGAGATAAACCATAAAGGGCGATCAGACCCATCACAACCGGCAATACAATAACTTCACGTGACAACCACGAAGTGCGCCACTGTGTTGCTGCACGCCATGCGCGCTCAGGATGGCCAAGGTGGAAAAATGAAGCTATCAAACCGGCAATCAAAAAAACCAGCGAAATCATACTGCCGACAACATAAAAATCATTTTCCTGACGCGGTAAAAGCTCAACTGTTGCATAACTTTCACCGGTATAAAGCGCAAGGAACAAGCCTTGGCCAGTGCCAATCAGTGTGGTCAAAAATATAACTGAAAATGCAGGATTCATTATTTCTCCAAAATTACCAACTGGTGATATCGTCCAGCGTCTGTTCTTTAACCGGACCTTCAGGACGTTCAGTTTCTTTTCTAAGCGGATTATCTGCACGAATCAATTCATCTTCGTGTATCTTGATGCGTGTTTTGCGACGGGGTAAATAATGATTGGCCGGTTTCGATCCCCATTCCGGTTGCAATTGATATCCACCCTCTTCCCTGATCGCAATAGAAACTTCCGACTCGGGATCATGCACATCACCAAACAGCCGTGCGCTGGTTGGACATGCCATCACACAAGCCGGTTTGCGTTCCGCTTCCGGCAATGATTGATCATAAATACGGTCAACGCATAATGTGCATTTTTTCATTACTTTCAGATGTTCATCTATTTCGCGCACTCCATAAGGGCATGCCCATGAACAATATTTACAACCTATGCACTTGTCGTAATCGACAAGCACAATGCCGTCTTCCTTGCGTTTATAACTTGCGCCTGTTGGACACACCGGTACACAAGGTGGATCTTCGCAATGCAAACAGGATTTGGGGAAATGTATCGTTTCCGAATTCGGGAATTCCCCTGCCTCATAGGTCTGCACACGATTAAAAAAGGTCCCGGTAGGATCTTTATCATAAGGATTGTCATCTGACATAAAACCGGCAGGACCGGAGGTGTTCCATTCCTTACAACTGGTCACGCAGGCATGGCAACCAACACAAACATTCAAATCAATAACTAATGCAAGCTGGGTCATGATTTCTTGCCCCCTGCAAAATACCCCAGCCATGACTTACGCACTTTTTCTTCACCCGGAACAGGATTGAATGTATCAAACTGCGGAGAGCTGATTTTCTCATCTGATTCATCCGCCTTATAAACACGCACACGCACATCGTACCAGGCTGCCTGACCGGTTACCGGATCTGAATTTGAAAAACGGTAATTATTGTTATCGGGTGGCAATTCTTCAGATATCACGTGATTCAAAAGAAAACCTTTCTGTGATTCATTGGCATCCGGTGTGAGATTCCATGCGCCAGAGGCTTTACCTATCGCATTCCATGTCCAGACTGTCCCCGGCTCCACAGCTTCAGAGAAACGGCACATGCAACGTACCTTGCCCCATTGTGATTCAACCCAAATCCAGTCGCCGTCATTGAATCCTTCTTTATGTCCTACGTCCGGGCTCATATAGAGATAATTATGTGCGTGGATCTGACGCAACCAGGCATTTTGTGAATCCCATGAGTGATACATTGCCATTGGGCGTTGTGTGATCGCGCTCAATGGATACTTTTGTTTATCCGTTTGTTGTACTTCCAGTGGTTCATAATAAAATGGCAGTGGATCAAAGAACGTTTCAACACGTTTACGTAAATGTTCTGGCGGCTGTTTACCGGATGTCTTGCCTTGTGCGGCCAAACGGAATTGTTGTAATACTTCAGAATACACATGACACAAGATTGGTTCAGCATAACGTGTTAAACGATGGCGCTGCGCCCATTCCAGATAGCCTTTATTCCAGTTACGCATGTATTGATAAGACTTGGGTAATTCATAATGATAAACACTGTTGTTTTTCTCATACATTTGCCACTGGTTCGGGTTTGGTTCCCCTTTCATAAATTTCTCGCCACCCTTGCCACGCCAACCGGCAAGGAAACCAATGCCTGAACCGGGATCAGTTTCAAAATTCAAAATGAAATCTGGATAGTCCTTGTATTTACGCTGGCCTTTTTCATTAACAAATGCAGGTAGTTTTAACCGTGTACCCATCTCAATCAATACATCCTGAAATGGTTTGCATTCGCCTTTTGGTGGAAGAACAGGTATGCGCACCGAATCAACCGGACCGTCAAATTCTGAAATAGGTCGATCCAGCATGGACATGACATCATGGCGTTCCAGATACGTTGTATCCGGCAATACCAGATCAGCAAATGCCACGGTCTCGGACTGGAAGGCATCACAAACAATAATATAAGGAATTTTATAATCCCCATTTTCATTCTTGTCAGTCAGCATCTTGCGAACTTCGACAGTATTCATGGATGAATTCCACGCCATGTTAGCCATAAACAGTAACAAGGTGTCGATGGGATAGGGATCACCCTTCCAGGCATTGGTGATCGCATTGTGCATAAGGCCGTGAACTGCCAGCGGGTACTCCCAAGAGAAGGCTTTATCCAGACGAACCGGCTTGCCATCATCATCAACAAATAAATCATCCGGTTCGGCCGGCCAGCCCAAAGGCATTCCGCCCAAAGGCATTTCAGCGTTCACACCCTCCGGGCCTTTTGGTGTTTTTGCGCAAGGGGGGATCGGTCGTGGAAATGGCGCCTTGTGACGGAAACCACCGGGCCGATCAATCGTCCCCAATAAGGTCATTAATAATGACAATGCTCGAATGGTATGAAATCCATTTGAATGTGCCGCCAAACCACGCATGGCATGAAACGCAACCGGATTACCGGTCACAGTATCATGCTCATTGCCCCATACATCCGTCCATGCAATCGGCATTTCAATTTTTTGATCGCGGGCAGTCACACCCATTTCATGCGCAAGGCGACGAATTGTTTTGGCGGGTATACCGGTAATGCCTTCAGCCCACTCCGGCGTATAATCTTCAACACGTTCTTGTAATAACTGGAAAGAAGGTTTAACCGGTGTACCATCATCCAGCTTAAAGTTACCCATCAAACGCGGATCAGTTCCTTTGGAATGGGTAATAACAGGTTTATCTCCCAAACGATCCCACCAAAGTTTATTTTGCGGATCAAAACAACCTTCTTCTTCCGGTACTTCAGTGCGCACAAACATACCGTATTCGGTACTGTTCTCATCCATATTCACCAATTGCGCTGAGTTAGTGTACTGCGCCAAAAAATCACGGTCATACAAGCCTTGTTTGATCAACTCATTAATCAAGGAAAGAAACAACGCACCATCTGTGCCAGGACGAATTGGGATCCACTCATCTGCGATAGCCGAATAACCGGTGCGCACAGGATTGATAGAGATAAATTTACCGCCGTTACGCTTGAATTTGGAAAGCGCCATCTTCATCGGATTGGAATGATGATCTTCAGCTGTACCAATCATCACGAACAATTTGGAGCGTTCCAGATCCGGGCCACCAAATTCCCAGAAAGAACCACCAATAGAATAAATCATACCCGCAGCCATGTTCACAGAACAAAAACCGCCGTGCGCTG
>JAOUJV010000104.1 GCA_029882995.1 Gammaproteobacteria bacterium | reverse complement strand
TCTTTACGCTGTCTTTGGGTATGGGCGCAATCATGATATACGGTTCTTATCTTCCCAAAGATACCTCCATTGCAAAAACCTCAATTATGATTTCTATTGCTGATACGGCAGTCGCCTTATTAGCAGGCATGGCGATTTTCCCGTTAGTCTTTGCCAACGGTCTTGAGCCCGCATCAGGCCCGGGCCTCATATTCAAAACCTTGCCGTTGGCATTTGGTCATATGGATGGTGGAACATTTTTTGGCACACTGTTTTTTGTTTTACTGGTATTTGCAGCATGGACCTCGTCAATTTCATTAATTGAGCCACTGGTGGCCTGGCTGGTTGAAAACAAGGGTGTAAACCGCATCTGGGCAGCTGTTGTCAGCGGGATTGGAGCGTGGGCACTGGGAGTCGGTACAGTATTATCATTTAACAAATGGAGTAATGTGAAATGGTTTGATAAAACCGTTTTTGGTGCACTGGATTATTTGACAGCCAATATCATGTTACCGCTTGGCGGATTTTTTATCGCCCTGTTTGCAGCC
Organism: Gammaproteobacteria bacterium; assembly: GCA_029882995.1. Classification (GTDB taxonomy): domain Bacteria; phylum Pseudomonadota; class Gammaproteobacteria; order DAOVJZ01; family DAOVJZ01; genus DAOVJZ01. Next base: position 6,706 of record JAOUJV010000104.1, on the reverse strand, counting down.
TGGATAATGAAACGTGAAATGAGCAAGGATGAGCTGGCGATTAAAGATATAAGAGGGTTTGAACTATGGCACTTCCTTGTACGGTACGTGACCCCCATCGGTGTTGTCATCGTGTTCTTGAAAGCCATTGGCATAATCTGAGTATGAAATAATGAATGGTATTAACGATTGTGCCTAATGTCAGCAAGTCCGCACTGATACCGTATTCAGCAAAAGAGATGTACGATCTGGTGGCCGATATTTCCGGTTATTCTGATTTTCTTCCCTGGTGCGGTGGATCCGAGATAATATCGGTCAATGGGGATGAGGTCAGGGCGCGTATTGACCTTGCTTACAAGGGGATTCAAAAGTCATTTTCCACCATTAACCGCAACCAGTCTGGCAAGATGATTGAAATGCGTTTGCAGGAAGGACCATTCAAGCATCTGGAAGGTTTCTGGCGATTCGAAAGTTTACGTGAAGATGCCTCAAAGGTATTACTGGACTTGAATTATGAGTTTTCAGGCAAGATATTACAGATGACAGTCGGCCCGGTTTTTAATGAGGTGGCCAATCGTCTGGTTGATTCATTTTGCCAGCGGGCGGTAGAGGTTTATGGAAAGCGCTAAAAATTTTCAGGTCGAAGTGGCCTACGCAAAGCCGGATAAACAGGTTATTGTTCCTGTGATTGTAGAGCCGGGAACAACCGTTCAACAGGCTATTGAATTGTCAAAGGTTATTGAACATTTCCCGGAAATTGATCTGGCAGAAAACAAGGTCGGTATTTTTGGTAAACTGAGCAAACTGGATACCGAATTACGTCCCAAGGACAGGGTAGAGATTTATCGCAAGCTGATAGCTGATCCGAAAGAGGTTCGTCGAAAGCGCGCCGCTGAGGGTAAAGAAATGAAGAAAGGGGCAGGTAGTTAAATGGTAGACAAGGCATACGACATACCTCATCAACTTGAGGCTGGCATCAGGCAGATGGCAGAGGATGTGCGTTTGCCAGCTCCATTGTCAGCTGAAAAAAAATCCGCATTGATTCAACATATCAAACAATTGTTGAAACGCGAAAACGCGGTCTTGGTTGCGCATTACTATGTCGATGATGAACTCCAGCGTCTGGCTGATGAAACCGGTGGTTGTGTTGCCGATTCGCTTGGTATGGCGCATTTCGGGAATACACATCCGGCAGACACGCTGGTAGTGATTGGTGTTCGTTTCATGGGAGAGTCTGCCAAGATTCTGAATCCGGAAAAACGTATTCTCATGCCGGATCTGGATGCCAATTGTTCGCTTGATCTGGAATGTCCTGCAGATAAATTTACAGCCTTTTGTGATGAGCACCCTGATCGCACTGTTGTTGTTTATACCAATACCAGTGCCGCCGTGAAGGCGCGTGCCGACTGGACTGTGACATCAAGTAATGCAGTCAGTATCGTGCGCCATTTACATGAACAGGGTAAAAAGATTATCTGGGCGCCGGACAAACATCTGGGACGTTATGTTCAACAGGAAACCGGTGCTGACATGCTGCGCTGGATGGGTTCATGTATTGTGCATGAAGAGTTCAAGGCAGGAGAATTACAGGAATTAAAAAAACAGAATCCGGATGCAAAGGTTCTGGTACATCCCGAGTCGCCGCAAGAAGTGGTTGAGCTGGCAGATTTTGTAGGTTCCACATCTGGCATTATTAATTATGCTAAAAAATCGGAAGCACAAACGTTTATTGTGGCGACTGATCTGGGTATTTTTTATAAAATGCGTGAGGCCGCACCAGGTAAAAAACTGATAGTTGCACCGACCGGCGGTACCAGCCCGACCTGCTCCATGTGTGCACATTGTCCGTGGATGGCGATGAATGGTCTTGAAAATCTTGCTGCAGTGCTTGAAACAGGCTCAAATGAAATAACAATTGATGAAAATACAAGAAGGAAAGCGCTGGTTTCGATTGAAAGAATGCTTGAGTTTTCACGCTCTCAGAATATCATGAGTGAAACAAAGCGCGTTGCAGTCTAGAAATTATTGAAGGATTAGTTGTCTTCTCTTTCTTCTTCAGTACCGAAGTAAAAAGTTTCTTTCATATATTCAACAAAGCCGGTCGATTTTTCCTCAACATGAACATCAGGCATTTCTTTCTGCGCTTGCATCATGAGAGCGCCATTTTCCGGTTTTACATCTCCTTCCAGACGTACCAGTTTGTCATCCTTGAAAAAGAGTGAAACACGATGCTGCTTACGTGCCTTGGAACCAGGCTTGAAACTGTACACATAATCCCAGCGATCCTGATGGAACACGTCCACGATAACGGGTGTGCCAAGTATGTAATTAACCTGACGCTTGGTCATGCCGGGCTGGAGTTTGTTCAGCATTTCATCCTCAATGACATTACCCTGCTGGACATCAACCTTATAGACGTCCGGTACAAGCGAGCATGCCCCCAGCAGAATGGATGAACAGATAATCAGGGATTTCAGCAAATTACGCATAAACAGTTTATTAAAATATTGGCTCAGGTAGAATGATACCCAAGTTTATAGCCGGATGCACATATTCCGGTGGAGAAAAAATTGGAAAGCAGTGATCTGAAAAAACTGGGCCTCAAGGCAACAGTGCCGAGAATGAAAATCCTCGAGATCCTTGAGCAAAATGACTCACTCCATATGAGTGCAGATGAACTGTTCAAGCGATTGGTGGATTCTGGTGAGGAAGTGGGGTTGGCCACTGTTTATCGTGTTCTGACCCAGTTTGAGTCTGCCGGTATCGTCGTGAAACACAATTTTGAAGGCGGGCAGTCGGTCTATGAGCTGAATCAAGGTAACCACCACGATCATATTCTGTGCGTTAAATGCGGTAAGGTAGAAGAATTTATTGATGAAACCATTGAAGATCGCCAGCGCAAGATTGCCGCACAGGCGGGTTTCACCATGACCGATCACACATTATATATTTACGGGATTTGTGCAGACTGCCAGAAGAAGGGTAATTAAACCGGTTTTTTGTTTTTACCCGAATTTCCAGCAGCCTGCATGGTCACATGCTGATCAATCGCCACCGCCAGTCTTTCAGCAAAGTTTTTCAGAGTATATGACAATATAACCTTGCCAAATGGCACCCAGAATTTTGGGTTCATGCTGGCGTTAAACTGGATACGTGTGCCATTCTTGTCCGCAATCACCTTGTAAGATGACTGTCCTGTCGCAAAATCACTGCCAACCGGGATGAACCTGCCTTTTAGCTGACCATTCTTGCCAATATAAAAACGTTCTTTCTGGGTGAACTGCTTGCAAATGGACAGCACACAGGTACGCATGACCAGCTGAACATCGGCCTTGTTTGAACTTACCCTGCGCTTGACCATGTATTCCTGAACATCCGGCATCAAGGCAACCAGTTGATCAACATCGGTGAGTACTCTGCGTACATCCTCAGCAGGCGCATTAAGGCGAATTTCATAATGAGTTGAATAGGTATCGCCATTTTGCTCGACATTGGCACGCACCACCTCAGCGGCGTTAGCATTGCCTGTCAGAGCGATAAACAAGCACACACTCGCCATCCCGCCCAAGACAGCACGAGAAACAGAATGAGTAATTGTATATAAGTAATTGAAATTCATTATTTTAGCCTTAAATAACCCATCTATATGGGCCGCATATGACGGAGTGTAACGGCACTAATACGTCTTTCTTTAGGCAGAAATATGAAATTTGTGAAGCAGAAATAATTGTCTATTTTTTAGACAAAATAAATATCAGACAGGGGCTGGTTTTGTCTTTTTGTCAGATGCCATCATCAGCATTTCTTCGGCATGGGCGAGGGTTTGTTTGGTGATCTTCACACCACCGAGCATGCGTGCGATTTCCTGTGTGCGGTTTTTGGTATCGAGTAATTCGAGTTGTGTGTGGGTTGAATCTTTTTCCGTTGTTTTATTTACGCGGAAATGATGATGCCCAAGTGCAGCGACTTGCGGCAAGTGTGTAACACACATAACCTGACTGGTTTGTCCAAGTTGGCGTAGTTGTTGTCCCACTACTTCGGCAACACCGCCGCCAATACCGACATCGACTTCGTCAAAAATCAATGTGGGTTTGTTTTGTCCTTTCTTGATGGAGCTGACCTGTATTGCCAGACTGATACGTGAGAGTTCACCACCTGATGCAACTTTTGTTAAAGGTTGTAGCGGTTGGCCCGGGTTGGCACTGACCATGAATTCGACCTTTTCCAGTCCTGATGCTGAAAACAGGTTTTTATCATTATCAATTAACTCGATCTCGAATTTGCCGCCTTGCATTCCCAGTTTCTGCATATCTTCAGTGACAAGGTCGGATAACTGTCTGGCATTGCGTTTACGACTTTTGGTGAGTTTGAGTGCCAGCTTTTTGTAATTGTCTGCAGCAATTTTTATTTCATCCTGTAAGTTGTCCAGTTCTGTATCGGCATTTTCAAGTGAGTTGAGTTCATGCTGCAGTGAGCCAAGTAACTCAGGTAATGCATCCGGCATGATACGATGTTTGCGTGCCTGTTCATGATACAGGTCCAGACGTTGTTCAAGCGATTTTTGTTGTTCAGGATCAAGCTCGATACCATCAATGTAATCGCGCAGTTCATTTGCGGCTTCCTGTGTCTGGATGCTTGCTGTATTCAGCAGTTCGGTAATGGCTTCCAGTTTTTTATCGTAGGAAGACAAGTCGTCCAGTGTGGCCGCTGCATTAGAGAGTAACGAAAAGGCAGTGCTGTTTTCATTTTCATAAATTTCGTCAATGATCTGATTACAGCCTTCCAGTAAACCCGAGGCATGTGATATTTTTTTGTTTTGTTGTTCGAGTTCATCAAATTCATTGGCAACAGGGGAAAGCAGTTCCAGTTCCTGCACCTGATAACGTAACAGATCCAGTCTTGAGTCACGATCTGCACTGGCCTGTTTAAGCTGATCAAAGCGATCATTCAGGGAATGCCATTTATTGTATGCCTGACTGAGTTGTTCAAGTAATTCAAAATGATTGGCGTAGTCATCCAGTAACTGACGCTGTTTGCTGCGCTGCATGAGTGACTGATGCTCATGTTGACCATGTATATCAACCAGCAAACTGCCCAGTGCTTTTAATGACTGGGCTGGCACCGGTGAACCATTGATGTATCCTTTTGAACGACCATCGGCAGTAATAACCCGACGCAACAAGCATTCATCACTGTCCAGTTCCTGTTCAACAAGCCAGTGCTGAGCTTCAGGAAAGGTTTCAATATTAAATGAGGCAGAAATCTCTGTGCGTTGGCAACCGTGACGTATAGATTTGCTGTCGGCACGTGCACCAAGCAACAGGCTCAAGGCATCAATCAATATCGATTTGCCGGCACCGGTCTCACCGGTAAGTACCGTCATGCCACTATCAAATTCAATTTCTGATTCCTTGATAATGGCGAAGTCACGAATATGCAGGTTTGTTAGCATAGTTTAATAATTTTTAATTACAGTTTTTCTGCCCATTTCAGTTTGGCGCGCAAGATTTCATAGTAGTCATGTGATTTCGGATGAATCAAATGAATGCGCTTTTCCATACATGAAATAATAATACGATCACCATTCACCAGGTTCTGGTTTAACTGACCATCACAAGTCACTTGTGCATCATCCTGATTGTTATGACTGATAACAACTTCTATTTTACTGCAGCCACCAACAACTAACGGGCGATAGCTCATGGTATGCGGGCAAATCGGCACGATCACCATGCTGTCCAGTGAAGGATGAAGGATAGGACCACCACCTGACAATGCATAGGCAGTTGAACCGGTCGGAGTGGATATGATCAAACCATCAGAGCGCTGGGTATTTACATACAGGCCATCAATATAGACCTCGACCTCAATCATGCGCGCTACATTCCATTTATGTACGACGACATCATTGAATGCAACTTCAGTTGTTTTCATTCCGCCTTCACAAATAATTTCACAATTAAGCAGCGTGCGGTGTTCTTCCTGATAATCACCCTTTAATATGGCATCGAGTGTGTTGATCATGTTATCCGGTGAAATGTCGACGAGAAAACCCAGACGTCCCAGATTGATACCCAGCAGGGCGACTTCAAATTTAGCCAGAGAGCGTGCGGCGTTCAGTAAAGTTCCATCACCACCAATCACAATGGCGAGATCACAGTTCTTGCCAATGTCATCCCGCGAGCCGGTAGGCAAGTGGTTGTCTTTCAGCATTCCAGCGGTGTGCTCATCGAGCACTACACTCAGTCCTTTCTTTTCGAGATAGTTACTGAGGATATCGAGTGTTTCCTCAACTCCGGGGTCACCAAATTTGCCGATAAGACCTATTTTTGAAAATTGTTTAGACATTCTTGTTTTTATTCCTTCTTGAAACACAAACTTAGCATGCCAGCGCAGGCACGCCAACTGGTATAGTAAGAAGGGCTTTAAGCCTGTTCTGGCTCTCTGCTATGATGGCCAAATATGCCCAGAAACAAAAAGACATCCAATTCAGGCGCCGGTGTATCAGATCGTGCCCAGCAATTGCTCAAACTCCTGATAGAAAACTATATTCGTGACGGCAGTCCGGTGGGGTCAGGCACATTGGCGCGCAGTGGCCAACTCGACCTCAGTTCCGCCACAATTCGTAATGTGATGGCTGATCTGGAAGATCTGGGACTGATCGAATCACCTCATACCTCGGCAGGACGCATTCCTACTACCAAGGGTTTCCGGTTTTTTGTGGATT
>JAOUJV010000022.1 GCA_029882995.1 Gammaproteobacteria bacterium | reverse complement strand
CATTGTGAACCAGCAGATCGACACCGGTGATGGGTTTTATGCCGGCTGACTGTGCAGCACGATAAAACTTGACCAGTGCAAACAGATTAGAGAAATCGGTCACCGCCACCGCTGGCATACCGGCATCTGCAGCGGCCTGTACCAGTGGCTTGATACGCACCACCCCATCGATGAGGGAGTATTCTGTGTGTAGACTTAAGTGAACAAATGCTGGGCCCATAAGCTGCCTATTCTAAACTGCGCCCTTAGAAGATGACACAAGATTTTCTGCACTGACTGTTTGGAGAATGAACATGTAATGTCAGTTTAACGAAACATCCGATTAACAAGTCTTATTCACTCTTAATCAAGAATTATTCTAGATAAAGCTCTTAACCTATTGATTGTTTATTAGATAAGGTTTTAGCTTTAATTGATGTGCCAGAATGGCTTAGTTAAAGTATTATCTCACTTCCAAAATCCGGCGTACCGGTCCAAAACTGCGCCGATGAATTTTGGTGACACCGAGTTGTTCCAGTGCCTCACAATGCTTTTTGGTTGGATAACCCTTATGACCTGCAAGACCATAGCCCGGATATTGTTGGTCGAGTTCAACCATCTCTTTATCACGCGCCACCTTGGCAATGATCGAGGCTGCTGAAATTGCCGGCTCAGTCAGATCACCCTTGATGATCGCTTCTCCACTACAGGGTAACTTTGGTAATTTATTCCCATCTACCAGTGCGTGTTCCGGCGCTACTGACAAACCTTCCACCGCCCGTGTCATTGCCAACAAACTGGCCTGCAGAATATTGATATCATCAATCTCATGCACTTCAGCACGACCTAATGACCAGGACAATGCCTTTTCCTTGATCTCAACAGACAAAAGCTCACGCCTTTTCTCGGTGAGTTTTTTGGAGTCGGTCAGGCCTTTGATGGGATTATCCGGATCAAGAATTACCGCCGCGGCAACAACAGGACCGGCCAACGGCCCGCGCCCGACTTCATCGACACCGGCTACAATCGTTGTTGTTATTTTTATGCTCATGACACGTATTAAACCACAGAGAACACAGAAAAAAAATCATCGTCATACCGGCCTTGAGCCGGTATCTCATAATCAGCACTACAGACTACTTATCCTGCACCAATACCCACGGTCTAACGACCAGCGCCCATAACTGCGCATCCGATTCATACCATGTCCGCGCCTGAACATCAGACACCTGCCCGACCTTCCCTTCCGCCATCCATGCCTCAATCTGTTGCTTGTTATCCTGTGACATCTGAAATGCCACCTCCACCAGATCCAGATCGGGCGCCACCGAAATCGCATTACCGGATGCAAAAAACACCTGCAACACCGACCACGCCATCTGGCCAGTTTCGAGGTTTAGTTTGGCTTTTTCTATTTCGGGATCCGATGTCATGGATTTATTATGAATGTTTTTTGTCGCTAACGCGACGGTTGGCCCCGACAACCCAAATAATATAAAAGGCCGGTTAGACCGGCCTTTCTGTTGAGCACTTATTTTCCAGTGTAATTAGCGGCGATATAGTGTCCGTCCAGACTATAAAAGATATACAAAACCTTCTTTGATTTATCTTCTATCTTGTCGTTTTGAAAACTCACCACCCACTCTTCGCCCTTGGCAAAGGCTTTCTTCTCGGCTTTAACTGGTTTCATTCCTTGCCAACTTTTATCGATAACGTTTTTCTTAACCAAAGCATTAACCATATTCTCGGCTTTGGCTTTTGCAAGACTCGCGTTAATTGCGCCATGCGAGCTCTCATGATTACTATGACCTCCGTCTTTATCATGTGAATGTCCGGAACCAGCATGTACTGGTGTAGTAAACGCCAATACGGTAAATAATAGATAAGTTACTGTTAGTTTTTTCATCATTTTCTCCAGTTAATTTTAATATAACGAATCATGCGTTGATTGTTCTTTTAGTGTCTGTGCGCGCTTTTCTTCAATACGAATATGGTCATGTGCATGGTTATCTGAACTAAAACCAAATTCATCCGGATCTGTCACATGGCTATAACCGTGCATTTGCATCAGTGCCAGATAAAAACCGGCGACAATCAGAAACACGTTGGACACACGACTGAATGGAACAAAGCTCGCACTTTTACGCCAACCAGCCAGCACCAGTAGCATCGCTGTTAATGCCATGATCTGACCGAACTCAATACCAACATTAAACGAAATAATATTCATTAATAACTGATCTTCACTTAATGGCAGTTGCTGTAAACGTGTTGATAACCCAAGGCCATGAATCAGACCAAGCGTAACAATCATAAACAACAAATTTGGTGGTTTCACATCCCAGTATTTCCTGAACCCATCCAGATTCGCGAATGCGATGTATGCTACGCTTAAACCAATCACGGCATCAATCAGGAAATAATTGATTTGCAGACCAGTGAAGGTCGCATAAATCAGGGTTGCACTGTGCCCCAGAGTAAAAGCAGTAATGTATTTTACAATATCTCTGAATCTGGTCAGGAAAAAGATAATGCCAAACACAAATAACAGGTGGTCATAACCCGATAGCATATGCGTCGCGCCAATCCACATATATCGGAGATTGCCACCATCGATGATCGACTGTTTTTCCGCTTCCGACATACCATGGCCAAATGCCTGGCTCACTAATAATATACTCACAATGGCCAATAGCCACTGTGACGTTCTCATTTTTATAAACATAAAAACCTCATAACAATAATTGATAGAGCGGTTCTATTCGCCCGGTAGTTAAAAATAAAAAATTAATTAAATGTTATGAGACTACAGGTGGAGCACGCAGGCGAATAGACGTGTATTGATGATAGGATTGATAAGATATTAGTTGAGAGGACAGTACTACAATCCCTGAACTATCGATAGTTTCAACGGGCCTTAATATTGAAGAGGTAATGGCTGCATACTGCTCTCCCAATTTACCCTGCGCTTTGGTACAAACATGCTCCAGCTCAACTACCTTATTACTGTCAGCATGAGAAAGTGTCTCAGCTGCAACATCAATCACATCCTCATGATAACTGGCTAACTGGTGTTGATGAGCGGTAACAGCATGTTGATGCTGTCCATCACTATGTTCATGCTTACCCGCAAGGTGAATATGCGTGTTTGACAACTGCAAAAAAAGAAATGCAGTAATCAGACTAAACATGAATGATTTATTTGAACAGAATTTTCTCATCGATATGATTCATCCAAAAACTCGTTCGATTATAGCCTAATAGATTAAGAGGAGAAATAGAGAAATATTGACTGTCTTCTTTGGGTCGAAAACGGTCATTTATATTACCAATATTTTGTGTTTTTATCCCATCAGATGCAGTCGAGCATCGCATGGAATGATACGAGTCTTCGGGGTCGAATCCTCGCATAAAAAATTAAAGCGCCGACAAAGTCGGCAAACCTATTACCCCCTCACCTTAATCCTCTCCCTGAGGGAGAGGATATAAGAGGCCTGTCACTCAGTGACCAACTTAAGCACAGCCAGCGCCGCAGTCTCATCTGCATTTTTCCTTAATGTCTGATGAATCTCGGTAAATTTTTCAATAATCGGAATACTCTTCTCCGGATGTTCAAGATAATCCAGTAACACCGGTCCCATTTTTTCCGGTTTTGCATTGTGCTGGATAAACTCTGGCGCGATTTCACTGCCTGCCAGATTGTTGGGCATACAGACATAAGGCACGTTGAGCATGGCTTTCATGATGCGGTAACTGAGCCAGTTAAGTTTGTAGGTCACGACCATCGGGCGTTTCATGAGCATGGCTTCAACTGCTGCCGTGCCAGAGGCAAGCAACACGGCATCACAGGCCATCAGTACATCATGTGATTGCCCATCAAACAGGGTAATGGGTAAGTTGGTACCAAGTTGTTGAAGTGTGTTTTCAAAAATGTGGCGTAATTCTTTTGAGGCCAGTGGTACGATAAATTGCACATCCGGATTTTTTTCATGACACCACGTTGCAGTCTTGATAAATAAATCAGCATGGCGCTGCAGTTCACTGACCCTGCTCCCCGGCAGTAGGGCAATAACTTTGGCCTGTTCCGGGATATCAAGTTTATGCCTTGCTACGGTTCTGTCCGGCTGCATCGGAAACATGTCGGCAATCGGATTGCCGACAAATTCCACTGGCACATTATGTTGTTCGTAAATTTCGTTTTCAAACGGAAACATGGTCAGCATCAGATTGACTGATTTGGCAATACCATGCACCCTGCCCGGTCGCCAGGCCCATACGGTCGGGCTAACATAATGCACAGTCGGGATGCCAGCTTCTTTTAATTTACGCTCCATCGGTAAATTAAAATCGGGTAAATCAATACCAATAAATACATCAGGTGGGCTATCAATAAAGTGTTCTATCAGATGATCACGAATCGCCTTGAGTTCACGGTAATGTTTGATGACTTCGACAATACCCAGTACCGAGAGTTTTTCCATCGGATAAAATGAACTGCAACCGGCCTCAATCATTTTGGGCCCGGCTATGCCTTCAAAGACAGCATGGGGGGCATGGTGTTTTATAGCCCGGATTAATCCTGCGCCAAGCTGATCACCGGAAGTTTCGCCTGCAAGGATGCCAATGCGCATGGTAGAAGGTTATCTTATGATACTGCGTGTGGATTTCTCAATGAAAGACACCATAAGACCCACTTCGGGTGTCTCACTGGCCAATGCTTTCATTTGTTCAAGTGCTTCATCCAGTTTAAGGCCGGACATATATAGTAATTTGTAGGCCTTGCGCATGTTTTTAATACTGGTGTCACTGAAACCACGGCGTTTAAGTCCTTCAATATTCAGTCCATGTGGTTTGGCCAGATTACCGGATGCCATCACGAATGGCGGTATGTCTTTATTAATGGCTGTCGCCATGGCGGTAAAACTGTGTTCACCAATCCGGCAAAACTGATGCACTGCGGCAAACCCGCCCAGAATCGCATGATCCTGTACGTCAACATGACCTGCAAGTGTCGCATTGTTGGCAAAAATAGTGTGACTGCCAACCTGACAATCATGGGCAATATGTACATAGGCCATAATCCAGTTATCATTACCAATCCGGGTTACACCTCCCCCGTCACCGGTACCCCGGTTAATGGAGCAATATTCACGAATGGTATTGCCATCCCCGATTTCCAGATGCGTTTCTTCACCGGCGAACTTTTTGTCCTGAGGATCTTCACCAATGGATGAGAATTGAAATATTTTGTTGTCCTTGCCAATCCGTGTCGGCCCTTTGATAACAACATGGGGACCAATAACTGTACCGGAACCTATTTCAACATGGGGGCCAATAATAGAATAAGGGCCAATACTGACGTTGTCTGCCAATTTTGCAGAGGCATCAATGATGGCTCGTTCATCAATCAATTCAGGAATCCTTTGATACACACATGATTTCACCAGAAGCAACTACCTTGCCATCAACACTGGCATTACAATCAAATTTCCACATTCCCTTTTTAACACGCAATAATTCGGCATACAGTTCAAGTTTGTCACCCGGACCCACTGGCTGTTTGAATTTCACCTTATCTGCTGAAACAAAATAATAAATGGATTCCTTGCTTGGTTTTTCTTCTACCGTTTCATAGGCAAGCAAACCGGTTGCCTGCGCCATGGCTTCAATGATCAGTACTCCGGGCATTACCGGTTTCTGTGGAAAATGACCGGTAAAAAACGGTTCGTTATAGGTTACATTTTTATAACACTTGATCCATTTACCCACTTCAATTTCTGTTACCCGATCCACTAACAGAAAGGGATAACGATGCGGTAATCGTTCAAGGATTTGATTCACGTCGAGGATAGTCACATTATTTCCTTCTTATGAAACCTCTGATTAATAATCAGTGGCTCCTTAATTATTTGTCTTTATTTAACTGCTTTTCCAGCTCAGCCAGACGATTAGCCATTTCATCCAGCTGGCGGTATCTTACTATATTTCGGCGCCAGATATTCTGTGGTTCTGCCGGAGCCGGGCCGGAAGAATAAACTCCAGATTTAAGTATAGACTTGGTGATCAGTGATTTGCCGGTAATATGGACATCATCTCCCAGCTCAAGATGCCCGGCAATACCAACCTGACCTGCGATAGTACAGCGTTTGCCTATCTTGACACTTCCTGCTACACCAGTGCAGGCTGCAATCGCGGTATGATCTCCAATCTGGACATTGTGCGCAATCTGGATCAGGTTATCCAGTTTAACTCCATGACCAATAACCGTATCTTCGATGGCACCTCTGTCAATCGTGCTGTTTGCACCCACTTCGACATCATCACCAATTCTGACTCCACCAAGCTGAGGGATACGTAACCATTGTCCCTTATTATTGGCAAATCCAAAACCATCAGCACCAATCACAACACCGGAATGAATTAGAGCCCGTTCACCTATAACAGTTCCGTAAGAAATGGAAACATTGGCCGCAATATGACCGTCTTGACCAATACTGGAGTTTTTTCCAATTGACGTTCCGGCACCAATAAAACAACCCGCTCCGATTGTTACGTTATCTTCGATCACTGCATTAGGGCCAATCCATGCTGTCTGATGAATATCGCAGTTATTCCCCACTACTGCCGAGGGATGAATGCCGCCAGGAAATTTTTCTTCAGGATAGATCGCCTTAATTGCATTGACATAAGCCACATCAGGAACATCAACCACAATGGCATGAACAGGGCAGTCTTCAAGTAAGGATGCCGGCAAAATCACGGCAGAGGCAGATGTTTGGGAAAGATATTTTTTATAGCGACTGTCTGCGAGGAAACACAAATCACCGGAGACGGCTTTATTAAGGGAAGCAACACCTGTGATCTCGCAATCAGGATCACCATGTAGCTTGCCACCTATTTTTTCTGCAAGTTGTTTCAGGGTTATCAATATTGTTCCCCTGAGTTATTTTTTAGCTGACTCAGCCTTCAGTCTCTTTAATACCTGTTGTGTAATATCAGCTGTATCACTGGCATAAATTACACCATCACCAAGAATGACATCATATTTGTCTTTTTTGGCCTGGGCGACAATGGCTTCATAAATTCGTTTCTGTAATTTACCGAATTCCTCATTACGACGGATATTGAAGTCTTCCCTGAACTCATCCTGTTTACGCTTAAGCTCACGTTTTTGAGAAATAACTTCCCTTTCCAGTTTAACTCTTTCAGATTCACTCATCACCGCGCCATCACGTTGCAGCTTGTCATCATTAGCCTTGATTGATTTTTGCAGTTTTACAAGTTCGCTATCACGCGGAGCAAATTCCTTTTCCAGCAGTTTTCTTGCCTGCTCTGCCTGTGGCGCCTTTTCAAGAATGACCGCTGCATTAACAGCACCCAGTTTCAACTCAGCCGATGCCGTATTCCCGAGAGATAAACCCATAACCAGAAATAAGGAAAAAATCATAACATGTACTTTTCTTAACATTTCAAACTCCGAATTACTATCTTAAAGTAGCACCTAACTGGAACTGGAACACCTCGGTATCGTCACCTGCTTCATCATTCAATGTCTGTCCCAGACTGAATGTCAATGCACCGAATGGTGATAACCAGGTCGCGGAAACACCCGTTGAATAACGTAAATCGCTAATATCAAAGTCCTGCCCGAACCCGTATACGTTACCTGCATCAAGAAACAGGGTCAATTGTAATGATTTAGGTGATTTTTTGACAAATGGTAGAGGGAAAATCACTTCTGCATTACCCACCACCTTGATATTACCACCCAGTGGTTCGGTATTGCTGGCACGCGGCCCCAGCGTATTGGCCTGATAACCACGCACAGAACCTGGACCACCGGCATAGAAGTTCTCGTAAAATGGCAAGTCCGTCGTACCACCAAAGCCCTCGCCATAGCCCACCTCTCCGTTCAATGCCAAAGTCAGCTTTTTGGTCAAAGGAAAATATTTTCTGTGTGTGTAGTTGACCTTGAAGTATTCCAGATCACCGAGCGTAAATTCAGCACTTAACCTCTGTAATTCACCCCTGTTCGCAAAAATAGCCCGATTACGTGTGTCATGAGACCAGGAACCTTTCAGGGTTGCATTAACATAATCCGTACCATTCTGATTAATAAAATTCAGGTACTCGGTTGGTGTCGTGGAAGTCGTACTGATTTCAATACTTTCAACCCCGATAGAGGCATAGATTGAATCATGCTCGTTAATAGGGATACCGTAACTCATGTCGCCACCTGTACTGTTAGACACGAAGTTACCTACGTTTGCCTGACCGGCATCCGTTTCCCTTGAGAAGAAATTAAACCCGCGGCTCACACCATCAATGGTGTGATAAGGATTAACATAACCAAAACTGTAAACTGTATTTACATCACTGTTGTTAAATGCGAAAGACAGGCGACGACCTGTACCTAAAAAGTTATCCTGTGACACGCTGGTATTAAATACAAGTCCCTGTGATTGGGAAAAACCAATACCGGCAGTCAAGTTACCTGATGCCTTTTCTTCCACCTTGAAGTTCACATCTACCTGATCAGTGGTTCCAGGCACGGGAACTGTTTCTACATTCACTTCTTCAAAATAATCTGTTCTTTCCAGTCTTTCCTTGGAGCGTTCAATTTGTGATGTAGATACCCAGGCTCCTTCCATCTGACGCATTTCACGTCGAATCACTTCGTCTGCTGTTCTGGTATTCCCGTCCATATTAATACGGTGTACATAAACACGCTTGCCCGGATCAATAAAATAGGTCAGCGAGACTGTTTTATTGTCTTCATTTATATCAGGTACAGCGTTTACATTAGAAAAGGCATAGCCGTCATTTCCAAGTCTTTCTGTAATATTTTTAGTACTCTCTGTTACTTTCTTGCGGGAAAAGATTTCATTGTCTGTCGTCAGGATCAGAGGTTTTATTTCTTCTTCAGGAACAACCAGATCACCTGCCAGTTTAATATCACTGATTGTGTATTTTTCACCTTCACTGATATTGATCGTAATGTAAATATCCTGTTTATCCGGGGTAATGGAAACCTGCGTAGAGGTAATATCAAAATTGATATAGCCTCTGTCGAGATACCAGGAACGAATGGTTTCCAGATCGGCTCCCAGTTTCTGTTTTGAATACTGATCATCCTTGGTGAAAAAGGATAACCAGTTGCTGGTATCAGACTCCATTTCATCAAGCAATGTCTCGTCATTAAATACGTTATTACCAATAATGTTGATCTGGTGGATACGTGCAGGCTCACCTTCAATAACACTGATTTCAATATCAACACGGTTTCTTTCCAGCGGTGTAACGGTTGAGTCAATCTTGACACCATACTGCCCCTGACTGAAATATTGTCTTTCCAGTTCGGCCTTGACTCGTTCAAGAATGGAACGATCAAAAACACGTCCTTCAACAAAACCGATCTGCTTCAAGGAGTCCAGCAGACTTTCCTTGTCAATTTCAAGATTACCTTTGAGATCAATACTGTTAATTGATGGACGCTCATGAACGAAGACAACCAGCACATCACCATCGCGCTCAAGTCGAACATCTTTAAAGAAACCGGTTTTGAACAAGGCACGAATGGCTCGGGTAGAACTCGCATCATCTATGCGATCGCCTGCCTTGAAAGGGAGATAATTAAAAACAGTACCGGCAGAAATACGTTGCAGACCTTCTACCCTGATATCCTTGACCAGAAAACTCTCAATCGCCCATACATTCGAGATCATTGCACAGGACAAGAGCAGAACACCAAGCTTTCGCTTCATTTAACCCCCACCGGATTTATTATTATTTTCTGTTTATCAGCTAACTGGTAAACAATCTGACCAGATCATTATAAAACGCCAGCATCATTAAACCTACCAGTAATATGATACCTATCTTTTGACCAATTATCTCGGCATTTTCAGAAACCGGACTGCCCTTGAAAAATTCCACGATGTAATACATCAAATGACCGCCATCAAGCAGGGGTATTGGCACGAGATTAATCACACCCAGACTGATACTCACCAGTGCAAGGAAGGCGAAGAAAGGCATCCAGCCGATACTGGCTGACTGTCCTGCATATTCTGCGATAGTAATAGGACCACTAATATTTTCTAAAGATGCTTTACCAATCAACATCTTCCAGAACATTTTCAATGTTAAGGTTGAGATATCCCATGTCCTGACTATCCCATTCCAGAGTGCAGGCATTGCAGAGTATTGATGCATGCTACGACGCGATTCGCGTACTTCGTCGGAAATATGTACACCCGCTCCGATTCGCCCATATACCTGCCCGTTGGCTTCCATCTTTTTTGGCGTCAAATCCAGCTCAACCCGCTTTCCCTTCCGATTGACACTGACTTCGATTAATTGTCCGGGGTTAGCCCGTACATAATCCACCCAATCAGCCCAGTCTTTAATTGGTTTGCCATTAGCTGAAACCACTTCATCGCCTACCTGAAAACCGGCCTTTTCAGCCGCTCCTTCTGGCTCCAGCATCCCAATCAGGGCCTTCAATCGCGGGCTATAAGGTTCAAAACCTATTTCCTTAAGTAAATTTGCTCGCCCGATACTGATTTCATATGCCGTCAGATCAAGTTGTACAGTTCTTGTTTGTTCATCACCAACCTTTAACGTGACATTTATTTTCCTGTTATCCATCACGATTTGGCGTAGCAACGTAATAATGACACTTTTCCATGTTGGTGTATCACGTCCTTCAATGTTGATTATCTCATCACCAGACTGGAAACCGGACAACTCAGCAGCCAGACCGGGAGTCACTTCACCTACCACCGGTTTAAGACCGGGGATCCCGACCATATACATAAACCAGTAAATCAATACTGCAAAAATCAGATTTGCCATAGGGCCTGCCAGCACAACGGCAAACCGGGTTGCTAATGACTGGCGGTTAAAGGCACGATGAACTTCCGAGGCATCCACATCCCCTTCTCTTTCATCCAGCATCTTGACATAGCCACCGAGCGGAATGGAGGCAACAGCAAACTCGGTATTGTCCTTTCCGCTACATCGTGACCAGATCGGTTTCCCGAACCCAATGGAAAAACGCAGTACCTTGATACCGAGTTTACGTGCTACCCAAAAATGTCCGAACTCATGAACTGCAACCAGTACGCTGAGCGCAACAAGAAAGGATAAAATAGAAAATAAAACTGTATTCATTAGATAGCTGACCTGCCGGGTACGGCAATACAACGCTGCGCGGACTCACGTGCTGATGCATCATCAGCCAGAATGATTTCCAGAGAACTTGCCTCATGGCCTGTTACTTCACCAAGCACCGTTTCAATTACTTCCGATATCCCGAGAAAAGACAAATTACCATCCAGAAATGCCTGTACTGCAACCTCATTGGCCGCATTCAGGATCGCACTGGCTGTTCCGCCTGCATTTACTGCCTCAAATGCCAATCGTAAACAGGGAAAACGATCAAAATCCGGTTTCTCAAAATCTAGACGCGCGATATCAAAAATATTCAGACTTTCAACACCGGATTCCATACGTTCCGGCCACGACATCGCATGGGCAATCGGTGTGCGCATGTCCGGATTACCCAGTTGTGCCAGTACAGAACCATCTGCATATGCCACCATGGAATGGATCACGCTTTGTGGATGCAAAACGACTTCAATATGATCTGCTGTTGTATTAAACAACCAGCACGCCTCGATCACTTCCAGCCCCTTATTCATCATGGTGGCCGAATCGACTGAAATCTTGCGCCCCATATCCCAGTTTGGATGATTACAGGCCTGTTCCGGTGTGACATGTTTTAAATCAGACAACGGCATTGTGCGGAACGGTCCACCGGATGCCGTCAGTAAAATACGATTTACACCAACACCATCCAGCCCGTTGGCAAAATTTTCCGGCATACACTGGAATATGGCATTGTGTTCACTGTCTATTGGTAATAACTCGGCCTTGTTTTTACTGACTTCATCCATAAAGAGCTGGCCAGACATGACTAATGCTTCCTTGTTTGCCAACAGAATACGTTTACCCGTACGCGCAGCTGCCAATGCAGGCAACAATCCGGCTGCACCGACAATCGCAGCCATGACATAATCCGTTTGCGGCAGTGAAGCTACTTTTTCCAGATTCTCAACCCCGGACAAAACCCCGGTTTCACTTCCTGCCTGTTTTAATCTGTCTGCCAGTTGCTGAGCCGCATTGTCATCCGCCATCACCGCAAATTCAGGCTTGAATGAGAGACATTGTTCATACATGCGATCGACCTGTGTATTGGCAGTCAATGCAACCACACGAAAACGATCCGGGTGACGTGCAATTACATCCAGTGTACTGACACCAATAGAACCGGTTGCTCCAAGTACAGTTACACCAATCACACCCTATCTCCCAAAAACACCAGTCCGGCAACAAAAACCGGTGCCGCTGCTGTCAAACTATCTACCCGATCCAGTACACCACCATGACCCGGTATTAATGTCCCACTGTCTTTTATCCCTACGATACGCTTAAACATACTTTCGTAAAGATCACCCGCAACTGAAATCATTGTTGTAAACAGACACAATACCACAAACATTATTTCATTCATTTTAATAATCGATGTATTTTCCTGAATCAGGAATGCAAAAATAGCTGTTGCCAGCAATGCCCCCATCACACCTTCCCATGTCTTGCCCGGGCTGGTTGCCGGTGCCAATTTATGTTTCCCGAATTTGTGACCCGCAAAATAGGCACCACTGTCGGCAACCCAAATCATGACCATTAAAAACAATACCAGCAAGCCGCCATCTTCATTCATACCATGCATGAAAACCAGTGCTTTCCATGCCGGAACCAGTACCAGTAACCCAATCACTGACCTGATAAATGAATTACCTGTCACTGTGGAAACAGATTTTTCATGCAACACAATTTGTATTGTACCAATTGACCAGAATACCAGCCCTGTTATTAAAGCAGGGACAAGTGATAAATCAAACGATAACCACATCAATCCTGCGGTCAGCAGGGCAAAACCAACTCTTAATTGAAAATGCTTTAACCCTGCAAGCTGTGACCACTCCCAAGCACCCCCGAAAACAAAAACTCCGAGCGCAATTGCAAACCATTCATTTGATAAAAACAGAACACCCGATATGACAACAGGAATAAGTATTACTGCTGTTATTATTCTTTTTATCAAGTTTGTATTCATAAATAAGAACCTTATTGTAAAACCAACGTCTGTCTAGCTTGTAGTCTGCTTTTTTTCAATCTGTTCACCAGTGTGACCAAACCGACGTTGTCTTGTCGAAAATGAATTCAGGGCTTCCATGAAATTTGCTTTGTCAAAATCAGGCCAGAACACATCGGTAAAATATAATTCCGTATAAGCCAGTTGCCACAGCAGAAAATTACTAATCCGATGTTCACCTCCTGTTCGAATAAACAGATCCGGTTCCGGCAAATCACTTAATGCAATCTCTGAATTTAATAGTTCAACATCAAATTTATCTACGCTTATCTCGCCTTTTTCAATGCGCTGGTAAATATTCCTTACAGCATTCACTATATCCCAGCGACCACCATAATTGGCTGCAATATTGAATGCGAGTTTGCTATTTGATTGTGTCAGCTGTTCGCTGTCATTTATCTGTTTTTGCAGTTTCTTTGAAAATGCACTGCGATCACCAATAAAACGGATACGGACACCGTTTTTATGCAGTTCATCCACTTCCTTTGTCAGGCTGGTTAGAAACAGGTCCATCAGGATGCCTACTTCTTTCTTGGGGCGGTTCCAGTTTTCTGTGCTGAAAGCAAAAACAGTCAGGCAATCTATGCCCAGTTCCAGGCAGGTTTTGATTGCAGAACGCACATTTTCAACACCGGCCTTGTGACCAAATGCGCGTGGTTTGCCTTTTTGTTTCGCCCAACGCCCATTGCCATCCATGATAATGGCAACGTGTTGAGGCAGGGTTTCGAGAGTGTCCATTCCGTTTGTTTTTTCCGCACTGGACATGAGAATTTTCAGGAAATCAGACTTCCATCAGATCCTTTTCTTTGATGGCAACAATATTATCTACTTCAGCAACGAACTTGTCTGTCAGTTTTTGTATTTCATCTTCAGCCTGATGTTCCTCGTCTTCAGTGATCTCTTTTTCTTTGAGTAAATCCTTCACATCACTGATGGCATCACGGCGAATATTACGAATGGCAATTTTTCCATTCTCGCCTTCAGCCTTGACTACCTTGATCATTTCCTTGCGGCGTTCTTCTGTCATAGGTGGTAATGGAATACGGATAACACTACCGGCAGTAGTAGGTGTCAGACCAAGATCAGATTTCATGATGGCTTTTTCAATTGCTGCTACCATGGTCTTTTCCCAGGGAGTCACTGTCAACGTACGTGGATCACCCACATTCACATTGGCTGCCTGATTTAACGGTACTTCATTACCATAATAATTGACAGTAACATGATCAAGCAGGCTGGTATGTGCACGACCTGTGCGTAATTTTGTTAATTCCTGTTTAAGTGAATCAATACTTTTTCCCATCCGGACTGATGCATCTTTTTTTATGTCTTCTATCATCAGGCCCCTCCTTTATTTACTAATGTGCCTTCATCCTCGCCGGCAATCACTCGTTTAAGTGCACCCGGTTTGTTCATGTTATAGACCCGAACAGGCATATTGTAGTCTCGGCATAATACAATGGCCGTGGTGTCCATAACTTTCAGATCCTTGCTGATAACCTCTTCAAAGCTCAAACAGGAATACAGTTTTGCATCCTTGACCTTGACCGGATCAGCAGAATAAACACCATCCACCTTGGTAGCCTTGATAACAACATCAGCCCCAATCTCTACACCACGCAGACTGGCAGCAGAATCGGTTGTGAAAAACGGATTGCCGGTACCGGCAGCAAAAATGACAACACGCCCTTTTTCCAGATGACGTACCGCACGGCGACGAATATAGTCTTCACAAACCTGATTTATTTTAAGAGCTGACATCACGCGTGCCTTCATACCCTGACGTTCAAGCGCATCCTGCATGGCCAGTGCGTTAATCACAGTTGCCAGCATGCCCATATGATCGCCGGTTACGCGCTCTATACCTGATGCAGCCAGACCCGCACCACGAAAAATATTGCCACCACCAATGACCATACCTACTTCGATACCCGCATCAACCAGCTCTTTTACTTCGCCGGCCATGCGAGCAATGATTTCCGGATTAATACCGTAATCATCATCACCCATCAACGCTTCTCCACTTAACTTGAGGAGGATGCGTTTATATTTAGGTGTATCTGCCATCAATCAGGCACCTTGCATCTGTGCTTTTACTTCTTCAGCAAAGTTTTCGACTTTCTTCTCGATTCCTTCACCCACTTCCAGGCGATCAAAACTGACAACCTTTGCACTGGCAGACTTAAGCAGTTTCTCAACGGTTTGATCCGGATCTTTTACAAATGGCTGACCATACAAGGTGATTTCATTAACAAATTTCTTAAGGCGACCCTCAACCATTTTTTCGATAATTTCAGGTGGTTTGCCACTTTCAGCTGCCTGTGCAGAAAAGATTTCCTTTTCCTTATCGAGCATATCCTGTGACACTTCATCGCTGGTAATACAGGACGGGCGACTGGCTGCAATATGCATGGCAACATCCTTACCCAACGCATCATCACCGCCTTCAAGCTCAACCATAACACCAATACGTGAACCATGTTTATAGTGTGAGAGGTTACCTGATACATTCTGTTTCAATACAAAACGGCGTACCTGGATATTTTCACCAATTTTTGAAATCAGGTTTTTCTGCGCTATCTCAACATTGTCACCACCACCAGTTATCGGAGTTGCAAGCAATGCTTCCAGATCAGCAGGTTTGTTCTCAAGAATACAGTTTGCTACCGCGGTAACAAAATTCTTGAAATCATCGCCTTTGGTCACAAAATCGGTTTCACAATTTACTTCAACCACACAACCTGTCTTGCCATCATTCGAAAAAGCAAATTCAATCAGGCCTTCTGCCGCTACACGATCCGCCTTCTTGTCAGCTTTCGCCAAACCGGTTTTGCGCATATGTTCAATCGCAGCTTCAATATCACCACTGGTTTCTGTTAATGCCTTTTTGCATTCCATCATGCCTGCGCCTGTACGCTCACGCAGTTCTTTCACCATAGATGCTTTAATTTCCATAATGTACCTCTTTGAGATTCTTTAAACTGTTAGCCAGCAATAACCCTGACTCAGGAAGATGCCTTTTTCTTGGTTGTCTTCTTGGCAGTTTTCTTCGCTGTCTTCTTGGCAGTTTTCTTCGCTGTCTTCTTGGCAGTTTTCTTCGCTGTCTTCTTGGCTGTCTTCTTCTCTGCCGCCTCTACTGCTTCAGGCTTTTCACTTGCTTCAGCTTCCTGTTTGGCAACAGCTGCCGCGATAGTGGTTTCGGATTCTTCCTTTTCACTACCGACAGAATAAACACGCACTGTTTCTGCCTTGGCTTCTTCGGACAATACCTTGGCTGCCTTCTTGACAGTTACATTTGCCTTTGGCTTGCTATCCTTTTCTTCAACAATTTCTACAAAATCATCGTCATCACCGGAATGAATGGCAACAGAAGCCCTGCCATTTAATATGGCATCAGCAATATTTTTTGTATAAAGACGGATTGCACGAATTGCATCGTCATTACCCGGAATAATGTAATCAACATTGTCAGGGGCATTATTGGTATCAACAACAGCAATCACAGGGATACCCAGTTTGACTGCCTCGTTAATTGCAATCTTTTCATAACCGACATCGATAACAAAAATTGCATCAGGGAGCGCAGGCATATCTTTAATACCACCCAGACTGCGTTCCAGTTTTTCATGTTCACGCTTGCGCATCAGGGCTTCTTTCTTGCCCAGAAGTTCGTAATTCATTTCTTCCAGTTCGCGCAAACGACGAATTGATTGCTTGACGGTCTTGAAGTTAGTCAGCATTCCACCCAGCCAGCGATGATCAACATAAGGCATTCCGCAACGCTGTGCTTCTTCACGAATGGTGTCGCGGGCTGCACGCTTGGTACCAACAAACAGTACTCTGCCTCGATTAGCTGCCAGGCTACTGATGAAATTTATGGCATCGTTAAAAAGGGGAAGGGTTTTTTCAAGATTAATAATATGAATCTTGTCACGGTCGCCAAAGATAAATTCTGACATCTTTGGATTCCAGTAGCGGGTCTGATGACCGAAATGGACACCAGCTTCCAGCATTTCACGCATGGAAACGTTAGACATTGTATTTCTCCAAATTGTAGGGTTAATCCTCCACACACCCCATCAACCCACCTGTTTTAACAGGCACCCAGGAAAATGTGCCGGTGTGTGTGTGAAATTTACCGCTTGGGCTACCCAAACGGCGTGCGATTTATACCATAAACCCCGGCGAACAACAATGTTTTCTCTGTTAAAGTGGATACAAGCCACTGATTTCCCGTTAGAATACGCTCTCATTTTTAGCAAAAAACCTCGGAATATGGCCATAACAATCAAATCAGCCGATGAAATCGAGAAAATGAGGGTCGCAGGCCGTCTGGCCGCCGATGTCCTCAGGATGATCCGCCCCCATGTCACCGCCGGTATCACAACCGATGAGCTCGACCGGATTTGTCATGACTACATCATCAATACACAGGATGCCATTCCGGCACCGCTGAATTACCACGGTTTCCCGAAATCAATATGCACGTCAGTCAACCATCAGGTCTGTCACGGCATACCGGGTGACAAGAAACTGAAAAACGGGGATATCGTGAATATTGATATCACTGTCATCAAGGACGGTTTTCATGGCGACACCAGCAAGATGTTCATGATTGGTGAACCGTCTATTCAGGCCAAACGCATTACTCAAATAAGCTACGAATGCATGTGCAAGGGTATTGAAATTGTTAAGCCTGGCGCACAACTGGGTGATATCGGTTATGTCATTCAGCAACATGCAGAAAAAAATAATTGCTCTGTTGTCAGGGAATACTGCGGCCATGGTATTGGACAGGCTTTTCATGAAGAACCCCAGGTCCTGCACTACGGAAAAAAAGGCACGGGCATTGCACTGGAGCCAGGCATGACCTTTACCATTGAACCCATGATCAATATTGGTAAACGCGATGTTAAACTCATGCCTGATAAATGGACTGTGGTCACCAAGGATCGCAGTTTGTCTGCACAATGGGAACACACGATACTGGTCACCGAAACCGGCCATGAAGTTCTGACACAACTGGAAGGTGAAGACCTGTAGTGTCGAATGCAAGTACGCTCATTGAACTATCTGACATAAACAGCCTGCAGGATGATCAGAACCGCCTGCACAAGTACCTTAAATCCAGACTTCATTCTGCCAAAGAACAGCTAACCGAGAAATTCAACAGCGGTGTCTCTGCTGACACATTGGTTCATCAAAATGCAGAAATGATTGATGCATTGTTGATTCAAACATGGCAGATTTTTTTCAAGCAGTATCAAAACCAGATTGCACTGGTCGCTGTTGGTGGCTATGGCCGTGGAGAATTACATCCCGGTTCGGATATCGATCTTGCAATCCTTGTTACTTCAGATGCATCCGCATGTTTCCCTCTAATTGAACAATTTATTACCCTGCTCTGGGATATCGGACTTGAGGTTGGAAATACGGTACGCACTATCGAACAATGTATTGAGGCGGCACAGAATAATATTACTGTTGCAACCAACCTGATGGAAGCACGCCTGTTATCCGGAAACGAAGCCCTGTTTGATGAAATGAAGTCAGCCACTTCGCCTGAAAACATCTGGCCTGTGAATGAATTCTTTGAGGCTAAATGGAAAGAGCAAATAGCACGTCACCATAAATACAACGACACCGCCTATAACCTGGAACCTAACATCAAGGAAGGCCCGGGAGGTCTGCGTGATATCCAGATGATTGGCTGGGTTGCCAAAAGGCATTTTGGCGCAACTACCCTGCATGATTTGGTGAAACATGGCTTTCTGAATGAAAAGGAATTTAATGAACTTAATGAAGGCCAGAATTTTTTATGGCGAATTCGTTATGGACTGCATGTAATCACAAACAGACGGGAAGATCGTTTACTATTTGATCACCAGCGCACATTAGCAAAAATGTTTGGCTTCAAGGATGACAAACACAATCTGTCTGTCGAAATCTTCATGAAGCAGTATTATCGTGCCATCATGGGATTAAACCGACTGAATGAAATGCTACTCCAGTTATTTGAAGAAGCTATTTTATTAACTGCTGACAATGAACAGACCATTACTATAAATAGTCGTTTTCAGGTTCGACGGGGTTTTATTGAAATAAGCTCTGAAAATGTTTTTAAAAAATATCCCTTTGCACTGCTTGAGATTTTTTTAATTCTGCAACAACATCAGGAAATAAAAGGTGTTCGTGCCACCACTATTCGTGCTATTCGTGATCATCGGTATCTGATTGATGAAAAATTTCGTAGTGATTTACGTTGCCGCAGTCTGTTCATGGAAATTATCCGCCAACCCGCCGGGATTACCAATGAGCTGAGGAGGATGAATCAATACGGTATTCTTGCCGCCTACCTGCCGATTTTTGGCCATATTGTCGGGCAAATGCAGCATGATCTGTTTCATGTCTACACCGTGGATGAACATACATTATTCGTGGTGCGTAATTTAAGACGCTTCGCCATACCTGAATATTCACATGAACTACCTATGTGCAGTGAGCTATATGAAAAACTGCCCAAGACTGAAATCCTTTATATGGCAGGGCTGTTTCATGATATTGCCAAAGGCCGTGGAGGTGATCACTCTGAACTCGGTGCAGTTGATGCTTACGATTTCTGTCGTCATCATGGCATGAGCGAATATGATGCTGATCTGGTTGCATGGCTGGTGCGCAATCATTTGCTACTGTCACAAACATCGCAGAAAGAGGATATCAGTGATCCTGAAGTAATAAAAAGATTTTCTTCCAAAATTAACTCACTGACACATCTACATTACCTGTACCTGTTAACTGTCGCCGATATACGGGCGACGAACCCATCACTCTGGAATTCATGGAAGGCAGCCCTGCTTGTCGAATTGTATTCAAGCTGTGCCAGCTTTTTACAGCATGGTTCAACTCTTGCAGATAAACTGGATGAACGCATTCTGCAAAAACAGCAACAGGCAACCCGGCAATTGAAAACAAACGGTGTTTCAGAATCTGACATCACACAGCTCTGGCAAAATCTGGATGAAGACTATTTCTCGCAATACAGTTCCAGCGATATTATCTGGCATACAGAAACATTGCTTGCACACAAGCCGGATACATCCCCACTTATTGCCATCAGGACATCAAGGGAACGCGGAGGAACAGAAATTTTTGTTCATACACCGGATGCACATCATTTATTTGCGGGTATCACCTATACCCTTGCACGATTCGGGCTGGATGTGGTGGGAGCACGAATTTATACCAGCAATACCGGGGATACATTTGATTCGTATAACGTTCTGGAAGAAAACGGTAATGCCATAGATGACCCACAACGCGTTGAAGCAATAAGAATGGCCCTTCAGCAACAGATTATTGATGGAGAGCTGCGACCAGGAGATATTAGTCGCCAGACACCGAGGCAGCTAAAATATTTTCATATCCCGACCGAAGTCAATTTCCGTAAAGATGCACACGAACAGACTGTCATGGAAGTCATTACGACCGACAAGCCAGGCTTGTTATCACGTATTGCCATGGCTCTTGCGGAGTGTCATGTGACGCTACGCAACGCCCGGGTCACTACCTTTGGTGAACGGGTTGAAGATACATTCCTTATTACTGATAACCATGATCAGACGATTGATGACCCACAAAAACTGAACCAGTTAAGGGAAAAAATCATCGGATTTCTGGAAAACAAATAAGAACAGGGCAATTTTTTGCCCGTTTCAAAGGATAATTTTTCATCAAATTACTCGCTGAATCAGGGCATAAATATTTTAATTTCAATAATTTATACTCATCTATTCGAGTTGATAAAAATCAACATAACGACAATATTGGCTTGATTGAGTTCCCAAATCATTGGATAATTAGTATTTTAGCTGATAGTGAAATAGGTCCATTCAGGACTTCAATATTATCATCGAATTACTTATAATCCGTGGCCTTGTACAAGGACGGGTTATGTGGGCATTAAACTTTAATTTTAGAGATAGGTAGCAAGACTTATGAGTGATAAGAACATCAACTACCATAAAACCATGACAGACCTTGAAAGCAAGGGTGTCAATAAGGATTACATCGTTGGTTGGGCCGGTGGCTTCTGGCATCACCCAATGCGTGAAGAACAGCGCGTTACTGACGCCTATTCTGCCGGTTATGAAGATGGCAAGGCTGGTAACACCAGTAGTGCTGATTCATGGGTTGGCAAATAATCCTTTCATAAGCAATACCCGTAATAGATTTAAGACGCAGTATTTGAAAATGGGCAGGTAATATAAATTACCTGCCCATTTTCTGTGTCCTCTAAAAATAACTTATAAATAAAATACTGTAGAAATAAGTCCATTAAGTGGATGATGGCAAGGCAAAAAGAAACGAGAATACGGAATTTACATATTAGTAAATGAGCACCCAATATACGGTCACAAGTAAATTCGAGTTTCTTTTTAACGCAGACAGCGCCGCTTCAGGGACTTATGAATTGTTTTTACGGGTTGCTGCAAAGTATGCAGCCGTAATAATCAAAATACCTCCCAACCATTCTGTTGGTCGAATCACTTCCTCCGTCAATAACTGTGACGAAGCAGCACCCACTACAATCTCAAACAACAGAATTACGGCAGAGCGTTGCACCGGCATATGAGTAACCCCGTACTGAACAGCAAATGTCATACCCACTACCATGAATAATCCCAGTAGAAAGACATAACCATAAACCTCAATATTTATGTCCGGTAACGGCAACTGCTCGGACATGAGACCTATACCGGCAACAGCAATGACACCTAACCAAATCATGGCTGTCTTGATTTGAATTGAAATATCCTGGGTTTTCCTGACGGCGACATTGGAAACAGCAAAAGAAAATCCGGACAAAATCGCCAGCCAGTCACCATAGGATTGTGGCCAAGGCGCACCCATTGCCGGATCCCAGAGCATAACCAACGCCCCAATCATAGCGACAATCAAGGTCAACGTAGACATGCGAGTCAATCGTTCCTTTAGCACTATCATGCCAAGCATGACTGTCCAGACGGGTGACAAATAGAATAACAGCAAAACCCGTACAACTTCCCCTTCGAGTACAGCCAGAATAAAGGCTGTGTTGCATATACCATTGGCAATGGCAATGAGCACCAGTGTATAAGGACGACGATAAAGGTCTTGCCAGTTTTTCTTCAAAAATATCAGCGCTATCGGCAATGTTGACCCATAAATAAGGAAAGTACTCCACATCCCCTGTAAACCGACTCCTTCCAGTAATCGCAACGGATACCAGAAAACACCCCATAGTGTCGCGGTATATATCAGTGCCAAGGCAGGGAGGATGGTCGATTTGGTGTTAGAATGCATAACTTGATTTATACTGCACCGGTAACTGTTCAAGACTAAACAATAAACCATGAATCCCGATCTAGCCAGACTCCAGCCCTACCCTTTTGAAAAGATCAATGCATTAAAGCAGGGCGTCACTCCACCTGCTGACAAAAACCATATCGCCTTGTCCATTGGTGAACCCAAACATACTCCCCCCACTTTTGCTCTTGATGAAATCGCAAAACAGTTACAAGGGATCGGCTCTTATCCTGTCACCAAAGGGTTACCTGCTCTACGTCAAGCCATTGTTGAATGGAATACGAAACGTTATGGATTACCTGCCAATTCACTTGATGCAGAGAAAAATGTATTGCCGGTCAGTGGCACTCGTGAGGCATTATTTGCGTTTGCACAAGCCGTTGTTGATCGTACCTGTAGCCCGTTAGTGATGATGCCGAACCCGTTTTACCAGATTTATGAAGGAGCTGCCCTTCTGGCTGGTGCAGAACCTTATTTCATGAATACAATACAGGAAACCGGTTTTATTCCTGACTTTGATGCAGTACCGGAAAATATCTGGCAACGTTGCCAGCTACTTTATATTTGCTCACCTGGTAACCCGACCGGTGCAGTCATGTCGATTGAGACATTGCAAAAAATAATTCAATTGGCTGACAAACATGATTTTGTGATTGCATCCGATGAATGTTATTCCGAAATCTATTTTGATGAGAACCAACCGCCACCCGGTATTCTGGAAGCCGCTCACAAAATGGGTCGTGATGATTTCAAACGCTGTATTGCATTTAACAGTTTATCCAAACGATCCAACCTGCCCGGCCTGCGTTCCGGTTTTGTGGCTGGCGATGCTGATCTGATTGCCGGTTTCCTGAAGTACCGTACCTATCATGGTTGTGCCCTGCCACCACCAACACAAATGGCCAGCATCAAGGCGTGGGGTGATGAAATACACGTAAAGGAAAATCGGGCGCTGTATACAAAAAAAATTGATGACGTGTATGTGGCATTATCCAAAGTGATGACTATACCCAAACCGGAAGCCAGCTTTTACTTATGGCCGGAAACCCCTATCGATGATACTGAATTTGCACGGGGACTGTTTGAGCAACAAAATATTACCGTCGTACCTGGGCAATATCTGTCACGGATGGCTGAAGGTAGCAACCCCGGTCAAAACCGTATCCGCATTGCCATGGTTGCCCCATACGAAGAATGTATGGATGCGGCAAACCGCATGATTGAATATGTAAATTCGCTTTAATTTCCGTTTCCAGCCAAACGGGCAGTTTTGCCTGTAAAGTGGTAGAATACCGCCCAAATTAAACACATCAATTACCAATATCGCAAAGAATAGTAATTTTCAGGAGTCCGTCTAAATGAGTGACATGCAACAGATTATTGAAGAAGCCTTTGAGCGCCGTGCTGATATTACCCCGCGTACAGTTGATACGCTGGTTAAAGAAGCCGTTAACGAGGCCATTATCATGCTCGACCGTGGTGAAAAACGGGTCGCAGAAAAGAAAGACGGTGACTGGGTTGTCAACGAATGGCTCAAAAAGGCTGTACTGCTTTCTTTCCGGATTGATGATAACTATTTCATGAAAGGTGGCTTCACCAATTATTACGACAAGGTACCTTCCAAATATGCAGACATGAACTCACGCGAGTTCCGCGAAACCGGTGTACGTGTTGTGCCACCTGCCAGTGCACGCCGCGGTTCCTATATTGCACCCGGTGTTGTGTTGATGCCGTCCTATGTCAACATCGGTGCCTATGTCGATAGCGGCACCATGGTCGATACCTGGGCAACGGTAGGTTCATGCGCACAGATTGGCAAGAACGTTCACTTGTCCGGCGGTGTCGGTATCGGTGGTGTACTCGAACCATTGCAGGCCGCACCTACTATCATCGGTGATAATTGTTTTATCGGTGCACGTTCTGAAGTGGTTGAAGGTGTAATCGTTGAAGATAATGCTGTTATCTCAATGGGTGTTTATATTGGCAAGAGCACCAAGATTTACAACCGTGAAACAGATGAAGTTACCTATGGTCGTATTCCAGCCGGTTCAGTTGTGGTGTCCGGCAACCTGCCTTCAAAAGATGGCAAGTACAGTCTGTATTGTGCCGTGATTGTCAAACAGGTGGATGAAAAAACACGCAGCAAGGTCGGTATCAACGAACTGTTACGTGATATTTAATGATTAAGATCTACGGCATAAAAAACTGCGATACAATCAAAAAAGCACGTAAGTGGCTTGATACCAAAAATATACCGTATCAGTTCCACGATGTGCGAAATGATGGTCTGGAAAAATCTGATTTGTCGAAATGGGTGAAACAGATTGGTTGGGAGACTCTGCTTAACCGCCGTGGTACTACATGGCGTCAATTGGCAGAGAAAGATAAAACCAATATAGATGAATCAAAAGCAATTAATCTCATGCACACCCACCCTGCCATGATCAAGCGCCCTGTTTTGGTTAAAGGTAAATCTGTACATGTTGGTTTTAGCGAAAAAGAATACAAGGATCTACTACAATAACCGTCATGTCTGACACCCTCGAACTTGCTATTGATCTAATCAGCCGCCCATCGGTTACTCCCGAGGATGCCGGCTGTCAGCAATTAATGGCTGAACGACTGGAAAAGCTTGGTTTTAGAATCGAACCCATGCGTTTTGAAGATGTAGATAACCTCTGGGCACGCCGTGGTACAGATAGTCCAATTCTGGTGTTTGCCGGTCATACTGATGTCGTACCCACTGGCCCGGTTGAAAACTGGGATTCTGATCCGTTCAAGCCGGAAATTCGTGATGGCCTTTTATATGGTCGAGGGGCAGCTGATATGAAAGGCAGTCTGGCTGCGATGGTGACTGCCGTGGAACGTTTTATTGCTGCACATCCCGATCACAAGGGTTCAATCGGTTTTTTGATCACGAGTGATGAAGAAGGCCCGGCAAAGAACGGCACCGTCAAGGTAGTCGAAACACTCGAAGCACGCGGTGAAAAAATGGATTGGTGTCTGGTGGGTGAACCGACCAGTACCGAACATGTTGGTGATGTGATCAAGAACGGTCGCCGTGGTTCATTAAATGGCAAACTCATTATCAAGGGTGTGCAGGGCCATGTCGCCTATCCACATCTGGCAGAAAACCCGATTCATTCATTTGGTCCGGCATTAAAGGAACTGACCTCAACGGAATGGGATAACGGTAATGAATTCTTTCCGGCCACTACCTTCCAGATTTCCAATATTCATGGCGGTACAGGTGTGGAAAATGTCATTCCAGGAGAATTGGAAGTTATCTTCAATTTCCGTTTTTCAACTGAATCAACTGAAGACAGTTTGAAGACCAGAGTACACGAGATCCTTGATCAGCATAATCTGAAGTATGAACTTCACTGGGCATTATCCGGTAACCCGTTTCTGACTTCGCGCGGAGAATTGATTGATGCCTCGGTTGCAGCAATTAAGGAAACCAGTGGTCGTGATACTGAATTATCTACGTCAGGGGGCACCTCTGACGGGCGTTTCATCGCGCCTACCGGTTCACAAGTGCTCGAACTCGGCCCGCTCAATGCCACCATTCACAAGGTCAATGAATGTGTCAGTGTGGATGATCTTGATACACTATCCACTTATTACGAAAAGATATTACAAAAGCTGTTAGGCTGATCCAATGAAACAGATTATCCTGTTTTTTCTGGTATTTGTTTCAGGTTGCTCATCATCTGTTCCACAACTACCTCCGCTTTCACCTGATAGTGTCATACTCGCCTTTGGTGACAGTCTGACTTATGGAACCGGTGTCAGTGAAGATGATGCCTATCCGGCTGTACTTGAACAGTTAACCGGGTTTAGTGTCATTAATGCCGGGATACCAGGTGAAGAAACCCCGCAAGGACTGAAAAGACTGCCGCAATTACTGGAAGAATATAAACCTGCTCTGCTTGTTTTATGTCATGGTGGAAATGATATTCTACGCAAACGTGACTTGAAAAAAACCGTCGAGAACATTAAATCCATGATTAATATTGCCAAACAACAGGGGATCAGTGTTGTTTTACTCGGTGTGCCTGAGTTTGGTTTGCTGTTAAGTACTGCCGAGTTTTATCCACAAATTGCACAAGAATTGAATATACCTTTCGATGGTGAAACTATTCCTGATATTGAATCAGATAATGCACTTAAGTCTGATGCCATTCATCCCAACAAGGCCGGTTATCGCATTATGGCAGAAGCAGTCATGACTCTATTAAAACAAAGCGGGGCTATTCAATGAGCTGGTGGGGGAAAATGATCGGTGGTGCCTTTGGCTTTATGCTTGGCGGACCATTGGGCGCATTACTCGGTGCCGCGTTAGGCCATAACTTTGACAAGGGTTTAAACAGTTTTGAGATGCTCGGTGTCGGTGATCAGGAACGTGTGCAGACCGCTTTTTTTACCGCCACTTTTTCTATTATGGGACACATTGCCAAGGCAGATGGCCGTGTAACGCCAGATGAAATCCAGATGGCAAAAAATATTTTTAACCATTTGCAATTGAATGATGAACAACGCAAGGCTGCTATTGCTCTGTTTAACGAAGGGAAACAGGCCGACTTCCCTTTTGATGATGTGCTTGAACAATTCCGAAATGAATGCCACCGCCGTACAAGTTTATTCCGTATGTTTGTTGAGATTCAATTAAATGCTGCCTATGCAGATGGCCAGATGCATAAGGAAGAACGCAAGGTCATCAACAAGATTGCCAATAAATTGGGTATTTCAAAGTTTGTTCTGCAGCAACTGGAAGCATTGATACAGGCACAAACCCGCCATCAGACAGGGTCAGCACCTGTCCGTTCGAGTAGTTCACTCAAGGAAGCGTATGAAATACTTGGTGTTACACCGGAAGATGACAAGGCAAAGATTACCCGCGCCTATCGCAAGCTTATGAACCAGCATCATCCGGACAAATTGGTATCAAAAGGGCTACCGGAAGAAATGATGAAACTTGCTGCTGAAAAGACCCATGAGATCAGAACTGCATATGAAACTATAAAAAAGGCACGGGACTTTTAAAAGAATCTGTTATTGCAAATAAGGTGTGATATCAAGATCGTAATCCAGTGGGTTGGCGAATGAAACAATACGATCATAATCAATTCGTTCCAGTTCGATGTCACGCACCATCTCCCGGAAGTTTGCTTTCTTGTTATAAACAATACGTAACTTTGGCTTCAACAAGTCTTCTGACTGATCCAGCACAATACCAATGAGTCCGGACTCCAGCTCTACCAGTGAACCCACCGGATAAATACCAAGGCAACGTATAAAGGCATGGACAAGTTGTTTATCAAAATGATGTTCACTCCATTCCAGCATTTTACGTAAAGTGAATGTTGGCTCCCAGGCATCCTTGTAAACCCTGACTGACGTTAATGCATCATATACATCAACGATAGCCGACATCTTTCCGATAGTGCTGATTTCATCCCCTTTCAGACCAAAAGGATATCCTGTTCCATCAACACGCTCATGATGACGCATGGTAACTTCCATTGCCTCTTCTGAAATTCCGTCCTGTTGCTTCAG
>JAOUJV010000021.1 GCA_029882995.1 Gammaproteobacteria bacterium | reverse complement strand
GATATCTTATTCAGGTTTTAGTACATCAAAGTATCAATCTTGGATTGAAATTGATCAACTATTTTTCTGCCACGATATAGGCCAGCCAGCCTGCGTAGGGTTCGCCATGTTCAGATGGTTCAAAATTCTCGTCATCATCATCTTCAGCCGTATCCCAGTAAATAGTCACTTTCGAGAAGCCGGCCTCTTTCAGAATTTCCTGAATCTCTGGCAGGGTCCACAGACGCCATTCGTAGGTAAAGGCTTCTTTCATTTTGGAGCCATCATTGAATTTAAAGTGGATATGACAGGTGCAGTCACCGGTAATCGGATCGTAATGGGCTTGATCCCAGACATAGGTAAAACCGTCATAGTCATGTTCTTCTTCCATAAGCTGGAAGGCTTCATAGCCACCAAAGGAATCCAGAAACATGATGCCATCATCATTCAGTGCGCTATGCACTTTCTTGAAATAGTCACGCAGGAGTGCACGATCCTTGAAACACCAGTAGCTGAAATTCATGGCCAGCGTGGCATCAACCTTGCCGGTGTCAACAGTCAATACGTTGTCTTCGAGTAATGTAATGCGTTTTTGTTGATCGGGAGTCAGGGTAGAAAGGTTATGCTCCTTACCCCATTCCAGTACAGAAGGTTCCAGATCAACACCAATAGCAATGTGGTCATCACCTCGGCGTATCCATTCGCAGGATGTGTTGGCAGTGCCGCAGAAATCCTCTCTTACTGTCACTGCTTCTCGGCCGCGAATGGCCTTGAAGGTTTCTTCCACAAAATCAATTTCAGACTCCACATTTTGCACGGAATCCTGATACAGAATATGGCGATCAGCAGTCTCGGCTTTTTTCGGGCCTTTATTGACGGGTTTCTTGCCTTTACCTGATTTTTTGTGGCGGGATGCTTTGTTTTTCTTATTTTTTTTTGCCATGCGCCAAGTATACGCATAACTGGATCGGGGGTGAACCCCATAAGATAAAATTTATTGGAATTGTTTATCCAGACTATAGCTGGATGGATCGCCAAAAATGACAGTTCGTTTTTTATTGAAATGGTAACGTCTGTTTTTTTCAAATTCACGCAGGCGACGGATGTGCAAGGTGGCTTCCTGATGTGTCATCAGATTCCTGATCAGCAATGATTTGTAGTAGGCTATCCAGAACAGGTTTGGCATTGTGTTTTTTCCTGATAGTGGGTTATTAATACTATCGGCTCATATGTCGGATTTTTATGTGATCCAGAGCGCATTTTTATAGCTATATCACCCTATATTTTGCGATAATTTTCACATTATTTGCGTACAGGACATTTCCCCGACCATGCATCATCGTACTCAACTGCTCAGAATTCTGGCAGATGGCCAGTTTCACTCCGGTGAAGTGCTTGGCAGTGAATTGGGGATCAGTCGATCGGCTGTCTGGAAAATATTGAAAACCTTGCCCGAGATCGGTCTGGATGTGCAGGCAGTCCCACGCCGCGGCTATCGGTTATCTGCCCCCCTTGAGCTTCTGGACAGGGAAAAAATACTCACTTCTTCCAGTCTGGCGAGCAGTCCACTGTTATCAGAACTGGAGATACATGAAAACATTGATTCAACCAATCGTTTGATGATGCAGCGTGCCAGAGAGGGCTCAAACTCCGGTCATGTTTGTCTTGCAGAGCAACAGCAAGAGGGGAAGGGTCGACGTGGGCGTCAATGGATATCCCCTTTTGGCAGTAATGTCTATTTGTCTTTTTTGTGGCGATTCACAGAAGGTGCGCCTGATGCATTATCAACCTTGAGTCTGGTTGCCGGTGTAACAACGGCCAGAGTAATTGAAAATTTTGGATTAACCGGTGTAGGCATGAAATGGCCCAATGATATTTTGTTAGACGGGCGCAAACTGGGTGGGATATTACTTGAGTTTGCCGGTGAGCACTCAGGACCTTGTTATATTGTTTCCGGTATCGGGGTTAACTACAGTATGCCAACAGAAGCAGGAATAGAAATCGATCAACCCTGGACGGATATATGTTCACATTCAAATGCGATATCACGTAATCATTTTACAGCTACATTGATTGAGGCATTATTGCTTGCCTATGACAAATTTCAGGCAAAAGGTTTTGAACCTTTTATGGCAGACTGGCAAAGACTCGATTTGTGTCGTGGTCAGACAGTTGTTTTGCAGGTACAGGATGGGCATATTATCGGACGTGCTGAGGGCATTGATGAACAAGGGGCATTGTTACTCAAGACGGAAGATGGCGTCAGACGATTCAGTTCTGGTGAAGTCAGTTTAAGGACAATGAGATAACAGATGGATTTATTAATTGATACGGGTAACAGTTCGATCAAATGGATCAATAGTGGATCCGGCACTTTGGATCTAATGAATTCTGTATTACATGAAAATTTTAATAACCCAGTAATACTTTTTGATTCGATATGGGGAAATAGTCAGATTCCTGACAGGGTACTGGTCTCCAACGTGGTGGGTGACCGGTTTGCTGTTCCGTTTCAGGAATGGGTGAAGACCGGCTGGGGTTGCCCGGTGATATTTTTGCATTCTCAATCAGAGGCGAGCGGTGTTGTTAATGGCTATACTGAACCAGAGAAGCTGGGTGTTGATCGCTGGCTGGCTCTGATTGGGGCACGATCACTGACACAGGATGCGGTGATGGTGATTGATGCAGGGACAGCTATTACGCTAGATATAATGAATAATCTGGGGCAGCATCTTGGAGGTGTTATTGCCCCGGGTCTGAATATGATGCGATCATCATTAATAAAAGACACGCATGAGATCAGTGTTGAGAGTTTCAAGTCGGAAAAGCAGGTAAATGATATTCCATGTCCGGCGCAGAATACAGAAGACGCAATTTATTCGGGTACATACAATGCGATAGTGGGGATGATTAATCAAACAATGAATCTGGTGAGAGAAACGTTGCCAGCACCTGTTCAGGTTTTAATTACAGGTGGGGATGCAACACAATTAATACCCATGCTGGATGAGTCATATCAGCATGTGCCTGATCTGGTATTACAGGGATTGGCAAAAGCGGCGGGAGACAGGTAATGAAGTGGCTATTTGGTGTACTCGTCATTCTCAATATTGCCTTTTTTGTCTGGCAAATAAATTATGAATCTGAAGTTGAAATTGATTTGTCAAAGCTACCGCCAATACAAGGTGAGAATCTTGTTTTATTAAGTGAAGTTGAAAATTTGAGTAGTCGTAAAAAACGACCTAATCGTCCTGATGGTCGTGAGATGCCAGCGGCCTGTTATGCCTTATCTTCTTTCCCTAATCTTGAAGATGCTGAAAAAATGGCGGCTGTTTTTCGTGAATCCGGCATTGATGCAGAAGAACGTGTTGGAGAAGAAAAAGACAAGCTGGGTTATCTGGTGTTTTTGCCATCGACAGGTAGTCTTGATGAAGCAAGACGATCAATCGAGGATTTGAAAAAGAAAAAAATTGAGGATTATGCCATTGTGACAGTGGATGGAATTGAAAATACGGTTGTCCTCGGTTTATACCAGACACGTCCGGCGGTTGATCGCAGGACAGCAGAACTCAAGGAGCTGGGTTATGATATCAGTGTGATTGAGCATTTTCGTAAGCGTGCTATTTATCTGGTCGAGTTTGAGGAAAAAGTGCAGCATTCTGTCCCTCCTGAGCTGTGGCAAAAGCTATCCAATGAATATCCTGATGTCATGCGTTCGCGTGTTCCCTGCCCATAAAACACCTTTGTAAACATAAAGTTATATAGATATAAATAAATTGATTCAATGAAGCCCATTGAAGGGGTTTATTTTTACTATTAATAGCCGCTATTAATTTCAGGGAATAGTATTGAATTTTTCGGAGTTAATAGTGAAAAGCGTTAAATGGGATCAGATTCTAGAAACCCTTACCAAGCATTATATGCCCTTCACCTTGTTATCAGAGGAACGGCTGGCAGAAGTTTCCAGTGTCTTGCGTTTTATCCAGTTGCGGGAGGGTGAAATTTTTCAGATGCGAGGTGGTGTCAGTCACGATTATCTTTATGTTGTGGAAGGTTGCCTTGAATTAACACATTCCGGTGTGGTCCGGACCCTGCATGGCTCCAAAGACACCAGTAAACGTCCCTACATTCTGCCTCATGCTCCGGAGAGTTGTACGATTCTGGCGCGTGATAATTCCATTTTGTGTCATGCCGATCGTGACTTGCTGGATGAACTGATTTCCTGGGATGAAATGGTTCATTTCACAGAAGACTACGACACGACCTTACATGATCAACTCGAGTTTATTCGTAACTCACTGGTATTCAGAAGAATGCCCCTGTTTGCGGTGGAAGAAGCCTTCAAACGCATGAAGCACAAGAGTGTGAAAGCGGGTAAAGAGGTGGTGAGACAGGGTGAAGCAGGTGATTCATTTTATGTGATTGTTACGGGAACGGCTGAGGCGTTCCAGACGGGTTTATATGATGATTCACCCAAGAAGGTGGCCGAATTGAGTATGGGGGATACGTTTGGCAGTGATGCACTGATTTCGGGTAAGGCACGGGATGAGACCGTACGCATGACGCAGGATGGCACCCTGCTGGTGTTGGGGAAGGATGATTTTGGAGAATTAATCGGTAAGGAACTGGTCAAGACAATTCCATCTAAGGTGGCCCGTACCATGCTGGATCATGACTATGGACTGATTGATGTGCGCTATGCAGAAGAATATGACGAAATGCATATTCCAGGTTCGATTTTGATACCACTTTATGAATTGAGGGATCGCATAGGTGAGCTCGACAAAGCCAAAAAATACGTGATTTATTGCCATTCTGGTAACCGGAGTGCTATCGCCGCCATGTTACTGGCTCAGAACAGCATTGAGGCCCTTTCGATGGAAGGAGGCATCCGTGACTGGGAATTTGAGATAGAGACGGTTGGGCCGAGCCTGGAGTCGGCCTGTGAAGTCTAAAAAGCACGTTTTGGAACAATTGGCACAAGGTCGAAATCCATACCCCAATTTCTCATTTTAGGCCTGTTTTTAGTGACCAAATTTCTATAGAATATGCGCCTTTCTGGCCCCTGCTACCGGGGTTGGTCCCGTAGGTTTAAATATGTTTAGCCGGCATAGCTCAGTTGGTAGAGCAACGGTCTTGTAAACCGTAGGTCCGGGGTTCGACTCCTCGTGCCGGCACCATTTCCTAGACTTTGAAATAGTCCTTGTACCATTCAACGAAGTTTTTGATGCCTTCTTCTACTTTCATGGTTGGCTTGTAATCAACATCCTTCACTAAATCATCTACATTGGCGTAGGTGGCAGGAACATCACCCGGTTGCAGTGGAAGCATGTTCTTTTCCGCCTTTTTCCCCAGACATTCTTCCAGTATTTCAATATAACGCATTAACTCGACAGTATTGTTGTTGCCAATGTTATACAGTTTGTATGGGGCATAACTGGTGGCTGAATCAGGATTGTCGCC
The DNA here is from genome assembly GCA_029882995.1 of Gammaproteobacteria bacterium. GTDB lineage: Bacteria > Pseudomonadota > Gammaproteobacteria > DAOVJZ01 > DAOVJZ01 > DAOVJZ01. Next base: position 22,672 of record JAOUJV010000021.1, on the reverse strand, counting down.
TGACCAGTCTGGATTGGGTGCAGCAATATTATCCAGTGTGCGAATAACACCTTCGACAATATCATCAATGTAAGTAAAGTCACGGCGATGATTGCCATGATTGAATACATCAATCGGTTTGCCTTCCAGAATATTTTTGGTAAACATGAACAAAGCCATGTCGGGTCTGCCCCAGGGACCGTAGACGGTAAAGAAGCGCAATCCTGTTGTGGGTAGCTGGTAAAGATGACTATAGGTATGCGCCATTAATTCGTTGGCTTTCTTGCTTGCTGCATACAAACTCACGGGGTGGTCAACATTGTCATGTACCGAGAACGGCATATTGGTATTGGCACCATAAACCGAGCTTGATGAGGCATAGACGAGATGCTCAACATCATTATGACGGCAACCCTCAAGAATATTTACAAATCCTACCAGATTGGTATCAACATAGGAATGTGGATTGATTAATGAATAGCGAACACCGGCTTGTGCTGCCAGATTTACAACACGATTTGGTTTATGTTTTTTAAATAATGCGGCAATGGCTTCACGATCTTCCAGATTAATACGAGCCTCGATATAGTTTTTGTGATCCAGTGTGCGGGCAAGTCGGGCTTTCTTCAGGTTAACATCGTAATAGTCATTCAGGTTATCGATACCAATCACAGTATCGCCACGTTCCAGCAAACGTAATGAAAGAGCTGAACCAATAAAACCTGCAGAGCCGGTAATTAATACTTTCATTGAAAAACCTCAGGGTTGGAATTTAGAGACGTGCATCCACATCTTCTTTAGGTAATACATATTTGATGTCATAAACAATTGTTCCGGCTTTACCCAGTTCACGAATTTGTTTTATTCCCATATTACGGAACTGATCATGCGCAACGGCAAGAATAATGGCATCGTATTTTCCTTTTTCAGGTTTATCGATAGGTGTAATACCATATTCATGAACAGCTTCTTCCTTGCTGACCCATGGGTCATAAACACTGACATTGGCATTGTAGCCTTCAAATTCCTTGATGATGTCAACTACGCGGGTATTGCGCAAATCCGGGCAGTTCTCCTTAAAGGCAAAACCCATAATCAGAATATTTGAATCAACTACCTGCATACGATTACGCATCATTAATTTCACAACTTGTTCCGCTACATAGGCACCCATACCATCATTAATGCGTCTGCCAGCGAGGATAACTTCCGGTTGATGACCAATTTCCTGTGCCTTGTGAGTCAGATAATAGGGATCCACACTAATACAGTGTCCTCCAACAAGGCCGGGACGGAAGGGCAGGAAATTCCATTTTGTGCCAGCAGCTTCCAGCACCTCCAGTGTATCAATGCCGAGCTTATTGAACAGGATTGCAAGTTCATTAATCAGCGCGATATTGACATCACGCTGTGTGTTTTCAATCACCTTGGCGGCTTCTGCAACACGAATACTGCTGGCCTTGTGTGTCCCTGCAGTGATAACACTGCGATAGAGTTCATCAACAAAGTCAGCTACTTCGGGAGTAGAGCCGGAAGTGACTTTCAGAATAGTTGAAACGCGATGTTCTTTGTCACCAGGGTTGATGCGTTCCGGACTATAACCGGCAAAGAAATCCTTGTTATAGGTCAGACCGGACAGTTCCTCAATCACTGGAATACAGACTTCTTCTGTTGCACCGGGGTAAACAGTCGATTCAAAAATGGCAACATCACCTTTACTAATAATCTGGCCCAAGGTACGGCTCGCAGAAACCAGAGGTGACAAGTCCGGTCGTTTGTGATCATCTATCGGTGTCGGAACAGTAACAATATAAACATTGCATGCCTTCAGATCATCAACATTACTTGTGTAGGTCAGTTGGCTAGCTTGCGCCAGTTCTTCAGGTTCTACTTCAAGCGTACTGTCTTTACCCGATTTTAGTTCAGCAACACGACTGGCATTTATGTCCAGACCAATAGTATTGAATTTTTTACCAAACTCGACCGCAAGTGGCAAACCAACATAGCCCAGACCGATGATACCAATTGTGCTTTTATCAAGCTTAAACATAAAAAATGCCTTTCTGAATTATTACAATAATTTATTAATTATTTCCACGCCCGATTCCGTAGTAAATGAATCCTTCGGAAGATATTTGTTTTGGTTCGAACAGATTACGACCATCAAAAATAACAGGCTGTTTTAAATTTTTCTTTATCCGTTCCATATCAGGGCTTCGGAACACACTCCACTCAGTGACAATAATTAAAGCATCGGAATTTTCAAGTGCTTCATAAGGGGACTTACATAATTTTAGACTATTAGTTTTACCGTATATACGTCTTGCTTCATCCATTGCTTCTGGGTCATAGGCATTGGTCTTGGCACCGTTTTTCCACAGAGCCTCCATCAGAGTACGGCTAGGTGCTGCACGCATATCATCAGTATTTGGTTTAAAAGCCAATCCCCATATTGCAAATGTCTTACCGGAAAGATCGTGTTGGAAATGAGTTGAAACTTTATCAAACAAACGTTCTTTTTGTTTGTTATTAACATTTTCAACAGCTCTCAGTAATTCAGCATTATAACCAATTTCATTAGCGGTTCTTTCCAGAGCTTGTACATCTTTGGGGAAGCAGGAGCCGCCATAGCCGCAACCAGGATAAATAAATTTGTATCCAATGCGTGGATCTGCACCGATACCTAATCTCACTTGTTCAATATCAGCACCCAGTTTTTCGGCCATATTCGCCAGTTCATTCATAAAGCTGATCTTGGTGGCAAGAATAGCATTAGCGGCATATTTGGTCAGTTCTGCCGAACGAACATCCATACTGACAATACGATCACGATTACGATTAAACGGAGAATAGAGTTCACGTAATAGTTCGGTTGTACGTGGGTTATCAGTACCGATTACTACACGATCCGGTTTCATGAAATCATCAATGGCCGCGCCTTCTTTCAGAAACTCGGGATTAGAAACGACATCAAATTCAATTTGTTTTCCTCTGCTGTTGAGTTCAACAGATACTGCTTCTTTTACCTTATCAGCAGTACCAACAGGTACGGTGGATTTATTCACAATGATTCGGTAACTTTCCATATATTCACCAATGCTTTTGGCTACGGCGAGTACATGGCTCAGATCGGCTGAACCGTCTTCATCTGGCGGCGTGCCAACAGCAATAAACTGGAAAAGCCCATGTTCAACTCCTTCCTGTATATCACTGGTAAAACGGAGTCGTCCTTGCTCAATGTTATGTTTCACCAGCTTGTCTAAACCCGGTTCAAAAATAGGAATACCACCACTATTGAGCAAATCGATTTTATTTTTATCGATATCGACACATAGAATGTCATTACCTACTTCTGCTAGGCAAGCACCTGTTACCAGCCCGACATAACCTGAGCCAAAGATACTGATTTTCATGATTATTTTTACACCTACTCAGAAAAATTATTACAAAATTGATGTGCCTTTTGTCAGGAAACATACCCTCATAAAGGCGCAGGAATATAACAGATTCATGGGTTCTCGTCTTGTTAGGTAATTTTCTGAAGTTTAAATACGATATATTTTTATTTATTGTCATATATAACATTATGAATTTAAAGGATATTTCTTTATATATTAGTGTTTTGCACATACTGAATCAAAATTTTAACAACAGTACTTTTTCTTTTAGTAACAAAGAGTTATGATATAGCTCATTCCAGATATCCTGTTAGAGATGATGCTGGTCAAAACACCCATAACTCTCAAAGTGTTAAAGATCCTGACACTTTGTGTCGAAAATTCATCTAAAAAATGAGGGAAATTATTTAGTTAGGTGCGTTGCCAGGATGGCAATATGATTAATAAAACTTACCGCACCAGCTTAATCTGTATTTAGAACTTCGACTTAGGATAAGTCCTGATTTTGAGAATTGCATAAAGTATGTTTCGTATCTTTGGTCATTACATTCATAAATCATTACTTCTGTTATTAATGACAGAGGCAGTCATTTTATCGCTTTCCATTTATCTTGCCGTAGAGGTGCGTTTTTCAGATACCGGCACTGGTATGACAGTCCCGGTCGAACCACTTTTACCCAAGGCATTGGTGTTTTGCCTGATTATGATTGCAACAATGACGTCAATGGGGCTGTACCAGCGTGATCTGCGAGAGGGTATTGAGGGCATGTTGATCCGAATGGGAGCCAGCTTTGTTTTGGGCTTGATCCTGTTGAGCATGGTCTTTTATTTTTCACCCCCCTTGTTTCTTGGTAGAGGCGCATTTGGTTATGCCGTACTGTTTGCCATAACCGGTATTGCATTTTCCCGGGTTGCTTTTTTAAAACTGGTTGATCAGGAAGCACTAAAAAGAAGAATTCTGGTATTAGGTACAGGTAAACGTGCCTCATCAATTGCACAGCTTCGCAGAAGCAGTGATTTGCGTGGGTCACGCGTTGTCGGTTTTGTCCATATGAAAGGCGATCATGATATTGTTGATCAAAGCAGGGTCATGCCTCTCGAAAGTACTTTGCTTGAGTTTTGCAAGCAACACCAGATTGATGAAATAGTGATTGCTGTTGATGACAGAAGAAAAGGATTTCCGGTTGAGGAAATTCTCGACTGCAAGATGAGTGGTATTCAGGTCGTGGATAAGCTGACTTTTTTTGAACGTCAGATGGGCAAGTTGATTCTCAGTTCATTACACCCAAGCTGGCTTATTTTTTCAGAAGGATTTCATAAAGGTATTACACGAGAATATACAAAACGCGCGTTTGATATCAGTGTTAGCTTCATTATATTGGTACTGACTTTTCCAATCATTGTATTAACAGCTCTGGCAATATGGATGGAAAGCGGATTCAGGGGGCCGATCTTTTATCGACAGGTTCGTGTTGGGCAAAACTGGCGGCTGTTTCAGGTAATGAAGTTCCGCAGTATGTGTGTCGATGCTGAAAAAGACGGTGTTGCTCAATGGGCACAACAAAATGATGCAAGAGTGACAAGGATTGGAAAATTTATCCGTAAAGTACGTATTGACGAACTTCCACAATTAATCAACGTTCTGCGCGGAGACATGAGTTTTGTAGGACCAAGGCCGGAGCGTCCCATGTTTGTAGAGCAACTGTCAGATAAAATCCCCTATTTTGCGGAGCGCCATCGTGTAAAGCCGGGCATAACCGGCTGGGCACAAATCATGTATCCCTATGGTGCATCAGAACATGATTCAATTGAAAAATTACAATACGATCTTTATTACGTAAAGAACTACAGTCTGTTTCTTGATCTTATGATTCTTTTTCAGACGGCGGAAGTTATTTTATGGGGAAAAGGTGCCCGATAGCAGAATTATTCTTAATTGAGTGTATAAATTGATAGCACAAAATCAGATAAGTACTTTTAGTTATTCTACTGCAGCAGTCTTTTTTGCCATGCTGGGTATCTTGCTAATGACAAGCTGGCGTGGAAGATTGCAGGGAATACTGCTGGTTGTTGCCGTATCCGTAATGGTGTTATGGGCCAGTGTTGCTGCTTATTTGTCTGCCAGTGGCTCGAATCCTGACTTGTTACAGAGATTATATTATTTCCTTGAATCTGTTCGTTATCTTGTCTGGTATGCATTCTTATTGAAATTATTGCATCCCCTTCTGAGCGAGCATGGCGAGAAAAACAAAACAATCAGGTTCTTTGAGCTTGCTGTTTATGGCCTATGTATTTTTTCCATTGTCTATCCTTTTGTAGGTAATTTAATCAGGTCAACAGATCTTCGTTTTGAAATAACAATGTTTGGATATGTGTTGATGGCAATAACCGGACTTGCTCTTATAGAACAGCTTTTCAGAAATACCAAAATGGATGAAAGATGGTCGATAAAATTCCTGTGTCTGGGTGTCGGAGGCATATTTGCGTATGATTTTTTCCTGTATTCAAATGCTCTGCTGTATAAAAATATAAATATGGAATTATGGAGTACCAGAGGAGCAATCAATGCCCTTGTTGTTCCATTAATTGCGGTGACTGCGGCAAGAAATCCAAAATGGTCATTACAGGTGTTTGTATCCCGTCATATTGTTTTTCATACAACCGCACTTCTTGGTGCCGGTTTCTACCTGCTTATCATGGCAGCTGGCGGTTATTATATAAGAGATTATGGTGGAACATGGGGAGGAGTGGCGCAGATAACATTTATGTTTGGTGCCATGGTAGTTCTGTTTCTTTTAATGTTTTCAGGAACAGTCAGGGCAAAAATAAAGGTCTTTCTCAATAAACATTTTTATAATTATAAATATGATTACCGAGACGAGTGGACTCGGTTCACGAAGACATTGTCAATGGACAGACCGGACAGACGCTTCAGGGAGAGGGCAATTGAAGCGGTTGCGGAGATTGTAGAAAGCCCAGGTGGGATGCTGTGGTTGACCCGGGACAATAATAGTTATCAGCTTGTTACACATTGGAATTTTCCTGTAAGTGTCAGAGAAAAAGTATTCAATACTGAATCACTGATCGTTTTTCTTGAAAAGACACAATGGATTATCGATCTTGATGAATATTATGATGAGCCGGAAATGTATGATGAGCTTAAATTACCACCATGGCTTGCAGAACTGAAATCTGCCTGGCTCATAATTCCGTTAATGCGAATGGAAAAGGTGATGGGTTTTATCGTTCTCACGCGACCGCGTTCTGCCAGAACATTCAACTGGGAAGATAGTGACTTGTTAAAAGCAGCGAGTCGACAGGCGGCAAGTTATCTTGCCTTGCTTGATGCATCTGAGGCACTTGCTGATGCCAGGCAGTTTGAGGCATTTAACCGGTTATCAGCATTTGTTGTTCATGATATCAAAAATGTTGTAGCCCAATTGAGTCTGGTTGTTAAAAATGCAGAAAGGCATATAGAAAATCCAGAATTCATGAAGGATGCGGTATACACCGTACAGAATGCTGTTAACAGAATGAACAAGCTTTTAGGTCAGCTTAAACAAGATGACAGCACAAAGAAGGATTCAGCCAAATCTATTGATATGGTTAAGTTATTAAGTAACATTTCCGATCTGGCATCCGTTAAAACACCTGCACCGGAAGTAGAGTTTGCAAGGCATGGTATTAATGTGATTGCAGATCGTGAACGTCTGGCATCCGTTCTTTCGCATTTGCTACAAAATGCACAGGAAGCCACAACGTCTGATGGCTGGGTCAAGATTCGTCTGGATGTATATGGTGATAATGCCATAATAGACATTGAGGACAATGGATGTGGAATGGACGAAGATTTTATCAAGGAAAGATTATTTAAGCCTTTTGATACAACAAAAGGGAATGCAGGAATGGGGATAGGTGTATATGAAAGCAGGGAATATATATCATCACTGGGAGGAGAGCTGGATGTAAGTAGCGTACCTGGTAAGGGTACTCTTTTTCAGGTCAGGTTACCATTACACAATGTTCAATAATGATATGCTAGAAAATTGCCGGAGAATAAATTGAGTAAACCGAAGAAAAATTTGAAAAAACTGCTGGTTATTGAAGATGATACCGGCATTCAAAGTCAGCTTCGCTGGTGTTTTGAAGGCTATGATGTAGCAATGGCAGGCAACAGGGAAGAAGCACTGGAATATGTTAAGGCGGAATTACCTCCAGTGATAACACTGGATCTTGGGTTGCCGCCAGATCCGGAAAATGTCTCTGAAGGACTTGCAGCTCTTGAGCAGATTCTTGAAATTTCACCTGATTCAAAAATTATTGTCGTTACCGGCAATGATGACCGTGATAATGCGGTTAAGGCAATTGGACTGGGCGCCTATGATTTTTATCAGAAGCCGATTGATGCCGAAATTCTCGGAATGATTATTGATCGCGCATATGTTGTTCATGAGCTGGAAAAAGAAAACAGGGAATTAATAAAAAATACTCCAGATTCACCTTTGAAGGGAATAATTGCTTCCAGTACAGAAATGACAAAAGTATGTCAGACGATTTCAAAAGTTGCACCTACGAATGCTACAACCATAATTAATGGCGAAAGTGGGACAGGTAAGGAACTTGTTGCAAGAGCATTACATAATCTTAGCCCACGTGCATCTGAAAGTTTTGTGGCTATTAACTGCGCGGCAATTCCTGAAACCTTGCTTGAAAGTGAATTATTTGGTTATGAAAAAGGTGCTTTTACAGGCGCAACAAAAACCACACCGGGAAAAATTGAGACAGCAAATGGAGGGACTTTCTTCCTTGACGAAGTAGGGGATATCCCTATGTCGCTGCAGGTAAAATTGCTCCGCTTTCTTCAGGAAAGAATCATTGAACGTGTTGGTGGTCGGAAGGAAATACCTGTGGATGTCAGAGTAGTTTGTGCGACACACAGGGATCTCGAATCGATGATCAGTGCTGGAGAGTTCAGGGAAGATTTATATTACCGAATAAGCGAAATTCCAATCAGAATTCCACCATTACGTGAAAGAATTGGTGATTCAGTTCTACTGGCAAAATATTTTCTGGACAAATTTAACAAGGAGCAGGGGAGACAGATTAAAGGTTTGAGCAAAGATGCATTGTCAGCCATTGAAAAACATGAGTGGCCAGGGAATGTGAGGGAGCTAGAAAATAAATTGAAACGAGCAGTTATTATGTGTGAAGGAAAGAAAATAACAGCAGAAGATCTGGAGCTTGCATATAATGAAAATGAAGATATGTCACTGAACCTGAAGGATGTCCGGGAAAATGCCGAGCGTATGGCGTTAATCAGAGCAATTGGTCATGCAAATAATAATATGTCGCTGGCAGCAGACATGTTAGGAATCACGCGCCCCACCCTCTATAGTTTGATGAATAAATACGATCTTAAAAACTGACTTTTATATTTTAAATTCGGAAATTATATATGATGGGATATTCTAGAGTGTCTGTGTTATGCAGAACATTATTGATTTTAATTATATACATGCCATATCAGGTGGCATTATCAGCTACCACAACACATTATTATAATGATGCGCAGGAATATTTTAAGCAAGGAAAGTACAAGTCTGCAGTTATACAGCTAAAGAATGCTCTACAGGATAATAAGGAAGATTTGAACGCAAGATATCTCCTTGCAAGAACCTATCTCAAGATGGGCATAGGATCATTGGCTGAAAAAGAGGTTCTTTATCTTGAAAAACACGGTTATCAACAGGATATTACTCCTGAACTAATAAAATCATGGCTGTTGCAAAATAATTATGACAAGGTGATTAAAAAAACAGATCAGATATTATCTGAAGAAAAAGTCATTGTACCTGAAATAGCAGTTATGCGGGCAAAAGCGCTATTAGGATCTAACAGGCGATCTGAAGCAGAGGATATAATAAACAGCATGCTTTCCTCTAATCCAAATAATATTCAGGCTCACATTATAAAGGCATATTTATTACATAGTGATAAAAAACTGGAAGAGGCAAAATTATCTATTGATAATGTATTATCGCTTTCCCCTGAAAATACTGAAGCATTACTCATCAAGGCATCATGGCTGAGAGAACAGGGAAAATCTAATGAATCCATGCATGTCTACCAAAATATAATTACGATTGAACCAGAAAACATACAGGCATTACTGGGACTTTCCTCGGTTAATATCTCATTGAAACAGTTTGATAAAGCGTTAGCATCAATAGAACTGGTAAGACAGCAATACCCAAATCATCCTTTTGCAAACTACCTCAGGGCAGTAATACATGTCAGTAAGGATGAATTAAAATCTGCGAAGAATGTTCTTTATCTGGTTCAAAAGATAGCGCCATCATTTCCTTCATCCTATTTTCTGTTAGGCACTGTTCATTATTCACTACAAGAATATGTTCAGGCTGAAGATCAACTTTCTCGTTATTTGAAGATAAATAGAGCTGATTTGCGAGCACAGAAAATGCTTGTATCAATACATATTAAGCTTGGTCAAGCGAGATATGCTGTTGAGATATTGAAACCAATTCTTGAAGAACATCAGAATGACTTACAATTATTAACTCTTGCTGGTACTACGTATATGCAACTGGGTGATATAGATAAAGGGACTTATTATTTTGAAAAGGCTTCAGAACTGGCTCCTGACAATGCGCAAATACATACACAGCTGGCTCTTGGAAAGTTAGCCGGTGGAAATACCGATCAGGCAATCAGTTTATTGGAAACAGCAGCAAACAATAATCAGGAATTGTTTCAGGCAGATATCCTGATTGTAATGATAAATCTGAAGAATAAGAGATTTGACGATGCGATAGAGGCAGCAAACAACCTCAGAGAAAAAATGCCGGACAACCCGTTGGCGTATAATTTGCTGGGAGCAGCTTATGCCGGAAAAAATGAAAAAGACAAGGCGCGGCAGTTTTATAATGATGCGATCAAGGCTAAATCCGATTATACGGCGGCATATATAAATCTGGCGAAGCTGGAACTAATTGAAAATAATATTTTAGAGGCAGAAAAGTATTTTAATAAGGTGCTTGAATTTGATAATAAAAATATTAATAGCTTGTTGGGTTTGGCGCAGATTGCATTCCAGCGAGGTGATAAAGAAAAATATGTTTCACTATTAAATACAGCAGTCAGCACAAACCCTGATGCGATAGAGCCCAACGCAATGTTGGCAAGGTACCATCTTTTGCAAGGCGAGCAACTAAAATCATTGGCAATTGTCAGAGAATTACTTGATAAACATCCAAAAGACCCTGCAGTATTAATTTTGGCTGGCACAGTACAGGAAAAGGCAGGCAAGGATTCAAGTGCAATAACGAGCTTTAGAAAGTTAATTGAACTCAAGCCTGATTTTTATGAGAGCTATTTTTTACTGGCACTTGTACAAAATAAAACACGAAACACATCAGATGCTATCGAGAACCTGAATAAAGCATTAACTCTCAATCCTGAATACATCCCGGCATTGGCTGTAATGGCAGAAATTAAAGGTAAAACAGGGAATATAGCCGATGCACTTGAATATATAGAAAAAATAAAAAAACTTGATCCGGAAACGCATAAAATATATGAGCTGGAAGGTGATATTCTATTTGAAAGAAAAAAATATAATGAAGCAGAAATCGCGTATTCAACTGCATTTAAAAAACAAATGTCATCAAGGCTTGCAATCAGGTTATATCAGACAAGAGACAGGCTTGAATTAAAAAGCAAGACTGAAGCCATTACTATGTGGCTTGAAAAATCTCCAGAAGACCATTCTGCTCGAATGGTGCTGGCTTCATCCCTTGATAGTGACAGTGAATATAAAGATGCAACAGAACACTATATTAAAATCATTGAAGCCCAACCAGATAATCTTGTGGCATTAAATAATATTGCCTGGATTTACCATAAAATGGGTGACAGTAAATCGCTTATATATGCAGAGCGCGCATATAAAAAAGGCGCTAATATACCTGAGATTCTAGATACTTATGGATGGATACTTGTTGAGCAAGGAAAAATAGAGAAAGGTCTGGTCTATTTGCAAGAGGCTATTTCAAAAGCACCTCATCTACCAGATATTAGATATCATCTGGCAGTGGCATTAAATAAAGCAGGTCGGCATAATGAGGCAAATAACGAATTAAAACGCATTTTAAAGCAACACCCATCTTTCAAGGATTTAGATAAAGTAAAGAAGATGATAGAGAAGAGTAGCTATATAACTGTTCCAATAAAATATGGTATAGATATGCAGCTCTGCTAGTGTGGGCAATGTCTTTTTAAGGCCATAATCGCACCCTGTATTATCCTGATATAACTCTGGAGCAATTATCTAAATGACTGTTTTAATTAAAGCCACAACATTTGGCAGTGGTCTTGCAAAATAAATCAATACCTTAATATTAACCATAATTGATCTGATACAAGCATGGTAGGAAAAATGAAAATGTCATACATGAAAAATGGATTTCTATTTATTGTTGTTTTATTCATTCTCGGTTGTGGTTCTGAATTAACAGATAAACAACATATAGAGAAAGGCAAGATTTTCTATGAAAAAGGAGAAATAAAAAGCAGCATTATAGAATTTAAAAATGCGTTACAAAAGAATCCATCGAATGCAGAGGCGCGTTGGTTGCTTGCAGATGTTTATATTGATTTGGGTTTGGGTGCTCATGCAGAGAAGGAATTACGTCATGCTCTGAAATCTGGTGTTTCATATGAATCAATAATAATTTCACTGGGACGTTCATTATTATTGCAACATAAATATGATGAATTACTGAGTGAAATAATAAATTCAGATCGTTATCCGGAAAGACTTCAGTCAGAGATTATTGCCTTGAGAGGCGAAGTCTATTTGGTTCAAAAAAAGCTGGATAGTGCAAAGCAGGAATTCCTAAGGGCTCTTGAAATAGATCCTGAATCAATTTCTGCCAAATTAGGTATCGCACGTTATGAAATGAAACATTTAAATATTGAGGTGGCTACCAGAATAATAGATGAAGTAACTGAAATATCACCAAACTCAATGAAGGCCTGGAAACTGTCAGGTGACTTAAGTCTTGCTGCAGGAAAATTAGAGGAAGCTGAAAGAAAATACTCAAAAGCAATAGAAATAAATCAATATAGCAATGATGCAAGGGTTCAACGCGCGCTAACACGTGTGAATTTGGAGAATTTTGATGGGGCAAATGCTGATATAAATATTTTAAATCAGGTGGCTTCGAAACATCCTCTTGTTATGTATGTGCATGGTGTTTTACTTTTCAAGCAATCAAAGTTTTCTGATGCAGCAGGAAAATTTGAACAGGTATTAAAAACATGGAGTACCCATGCCCCATCAAATTATTTACTTGGAGCAGCACAATATATGCTTGGAAATTCCGAGCAATCTGAAACGTATCTGAATAAAACTCTTAATGCATATCCTGGTTATGTTCCAGTAAGGAAGTTGTTAGCCACACTTTATTTACGTAAACGTGATTTTGATAGTGCAGAGGCAGTGATTTCACCAGCTATTAAAAAAGCGCCTGAAGATGACCAGATATATTCAATTCTTGGAAGGGTTTATACCCTTAGGGGAGATACACAAAAAGGGATTGAGTATCTTGAAAAGGCAGTGGAGTTGAATCCGGCTGCCTCAGCAAATCGATTACATCTTGGGTTGGGATTATTGAAAGAAGGCAAATCTGAGCAAGGCATTAGTCAGCTGGAAGTGGCTGTCGATCTGGATGATAAAGCTGATGCTGATGATATTGCTCTTCATTTGGCACATATGACGCAAAAGAATTATGACAAGGCATTAGAAGTAGCCAATAAATTGGTAAGTAAAGAGCCTGAGTCAGCATCGCCATACAAAATGATGGGAAGAACCTATCAGGCAATGAAAGATGAAGATTCTGCAATCAGGGCCTTTAAAAAAGCACTTGAAATAAATCCAGGGGATCCGGATGCATCACATTACTTGGCTGTCAATGCGGTAAAATCCAACAACATCAAGCAAGCAAAAAAATTATATGAACAGGTGCTTGAACATCACAGTAATGAATTAAGAGCGATGCTCAAATTAGCCGAGCTTTCAACTTACCAAGGAGATAGTGAGCAGGTGTATACATGGCTTGACCGAGCTGTAGAGAAACACCCGACTGCATTAACACCGCGGATACTGTTGGCGCGATATTACACACGTTTTGGTCAGCCATTACAGGCTTTGAATACTGTACGTGATATTTATAATAAATTTCCAGAGCATTCGGGTTTACTTTCAGCGATGGGTGAAGCCCAGCTGGCTATTGGTGATATAAAAGGTGCTAGACAAACGTATAAAAAATTAGTCTCAATCGATATTAATTCTGCATCTGCTTACTATGAACTGGCAAAAACGTTTATAGCTTCTGATGATAATAAAAGTTCAAGAAAATATCTTGAGATGGCATTAAAAAATGATCCAGAGCATCTGCTTTCTCATTTTGCTCTAATAAGACTTTATGCCAGTGAAAGTAAGATAAATGAGGCAATGAAGCAGTTACAGGCACTGAAGGAAAGACACAAAGATAATCCTGAGATTATAGGATTGGAAGCTGAACTTGAATTGAGACAGAATAATGCAGGGAAAGCAGTGGGGTTATTCCGTGAGGCATTGAAATTGCATGAAAATAGTAAATTGGTTATTAGTTTGGCACAAGCACAATGGGTTGCCGGTGATAAAAAGGGTGGGTTGGATACATTAAAAGCCTGGCTAGACAAACACCCGGAAGATATAAATAGCTGGATGCAATTATCAAACGCCTACCAATCATTTGGTCAGTTGAATGAAGCCGAGTCTGTGTTGTTGAAGTTGAAGGAGCTTAAACCAAACAGTGTTCTGGTGCTTAATAATCTAGCCTGGCTCTTTAGAACGAAGGAATTGGATAAGGCGATTGGTTATGCTGAAAGAGCACTTGAGCTGGCACCTGAGTCTCCTATGGTCATGGATACTCTTGGGGTGTTATTAATAGATAACAAGCAATTGAGAAGAGCTACTCATCTATTGCGTAAGGCAGATGAACTAAACCCCAAGAGTAAGACAACCCAGTATCATTTGGCGCTTGCTCTAGCAAAACAAGGCAAGGCTGAGGAAGCTGGAAATCTTCTGAGTGAGGTGTTGTCGTCAGGACAGTCATTCCCGGAACAAGCAGAGGCAAGCGACTTATTAAAGACCCTTAAAAAATAGTGTTATAAGCTTGTATTCCTCCAGTCTGTAACATATTGATTTTATGTATTATTTCCAATGTGTTGACAATTTTTACATTAAGTAAAACCAGTTTTTTCCATAAAAATCAATAAGAAAGGGTTTTTATTTCCTATATATGTGGGAAGCTGATGATTTTAAACTGTCAAAATATTTTACAGTTTCTATTTTCACCTGAAATTATGGATAATTAAAACTGTAATCTAATATTATTTTTTTAATAAAAACAATTAGTTATAAAGAAACAGTCTAACTTGGCACGCCAGTTGCATTATGTGAAGCAAATGGTGGAATCTTCAGAGTATTGTTTACACAGACCCACCTGATTTTTTAAATAACCTCGTTTTTGGGAGAAAGAAAATGTTAAACACGAAACAACTTATACTGGCAGGTAGTTTGGCGCTTGCAGCTTCAGCTGCAAATGCAGAACTGATTACCTTCCAGGTTTGTCCATCATGTGTGGGCGAGCCACAAGCTAATTTTGCAGCCAATTACATTGACTTTAGCTATAGTGCTTTGGTTGATCAAACAGTAGTTGCTCCAGCAACAGGTACTTTTACTGAAGAAGGCGCAGGCTTTTTCAGTTCGTATAGATACCCAACACTGTCTGACCCAGTTATAGGAACTGGCCTCAACGATACCTATAAAATGTATGCTGTTTTTAATGGTGGCGGTACTGTATCTCCAAGTCTTGGTGGCGGTATTAATGTCAGCTTTACTTCATTCAGTATGCAGATTTGGGTTGATACTAATGCTAATACAACACTAAGTTTCGGTGATGTAGGTGGTGTAGATAATGATGGTCTTGGTGATGCGCTCGTTTTTGGCAATACTGCTGACGATATTATGGTAGGTGCAACAGTTCCTGGTGGTGTAATGTATGGCGAAGCTCATGTCTTCCCAGGATTGGCTGCGGGTGATTTCGATGTTCTTGTTGAGATTGATCCTACTGATATTAATGCAGCAGGCAACGGCGATGATTTCTTCCAGTCTCCACTGTTTATGGGTATGAACTTCGGTGATTTCAACGGTGTAAACACAGTTTTGGAAGGTTTTTCACCATTCAGTTTTGTTGACGGTAAAATTACTGGTTCAGGTAACCTGAGTTTTGTTCCAGAACCTACTACTTTAGCTCTACTTGGCCTTGGTCTTGTTGGTCTGAGCGTTAGCGGACGTCGTAAATAATTCGAATCCGCTTCTCGCAAAACGAGGTAATATTAAACCGCCGCAATTTATTGCGGCGGTTTTTTTTGTATAGAAAATAGTTATTTTGACTGAATAAGAGTGTTCAGTGATAGTCGCAAGGATCTGGATATGGGTAATTCACCTGCGCCGATTCTTCCCATAAACATTACTTTGGTTATTTCTTGTTCCTGCAGTAAGTGTTTAAGTTCTTCAGTGATATTTTTTGAGCGTGCTTCAATCTTATTAATGGAAGTGAAAGTAATATTGTTTTTCAGGTAAGACGCAAAAATCAAAGGAGTCGTCTCTGGCTGTAGTTGTAAGCCCAGTTTTGTAGCAGTTAGCCAGAACCTTTGTATTTTTCTACCGGCCAGTAAATAGTCTCTCATGTTGTCTGGCGGCTTGTTACAAACAAGTGCAAAATGAGCGCCGCAAGCAATACCTGGCAATAAATCCATTTCAATGCGTGGCATAACAGTTCCAGCCATATAGCGGTTCATGAAGGCAACCCGTTTCCAGCTCTTCAATGCCCATTCCATACTTCGTGTAAGCAGTGGATCTATTCCCAATGCTTTTTCCGGTATTCGGTCATAACTGAATTTTGTTCGCCATTCAATAATGTTTTTATGAACCTCGTAAGCTTCAGGCATGGTTAATCTGACACCGGCATTTTTGTACATCAGAGAAGCGGTTTTAAAACGGTTGCTGAAACCTTCCAGCCATTTTACCTTGAACTCGGGAGCAACTGTATTTTCCAGTTCCATTTTTTCTCTGTCAGTAAGATGTCGTGTTTTCATAGCTCGTCTTTGCACTGAGCGTATTGGTATGTATGTGTAGAGAGGATCTGGTTTCAGATTAGAATCTAAAGAAAGATTAACATCAAAGGTAGGTGATGTTTCCGGCAGGTTTTCACGTTGTGAGATAGTGGCTTTAAATCCGAAATGGTTTGCTGCAATAGTAATGGTTTCAAGTAAAGCACCAATAGCAAGCTGGCTTCCATGGCCCTCAAGATCGTAAACGCAATGCTCCCTTGTATCATAGGCATGAACCACGAAGTACTCATCTGATTTTATTTCAAACCGCCATGGTTGGGTATTATCCCCGCTGGGCGCCCATTTTGCAGTATCAATAATTTTTTCAACAGCACTCATCTCGACTGTGGGGTTATTATCCTTTGCAGTTACCTCATTATATTTTTTCCTAAAGACACGTCGGCCAATCATAAGACCAATTTGCTGCAATGGATTCTGGTTACCGCCAGGACGCCACGTTTTTTTCATCTTGTTTTTGTAAGCATCAAATTGTAGTCCTGTTGGTGCTGAGTATATTTTTCCACGCCCTAGCAGTATTTTGAGTACTTGTGTTCCTGCCAGGCCAGCACACATTTCACACGCCATGGGCGTGGAAGGTCCTTTTTTGGAAGCAAGGTCAACAGCCTCGGGTGCAACAAGATAACCATTTTGTAACATTGCCGGTGCAAGCCCTAGCAAGAAACGCAAATATTGTTCTTCCTGTGTGTGACCATCAAGCTGGAAATATTGTTCAAATGTCATTTTTTCGGGGAGGAAATTGAGTAATGCAGCTCCCATTCCAAGTGGTGCAACGGTAACAGCAGGTATACCCAGTTCTGCACAACGCCTAAAGATTGCTCTCCGAATATCAAGTACAAAAAAATCGAGTCCATCTACATAAATATCAACACCTTCAAGAAAGTGATCCAGATTGTCATGTGAGATACCTTCCGGGAACAGGGTGATATCAAGCTCAGGGTTAATATCTTTTGCCATGGAAGCGAGTGCATCGATTTTGGGTTTTCCCAGATTGGATATAATGGCACCGGCCTGACGATTAAAGTTGGCCAGCTCAAAATGATCAAAATCAGCAATATGGAAATGTCCCAGACCCAGTCGAGTCAGGGTTAAAAGATGGCTGCCTCCAACGCCCCCAAGCCCTGCTATGGCGACTTTTTTGGTCTGGAGTAGCGTCTGTTCATCCTTTAGCAGCCAGCCTATGTTACGGGAAAAGGCTTCTGAATAGGAAAATTCAGTCTTGTTTGGCATGATAACCACTTAAAATATAAGAAAAAAAATGATGAATATATGTAATAATAGACCCGAATTGTGAACCAGTCATCAAATTAACTGCTTGCAGGATTGACAGTCTGGTAAATGGTTTTAGGTACTATATCATTTTATAATAGTAACACTGGTGACCTGATGTCAGCATAGTTAATTATACATAAGGCAAGGATTGGGTAGAGAAGGTTTATCGGGGTATATAGATGCCATCATTAAAAAAACTGTTTCACGAATATTTTGATGTTCAGGAAGCCGGTAATCAGGCTCTGATCGAAGAATCTTTCAAAATACGTTATCAGGTTTATTGTCTCGAAAATTCTTTTGAGAATCCTGAGCACTTTCCCGATGAAATGGAAATAGATCGTTATGATGCACGATCTGTGCACAGTGTTATTAAGCACAGACGAACAGAAATGGTTGCAGCAACAGTGCGTCTGGTTTTGCCAAATCAGGAAAATCTTTTCGATTTGTTTCCTATAGAGGAATTTTGTCCTGAAGCAATAACGAATATTGACAATATTCTGAAAACCATCCCAAGGAATGAGATAGCTGAAATTTCACGTTTTGCTGTTTCAAAGGATTTTAAAAAGCGTTTGAATGAGCAGGGTACGATTGCTGGTGTGAGTCCAGATACAGAAAGCTATCCGGATCCTGAAAATGCCAAGAATGATAAAAAAGCGTCACGCTTGTTCCCACATATCAGTCTGGGATTATTTCAAGGGATTGTGCGTATGACAGCAGATAATAATATCAAATATTGGTACGCAGTTATGGAGCCATCATTATTGCGTTTATTAACCAGATTTGGGATTCAGTTTAAAGCGATAGGGCCTGTTACGAACTATCATGGTATGAGACAACCCTGTTTTGCGGTTGCTAATGAGGTAATGTCCGGAATTTACCATCAGAGAAAGGATGTTTGGGAGCTTATTACTGATGATGGTACAACTTGGCCAGCCCCTGAGAAACAAAAGGTTAGCAAAATCGCAGGGTAAATATTCTGTAATACTCTATTAATCATCCTGATATTCAATTATTTATCCAGTAAATCAGTATTTTTGCTTTCAATGGGTTTTATACTTATTATTCCTTTCAAATATCAATGAAACTATCTTCTACCCTAATAGTCATATACAACAATAATTATTAAACAGGGATATGTATTCAGGTCATGATGAAATCTCTATATGAGCAGTTTCATGAGCATTTTGAGGTAATAAGAGTCAATAGCCCTCAACATCTCACTGAGGCATTAAAAATCCGTTATCAGGTGTATTGTCTGGAGCAGAAATATGAAAATCCGGAACATTTCCCTCAAGGGCTGGAAAGTGACATATTTGATCATCATGCAGACCATAGCATCATAAGGCATAAAGCAACAAACCAGACTCTGGGAGCTGTCAGGTTGGTTGTTTCAAAGAGCATCTCAAGGCAATCCTTTCCAATAGAACAGCACTTTCAGGGGAGATACGATGGTTTACTTAATGAACTTGCCGTGGACAGGAAATGCATAGGTGAGGTATCCCGTTTTGCTATTTCAAATCAATTTAGAAGGGTCATAGAAAGCAATTCATGCACCTCTCATATCTTTAAACAAGGTAAATTGGTTGATAGAAGAAATATTAACAATAGAGTACTTTATTCACATACAGTCGCTGGATTGATAAATGCAGTTATTCGCATGAGTCTGGATCATAACTTGACTCATTGGGTATGTTTAATGGAACCGTCTCTTGCGCGGTTATTAGGCAGATTTGGTTTTGAATTCAAGCCCTTAAGAACAGAAGAATTGGAGAATGATGCCAGAAAACCCTATTTTGCTGTTATCTATGAAGAGCTTGAGCGGATTTATCATAACAATAGCGATATATGGGAGATGATTACAGATAAAGGGAAGCTATGGGGACACCCTGTATCATCCTCCTTGATTCATATTGCCTGAAGCTAATTGTTATTAGTCAATATGCTTTAAAATAAATCGTTATATTACAATAAGTTATAAGCGCCCTGCCCGCCATTCTTAATACTGGTATCCAGTCTAAAAATCGAAGAAAATACAAGAAGCTAACCGAAAGTTAGTTATACTGTTATATTCATTAACAAATCTCGGTGTTCCGGCCGATAAGTTTAAAAATAACGCATGAAATAGGAGGTATTTACGGTGAAAACGAAAGGAATTTCCATATTTTTAGCATGGGTAATGATCGCAGCAGGCATGGTTTTGACCGGATGCGCCAGTCATCCTCCGCTTTCTAAAGGAGCAAATATTTCTCTCCCTGATTACAACTATCTGATTGGTCCGGGAGACAGTATTAACATTTTTGTATGGAGAAATCAGGAAGTCTCACAGTCAGTCACGGTACGACCAGATGGCAAAATTTCTACACCGCTGGTGGAAGATTTGGTAGCAACAGGCAAGACCCCAAGTCGTTTAGCCAGAGATATTGAAAAAATATTGGGCAAATACATCAAGGATCCAGTTGTCACTGTTATTGCATCGCAATTTTCTGGTCCTTTCGGACAGCAAATACGTGTGGTAGGAGAAGCCACTAAACCACAAGCTTTGGCCTATCGTGCGGGAATGAGTATTCTTGACGTCATGATCGCTGTCGGGGGTTTAACTGAATTTGCTTCCGGGAACGATGCCACAGTTGTGCGTATGGCAGATGGGAAGCAACAGCAATTTAATGTGCGTCTGGATGATTTGATTAAGGATGGTGATATTTCAGCAAATGCGGAAATGCAACCAGGCGATATCCTGATTATTCCAGAAACCTGGTTCTAGTTTGAAGTCAGTATTGATAACAAAACTGTTAAATGTAGAAACAGGGTTCTTTCATGCATGAGATCATTGCCCAGTTACTGTCATATAGCAGGGGTATCTGGCGTTATCGCTGGTACATGATTGCCTGTGCGTGGGTAATATGCATTATTGGCTGGACAATCGTGGCTCGTATGCCTGATGTGTACAAGGCAAGTGCCCGAGTACATGTGGATACACACTCAGTGTTACAACCTTTGTTAAGAGGTTTGGCAGTAAGTTCTAACGTTAATGCACAGGTTGCATTAATGACAAGGACGTTACTTAGCAGACCTAACCTTGAGAAGGTTGCTCGTATGACAGATATGGATATCAAGGCCAAAGACGACAATAAAATGGATGAACTGATCGATGGATTAAAAAATAATATTAAAATTGGCAAGGACAAGCGTTCGTCCCTGTTTTCAATTTCCTATGAGAACAGTGATCCTAAATTGGCCAAATCGGTAGTACAGTCTTTGTTAACCCTTTTTGTTGAAGGCGCGCTCGGTGATTCCCGACGTGACTCCGATTCAGCAGAGCAATTTCTTGACAAGCAGTTAAAAGAATATGAATCCAAACTGATAGAAGCAGAGGAAAAACTAAAGGAATTTAAACGTGAGCATGTCGGGATGATGCCGGGGAAAGGCAAGGATTTTTTCCAACAGCTGGAAAAGGAAATAGAGGAACTCGATCAGGCTAAATTACAGTTGAAAGAATCTGAAAATCGACGCGATGAACTAAAGCGTCAAATATCCGGAGAAGTGCCCGGTTTGATGTTACTGCCAGGATCGGAAGGGGGAACATCACCCAAAGGGGCGCGCATACAAAATCTTGAAATGCAACTGGATGAGTTGTTGCTGAAATATACATCCAATCATCCTGATGTTATTTCACTCAAACAGACCATAGCGAAACTCAAGGCGGAGCAAAAAAAGGAAATTGCTGAACTGAAAGAGAAAGGCCTTGGAGCTTCACCTGTTGATAACAATCCGGTTTATCAGCAGATGAAAATTGCATTAAGCAGTGCTGAAGCGAATGTAGCCACTTTGTCAGTAAGGGTAGAGGAATATACTAAGCGTGTAGAAAAAATGCAGACCATGATTCATACCATGCCCCAGATAGAAGCGGATCTCAAAAGCCTTAACAGGGACTATTCCATTAACAAGAAGAAATATGAAGAAATTCTGGCAAGGCGTGAATCAGCCAAGATATCCAGAAAAGTTGAACAGAGTGCGGATAATGTCAAATTCAAAGTCATTGACCCACCAAGAGTACCATCTTCACCATCCGGACCAAACAGAACATTACTGATGTCACTGGTGTTACTTGTGAGCCTGGGTGCAGGAACAGCCCTCAGTTTATTGTTATATCTGATTAAACCCACATTCGAAACAAGGCAAAGTCTGACGGAGTTTACCAACCTGCCGGTACTTGGAAGTGTCTCAATGATCTGGAGTTCAGCACAGATACAGGAAAGACGGATGGAAATAATGATTTTTGGTGGCACTGGATTGGCATTGATCGGATTCTATTCATTACTGCTAATCTATAATGCAGTAGTGGGCTAAAGCATATACAGGCTATGAAAAAAAATGAGTATTATTGAAAGATCACTGGATAAGCTGAGGAAAAAAACAGATCCTTCATCTGGCAATAAGCCTGGAAGATCTGAAGTAGCCCCTGTGATCAAGACAAGTGAGCCAGCTACATCTGTTGATCCCATTCCTTCCCCTAATACAACTGCAACAACCATTGGAGCCGGGTCGGTCTCTAATGATTGGGGAATGGACAGCTCAATCAACTCTATCGAAATAGATGTAAATAAATTGCGTGGTCTGGGTATGGTTACACCAGATATGGAGCGCAGTAAAATTTCAGAGGAATACCGGTTAATAAAGAGGCCACTACTCAAAAATGCCTTTGGAAAGGGGGCGACAGTAGTTCCAAATGGTAACCTGATTATGGTGACCAGTTCTTTTCCGGG
>JAOUJV010000103.1 GCA_029882995.1 Gammaproteobacteria bacterium | reverse complement strand
CAGCAGGCACGTGGTTTATATGATGAAGCAGTTGCCATTACCCGCACCCTTGATGCACGGAAAACTGATCTTGAACAACAGCGTGATGAACTTCGCTCAGCTCTGGAAAAAGCACGTGATCTGGCACAGGCAGACAAGGAGCTGGCGCATGAAGTTGAATTAAAGGCCGGTTCCATGCAAACCGCACTGGTTTCCACACAGGAAAACATTGCACGCATGGAAGGACGTTTCACAAAACTGACTTCACGTCGCGAAGAATTACAGACCGCCTTGGCCAATGGCGAAGAACCGGTTGAAAAATTAAAGGGTGAGCTTGAGGTTTCCCTGAGTAAACGTGTTGATGTGGAAGGTGAGTTATCAAGAGCACGTGATGCAGTGCAGGCAATTGAGTCAGCGATGAAGCAACTCAATGAAGATCGTCATGTGGCAGAAGAAAAAGTACAAGGTGTGCGTGAACAGCTTGAAAAAATGCGTCTTGGCTGGCAGGAAATGAATGTGCGCCGCGAGACAATGAAAGAACAGATTGATGAATCCGGTTTTGAACTGAAAAAACTACAGGAAGAAATGCCGGAAGAAGCCAATGAACCTGACTGGGTGGAAAATGTCGAGAACCTTGAAAGAAAGATAAATCGACTTGGTGCCATTAATCTGGCCGCAATTGATGAGTATGAAGAACAATCCAAGCGCAAGGAATATCTGGATGCACAACACGCCGATGTCAGTGAAGCTTTGAATACACTCGAAACAGCAATCCAGAAGATTGATCGTGAAACACGTACCAAGTTCAAGGAAACCTTTGACAAGGTTAATAGCGGTATTCAGAAAATATTCCCGCGCCTGTTTGGTGGTGGTCAGGCACATCTTGAGCTTGTTGGTGATGATTTGCTTGATACCGGTGTTACCATCATGGCACGTCCACCGGGCAAGAGAATCAGTTCAATCCAGTTGCTTTCAGGTGGTGAAAAGGCACTGACTGCTGTGTCACTGGTATTTGCCATCTTTGAACT
The DNA here is from genome assembly GCA_029882995.1 of Gammaproteobacteria bacterium. Classification (GTDB taxonomy): domain Bacteria; phylum Pseudomonadota; class Gammaproteobacteria; order DAOVJZ01; family DAOVJZ01; genus DAOVJZ01. Next base: position 6,508 of record JAOUJV010000103.1, on the reverse strand, counting down.
GAATCCTGCACCATTCTGTCTGCTAGATGAGGTTGATGCACCGCTTGATGACGCCAATGTTGGGCGTTTCTGTGAAATGGTAAAAGAACGTTCAAGCAGTACCCAGTTTATCTTTATTACACACAACAAGATCACCATGGAAATTGCTAACCAGCTGGTTGGTGTGACCATGCAGGAAGCCGGTGTTTCACGTCTGGTTGCAGTGGATGTGGATGAGGCAGTGCAACTGGTAGCGGTTTAAAACTATAGAGGATACTGTATAGTACATACATGGATCCATTACGCATAATCCTTGTCTTGATCGGTGCGGTTATTATCGCAGTGATTGCCTTTCTCGGAATTCGCAAACGCCACACGGCAAACAATTCTGTCCAGCCATCTGAACGTACCGAACCAACCCTGTCATTTGAAAATGAGGAAGACGTACTGGAATCCAGTGCGGTCACCAGTGATATCGAGGTGGAAGATCACAGCGAGATTGTCATGCTTAGTGTTACTGCCCGAGATGGTGCTTCTTTCAAGGGCAAGGAGCTGATAGAGGCGGCGGAAGACGCTGGCTTGCAGTATGGTGCGTGGAATATTTTCCATTACCATATTAACGATGAAGACGGTCAGACAAAACCGGTTTTCAGTATGGCAAATATTACCGAACCGGGATTTTTTGATATTTCAAAAATCACCAGTTTTTCTACCAAAGGGGTGACCCTGTTTATGCAGTTACCTGGTCCATTGGCGGCCATGGATGCATTTGATGAAATGCTTTCTGCCGGTAACACCATGGCAGAACGGCTGGATGGTGTCCTGATAGGTGAGCAGCACAAGGAACTGACACCGGATGACATCCAACACCTGAAAGAAAGAATCCTTAATTTTAATATTTCAGTTCATTAGACTGCTGGTTCTCATTACAATATCAGCATGAAAAACATAAGAAAAAATGTTGATGATCTGCGTTCGCAGATTGGGTATCACAATTACCGTTATTATGTGCTTGATGATCCGGAAATACCGGATGCCGAATACGATCGTCTTTTACGTGAACTTCAATCAATCGAAAAAGAACACCCCGAGTTAATCACTCCTGATTCACCAACCCAGCGTGTTGGTGCGTTGCCTCTGAAGGAATTCGGGGAAATTAAACATAAACTCCCGATGTTGTCTCTGGATAATGCGTTTGATGAGCAGGAAGTATCTGATTTTGACCGCCGTATTCGTGAAAAACTGGGGTTGGATAAAATAGAATATACGGCAGAACCCAAGCTTGATGGTCTTGCGGTCAGTCTTCTTTACGAAAACGGGATATTAATGCGAGCAGCCACACGCGGTGATGGTATGACCGGTGAAGATATTACCCAGAATGCACGCACTGTGCCTTCCATTCCACTGCGCCTGATTGGAAAGGACTTCCCGAAGTTACTGGAAGTACGCGGCGAGGTCTATATGACCAAAAAAGGTTTTGAACAACTAAATGAACGTGCACGTGAAAAAGGAGATAAGGAATTTGCCAATCCGCGTAATGCCGCTGCCGGTTCTCTGCGTCAGCTTGATCCCAAAGTGACTGCAACCCGTCCACTCGAGATTGCCTGTTACAGCATCGGTATAGTCGAAGATGGCAAGATGCCAGCGCGTCATAGCCTGATTCTAAAAAAACTACGTGAATGGGGTTTGCGTATCAATCCGGAAATCAAGACGGTTTCAGGAGCAAAAGGCTGTATGGAATATTATCAGGTGATAGCAAAAAAACGTGATGGACTGCCCTATGAAATTGATGGTGTAGTCTACAAGGTCGATAGTATTGAGCAACAGAATGAAATGGGGTTTGTTGCACGCGCACCACGCTGGGCGATTGCACACAAGTTTCCTGCACAGGAAGAAATGACGGTAATAGAGGACATTGAAATTCAGGTTGGACGTACAGGCGCATTGACACCGGTTGCACGCCTCAGGCCAGTTCAGGTTGGTGGTGTGACCGTCAGTAATGCCACCTTGCATAATGAAGATGAAATCAAACGCAAGGATGTACGCAAAGGTGATACAGTCATTGTTCGCCGTGCCGGTGATGTGATCCCCGAAGTGGTCAGCGTAGTGACGGCAAAACGTCCCAAGGGACTGCATAAGTTCGAGATGCCAACGCAATGCCCTGTCTGCAAATCAGAAGTGGAAAAGGAAGAAGGAGAGGCAGTCGTACGCTGTGTGGCAGGATTGTATTGTCCGGCACAACGTAAGGAAGCGATTAAACATTTTGCTTCACGTCGTGCAATGGATATTGAGGGTCTGGGAGATAAACTGGTTGATCAAATGGTTGAGCAGGGATTGATTAAGGATATTGCCGATTTATATTCACTCAAAAAAGAACAGATTGCGGCAATGGAACGTATGGGTGAAAAATCAGCAGAAAATATCTTAAAAGCACTTGATAAAAGCAAACAAACCACATTGGCACGATTTATATACGCTCTCGGTATTCGTGAAGTGGGAGAGGCAACGGCGCAAACATTGGCAGATGAGCTTGGTAGTATGGAAACTCTTCGGCATGCAACAGAGGAAGCATTGCTTGAATTACCTGATATCGGGCCAATTGTTGCTACACATATCATTGCTTTCTTCAGTGAGAAACATAATCGTGACGTGATAACCAAACTACAAAAGGCCGGTGTGCATTGGGAAGAGGGTAAAACCACAGCTGAATCAGATGTGCTTAAAGGACAAACCTTTGTACTTACCGGCACATTGTCAGCCATGACACGTGATGAAGCAAAAGACAGGCTACAGGCGCTGGGTGCAAAAGTAACCGGCAGTGTTTCTGCCAAAACCAGTTATGTTGTTGTCGGTACCGATGCGGGTTCCAAGCTGGCTAAGGCGACAAAGCTTGGGGTATCAATACTGGAAGAAAACGAATTTTTAAAGCGGCTTTCTCATTGGGAAAAATAGCTGTTTTTCACCGATTACCTGCAATTTTCTCAGGGTGTGATATTCTTTTCAGATAGTTAATGGAGGTGGTCGGCTATGTTTGACACAATCGCTAGGGTTGGCAAGGGGATTAATCGCAAGCTGGTACTGGCAGATGTGCTGGATGCGTTGCAGGCCGACGGCATGATTTTAGCCGGGGATGCCGATGAGTTGCGCGCCACACAAGGTCTGCGTGAAAAATCAGGCATACATCCCTTATCCATTATCGCTAATCAACACCTTGATAATATCAAAGCCGGAAAGGGCAAGCTGACACTGGAAGCGCTAACAGTCTGGTTTGCCGATCATGTTTCATTGCCGTATCTTCGTATCGATCCACTCAAGATCGATGTGCCTACTGTGACACAGGTTGTACCCTATGCCTATGCGGCCAGTCACGGTATTCTGCCAGTGAAAGTTAGCTCGCAGACCGTGACCTTTGCAGTTTATGAACCCTATCAGACTGAATGGATGTCTGAAATGGAACATGTTCTGCAAAAGAAAATAGAACGAGTGATTGTAAATCCGGAAGATATCAGTCGTTATTTGATCGAGTTTTATAATCTCAGTAAATCTGTTTTAAATGCCGCTGATCAGAATCGTGATAGAGGTGGCCTGCAAAATCTGGAACAACTCATTGAAATGGGTCGCTCCGGAAAACTGGATGCCAATGATCATCATGTGGTCAGTATTGTGGATTGGTTACTGCAGTATGCATTTGAACAGCGTGCCAGTGATATTCATATGGAACCAAGAAGAGATCAGGGCAATATCCGTTTCCGTATTGATGGCGTTTTGCATAACGTTTATGAATTGCCGCCACCGGTCATGGCGGCGGTTACCAGTCGCTTGAAAATACTGGGGCGTATGGATCTGGCAGAAAAACGTCGCCCGCAGGATGGACGCGTTAAAACCAGAACCCCCGATGGTGTTGAAATTGAATTGCGTTTATCAACCATGCCAACCACATTTGGTGAAAAACTGGTAATGCGAATTTTTGATCCGGATGTGCTGGTCAAGGATTTCAAGGCACTGGGTTTCGGCAACAAGGATATTGTGAACTGGCACAAAATGATCAAACAGCCGCATGGCATTATTCTTGTCACCGGTCCGACCGGTTCCGGTAAAACAACAACACTCTATTCCACGCTCAAGCAACTGGCAAAACCGGAAATTAATGTTTGTACTGTAGAAGATCCCATTGAAATGGTAGAGCCGAGCTTCAATCAGATGCAGGTACAGGCCAATATTAATCTGACCTTTGCCAGCGGAATCCGTACCTTGCTGCGACAGGATCCGGATATTGTGATGGTGGGTGAGATACGTGATCACGAGACTGCTGAAATGGCAACACAGGCGGCATTGACGGGTCATCTGGTCTTTTCAACCCTGCATACCAATGATGCAGCTTCTGCAATTACCCGTTTACTGGAGATAGGTATTCCATCCTATTTGCTGAAGGCAACCTTGATTGGGGTTGTGGCTCAGCGATTGGTGCGCACCTTGTGTCCACATTGCAAGGAACAAACAACAATTTCGGATGATGACTGGCAATCATTGGTACATCCATGGAAAATGGCTAAACCGGAAATAGTTTATCAACCAGCAGGTTGCCTTGAATGTCGTATGACCGGTTATATGGGCAGAACCGGGCTATATGAAATGCTTAATCTGACATCACAGGTCAAGGCATTGATTAAGTCAGAAGGCGAGATTAACGAGATTGAGCAACAGGCATTCCGTGATGGTATGCGACCTTTGCGTATCAGTGGTGCGGAAAAGATCGCATCTGGCATGACGACGCCGGATGAGGTGTTCAAGGTTATACCACCTGCTATTTCAGAATAAATCCGCAGTTAACCAGGAGTTCAATAAATATGTTACTAAATGACAGAGAGCAGAGAAATCTGCCAGTCAGGATTATTGTTTTACTGTGCAGTTTATTCATGCTTGTATCATGTGCGTCTGTTAATGAAGAAGCACCACGCAAGCTCAAGGGTGACTTTTTTGAGTTAAAGGCAGCAGGTATTCGTCACTTTATTGATGGTCGTTATGAGAAGTCCATTCCCTACTTATATACTGCTTCCCTGCATCGACCGGATGATTCTGAAACACTGGGCGCGCTCGGTGATGCAATGCTAAGAACCGGTCGCAATGAAGAGGGAATCAAGTTTCTGCAGCGCTCGATTGAGGCATCTCCTTACGATACACGCCCGAAGTTTGCGCTTGGCAATGCCTATAAGGTGCTGGGCAGGTATGAAGAAGCAATACAGGAGTTTTTATCGATACTGGCAATCAGACCTGACAACCTGATAGCAATTGGAAATCTTGGCGATACTTATTTCAAAAATGGTAATTATGAAGCTTGTGTTAAACAATTTTCGCGGTTTATCGAGCTGGTTGATGCCAAAGATCCTGCGAGTCTAAGCGAGCAGGACAAACGTTTTTATGAGCTGGCAAAAGAACAGAAGGCCGGTTGCCAAAAAGCGATGTAAAAAAAGGCGAACACACAAAATATGTGTTCGCCATGGTGTTCCTGTAACTGGGTTTAGTTTGTTGCGGCAGGAGCTTCTGCTGGTGTTTCTGCAGGTGCCTCTGTAGATGGAGCAGGGGTTTCTTCTGTTTTCCTGATTTCAATTTTAGCTGTCGCTTTCAATTCATTGATATAGTTATCCAGTTTTCGTTTGTGAATTTTTGCCACCATTCCTTTTTTGCTATCTTCAAATGAAGGTGCATCCTGAGTGCGAATATCATCCATTCTGAAAATGTGCTGGCCATTTGGTTCTGACATGATTCCATGTTCACCTTTTTTAAGTGTGCCTAGCATTTTGGCGAAAGGTGCTGGCAATCTTGTTGGCGTTATCCAGCCGAGTGAGCCACCTTGTTTGCCATTGGGATCGAGTGATTTTTCTTTTGCCATTTCGGCAAAGTTGGCACCGGCATCAAGTTTTTTAGCGATGTCTTCAGCTTCTTCCTTGGTCTTTACCATAATGTATGAAATCTGGTATTCATCAAAATTGGTGTTCTTGATGAAGTCATCGTATTCCTGTTTCAGCATTTCATCGGTGATTTCATTTTGACTCAGATAATGTCTCATCATCACAGTAGAGAGAATATTTTCTTGTTGGTTCTGAATTTCTGCACTAATTTGTGGCTGTTTATCCAGACCATTTTTAATGGCTTCCTGTACCAGTAGTTGGCGATTAATCATTTCGTTAATGATTGCGCCGCGATGTTTGTCAATATCAACACCCTGTTGTTGTTGTGCACGGGCACGGGCATAGCTGTTAAATATATCAACAGAGATAGCTTCACCATTCACTGTGGCAACTGCATCTACAGGTTCTGACGCTGGAGTTGCTTCCTTTTTACCCATGAATTTTTCATTAAACTGATCAAACTGCTCACAACCGCTTACAAGTGTGATTAATGCAGCTATCAGTGCAATATTCTTTAATTTCATTTTTTTCTCCTAAGCCTCGTTTGGTGTTTTTGCTTTAATACTTAATGCGTGGATCTCGCTTTTCATCCCGTCACCGATGGCTTCATAAACCATACG
>JAOUJV010000102.1 GCA_029882995.1 Gammaproteobacteria bacterium | reverse complement strand
TCGCTTTCATCACGTACTTCGGAAGGAATACTCGCGCAGGCTGAAAGCAGGAACAGACATACAATGAGTAATGTATAGGGTCTGCTTTTACGAATCGGGTTATGGGCAGCCAGTGTGTCCATAGTTGTTCTCCTTATTATTGCCCGCACTTTTTTATAAGTGGTGCAGTATATCTTAAAATCACTTTATTTTTTCGGTTACACTAAATTTGTTTTTGTTTTACCACATCGTGTGCACTGATATACAGTCACTAGTTTGCCCTGTTTTACATCAAATTTCTTTTCCTGCAAGATTTCCCATTTGTGAAAACCCCTTTTACACAGCGTTTTGCCTTTGTTCTTCTGTGCTGCCGAGGGTTTGTTAAACTTGACAATCTCACCCATTTCTCATGCCCTGATAATGTATTAACATATTGATATAAAATGAAATTCAGCACATTATAAGAGAATATCGGATCAGAATTTGGTATTCTTTAACCTGATGCTGGCCGGGAATGGATGATAACAGCATGTTCTTTGTTACTATTTTGCGCTATTGCGGTAATAGTTGCTTTAATTCATTGCAGGACTGTCTATATAATGGTGTCAAAATCCGGTGATAGACCGTACCGGTAAGAGACAAGCCCCAATATAAAAAATGTCGAATAATAATAAAGAAGCCCCTCTGATTGAGATTCGTAATCTGCACTTTTCGCGAAGTGGGCGGATGATATTCGATGGTGTCGATCTGGATATTCCTCGTGGCAAGGTGACCGCGATTATGGGTCCCAGCGGCACCGGGAAAACAACTCTGTTACGCCTGATTGGAGGACAGTTAAAACCGGCCTCCGGTACAATCAATGTTGATCGTCATAATGTCCCTGAGTTGGGCCACAAGGAATTATATAAACTGCGCAAGCGTATGGGCATGTTGTTTCAGAGCGGGGCGTTACTCACTGATCTCAGTGTTTTTGAAAATGTCGCCTTTCCGGTCAGGGAGCACACAAAATTACCTGAATCCATGATTCGCAGTCTGGTATTAATGAAACTGGAAGCCGTTGGTTTGCGTGGGGCACGTGATTTGATGCCGAGTGAGCTCTCCGGGGGCATGGCACGCCGGGTAGCACTGGCTCGAGCCATTGCGCTTGATCCCATGATGATTATGTATGACGAGCCGTTTACCGGGCAGGATCCGATTTCAATGGGTGTGCTGGTACAGTTGATCAGGTTGTTAAATGATGCACTCAATATGACCAGTATTGTTGTTTCTCATGATGTGAAAGAAACCATGGCAATTGCAGATTACATCTATGTGATTTCAACCGGTAAGGTGATCGCTCATGGTTCACCGGAGGAACTGAACAAGAGTGATTCACCCTGGGTTAAACAGTTTATACACGGCATGCCAGATGGGCCGGTACCATTCCATTATCCGGCAAAAGATTATCTTGAAGATCTGGTTTCGGGGACAGGGTAAAGGATGATTGGCTGGATACGTTATCTTGGTCGTTCCGGACTGCATTTCTTTGAGCGTTTGGGTCGAGGGAGTATATTCTTTTTCAATGTCCTGATGGGGCTGCCTTTTTTGTTTTTCCGCTTTCGGCTGGTTATTCAGCAGTTATATGTTGTTGGTGTATTGTCGTTACTGATCATTATCGTATCCGGTCTGTTTGTTGGCATGGTGCTGGGTTTGCAGGGATACAATACGCTGGTTGATTTTGGCGCAGAAGAATCACTCGGTGTGATGGTGGCATTGTCACTGGTGCGTGAGTTGGGGCCGGTGGTATCAGCACTTCTGTTTGCCGGTCGTGCCGGCTCTGCATTGACTGCAGAAATAGGATTGATGAAGGCAACGGAACAGCTTTCCGGTATGGAAATGATGGCGGTTGATCCAATGTCCCGCGTTGTTGCACCACGCTTTCTGGCAGGCGTCATCTCAATGCCGTTATTGGCTGCTATATTCAGCGCAATTGGCGTGATGGGCGGTTATTTTGTCGGTGTTGGTTTGCTGGGTGTTGATACCGGTGCATTCTGGTCACAGATGCAGGCCAAAATCAGCTGGTCAGATGATATTCTTAATGGTGTCATCAAGAGTGTCGTATTTGGTGTTGTTGCAACCTGGATTGCCGTATTTGAAGGTTATGATGCAATACCAACATCGGAAGGTGTGAGTCGGGCAACAACCCGTACTGTGGTTCATACCTCGTTGGCTATTTTAGGCGTAGACTTTGTTTTAACAGCATTAATGTTCGAATGATTCGGCATGGAGAAAATATAAATGATACAAACACGAATCGTTGAAATATGGGTAGGCTTGTTTATTGCAGGTGGTATAGCAGCTTTGTTTGTACTTGCCATGAAAGTCAGTAACATCAGTACTTTCTCAAAAGTCGAAGGTTATGAATTAACGGCCCGATTTGAAAATGTCGGTGGTCTGAAAAAGACAGCACCGGTGACCATGGCGGGTGTCAGGATTGGTCGGGTTGGAGATATTACATTTGACAGCACGACATATGAGGCAATCGTACACCTGAATATTGAAAAACAATATGACAAGTTACCCACAGATACCACAGCTGGTATTTTTACAGCGGGTCTTTTAGGCGAGCAGTATGTCAGTCTGGAAGCCGGTGGTGAGGAGAAGTATCTTGCCAATCAGGATGAAATCAAGATTACCCAGTCTGCGCTGGTACTGGAGCAGGTGATAGGCCAGTTCCTGTTTAGCAAGGCATCAGAAGGCGGTAGTAGTAACGGTAATTAGAACCACGTAGAATAACTGCTCTTGACGTTATACCACTGGAAGTAACATGTCTGAAAATCAACGTGATATTCGTGTAGAGCAAACGGAAAATAATCATTACCTGTTAACCGGAATTTTAAGTTTTGATACGGTTTCCCAGTTGCAGGACGAGATTGAAACCCTGACAAAACAGGGTACGGAGATTGTCCTCGACCTTGCGGGCATTTCAAGAGTGGATAGTGCCGGTTTGGTCATATTGCTGGAATGGATGAAACTTGCCAGAGAATCGGGCAAGCAAATATTTTTCACCCATATTCCGCCTCAATTGATGGATATTGCCCGTGTCAGTGATCTGGATAGTATTTTGCCACTTTACAAAAAATAGCCTGTCTCAGACATAATTCGCCTTCAAGCCCATTCTTTTATATGATCCACCCTTGAAAATTCATTTTTCCAGAGGTTTAGATAAACATGCAGCCAGAAGAAATCAAGTCACTGATTGAGACAGGTATACCCGGTTGCGAGGCAAAGGTTCAGGGTGATGGCAGCCATTTTGAGGCCATTGTGGTAAGCACTGAATTTGAAGGCAAGTCCCTCGTAGCAAAACAAAAGATGGTGTATGCCACTGTAGCTGACAGGATCACCAGTGGTGAGCTGCATGCACTGACCATCAAAGCCTATACACCGGCTGAATGGGAAAAGGCCAAGTTGCTTCAGGTCACAGGTGTCTGAAGTCTTTTTTGAATACAGAACGAATAAATTATTAACTGGAAACTATGGATAAACTCATTATAACGGGTGGCGGTGCCTTGAACGGAGAAGTACGTGTTTCAGGTGCCAAGAATGCTGCCTTGCCGATACTGGCCGCGACATTGCTGGCAGATGGTCCGATGACTGTTGCCAACATACCGCATTTGCATGACATCACCACAACCATGGAGTTATTGGGTCGCATGGGTGTTGAGCTGGTGATTGATGAAAAACTGAATGTGGAAGTCAATTCAAATACGATTAAGGAACTGTATGCACCTTATGAACTGGTCAAGACCATGCGTGCATCTATTCTGGTACTGGGCCCATTACTGAGTCGTTTTGGAAAAGCGGAAGTATCGTTGCCCGGTGGTTGTGCCATCGGCTCGCGCCCGGTGAATTTACATATCCATGGCTTGCAGGCCATGGGTGCAGATATCACAGTTGAAGGCGGCTATATCAAGGCCAGTGCCAAACGGTTGAAAGGTACACGCCTGTTCATGGATATGGTCACAGTTACCGGTACCGAAAACCTGATGATGGCAGCAACTCTGGCAGAGGGTGTAACCGTGATAGAGAATGCAGCGCGTGAGCCGGAAGTTGTGGATCTGGCGATGTGCCTGAATCAAATGGGTGCCAAAGTCAGTGGTGCGGGCACTGACATGATTACAATTGAAGGTGTTGAAAGTTTATCAGGAACAAAGTATGGCGTGTTGCCGGATCGAATTGAAACCGGGACGTATCTTGTAGCGGCTGCCATCAGTGGCGGGTGTGTTAAGGTTAAAGACACACGGCCTGATTGTCTGGATGCGGTACTGTCAAAATTAACCGAGGCAGGTGCCGATGTGACAACCGGTGAGGACTGGATTCAGGTAGACATGAAAGGCAAGCGGCCCAAAGCCGTTGACTTGCGTACAGCACCCTATCCTGCGTTTCCGACTGATATGCAGGCCCAGTTCACTGCACTGAATGCGATTGCAGAAGGTTCAGGAACGATTACAGAAACCGTGTTTGAAAACCGGTTTATGCATGTGCAGGAATTACAGCGCATGGGTGCTGACATCCGGCTGCAAGGAAATACGGCTATCTGTACCGGGATTAAAAAATTAACCGGTGCTCCGGTAATGGCAACAGACTTGCGTGCATCTGCCAGTCTGGTACTGGCTGGACTGGTAGCAGAAGGTGATACGGTTGTTGACCGTATTTATCACATTGATCGCGGCTATCAATGTATTGAAGAAAAATTACAGCAACTGGGTGCGACTATTCGTCGTGTACCCTCGTAATAAATAAATTTTAATTATGAACAATAAACTGACAATTGCCTTATCAAAGGGTCGTATCTTCAAGGATACGCTTCCATTGCTTAATACAATGGGCATTGAGGCAGTAGATGATCCGGAAACCAGTCGCAAACTGATTCTGGATACCAATAAGCCGGAAGTGAAGCTGGTGATCCTGCGCGCTTCTGATGTACCGACCTATGTTGGTTATGGTGCAGCAGATGTCGGTGTTGCCGGGAAAGATGTGCTTATGGAATATGCGGGTGACAGTCTTTATGAGCCACTCGATTTGCAAATTGCCAAGTGCAAGATGATGGTGGCAGGCCCTGTAAATTATAAACCGGGGAATGGGCGTTTACGTATCGCAACCAAGTATGTTGAATCAGCGCGCCGTTATTATGCCGAGCAGGGCAAGCAGGTTGAGATCATCAAACTATACGGTTCAATGGAACTGGCACCCATTGTCGGTTTAACAGATCTGATAGTGGATCTGGTGGATACGGGTAATACACTCAAGGCCAATGGTCTCGAACCAATGGAGCACATTGCCGATATCAGTTCGCGCCTGATTGTGAACAAGGCATCCATGAAAATGAAAAACGAAACTATTAAACAATTTCTCAGCGCCATGACCGACGCTGTTAGTAATGCCTGATATTCATGTTAAGCATTAAACAACTCAATAGTAAGGACAAGGATTTCTGGCAACAGCTGGATGCGTTGCACGCGTGGGAAGGGGTGTCCGATGAAGCCGTTAATTCCACTGTGCGTGAAATACTGGACGCAATTCGCAGTCGTGGAGATGAGGCACTGATTGAATATACCAATCGTTTTGATCGCGTTAATCTGACCAGTGCCAGTGAAATGGAAATTCCGGCAAAACGTTTGGCCAAGGCCTATGATGCAATTTCAAAAGAACAACAACAGGCGCTGGCAATAGCTGCTGAACGTGTGCGCAAGTATCACGAAAAGCAGAAATCCGAATCATGGAGTTATGTTGAATCTGACGGCACACTGCTGGGACAACAGGTAACACCTCTGGATCGGGTGGGTATTTATGTGCCTGGTGGCAAGGCGGCTTATCCTTCATCCGTGATCATGAATGCGATACCGGCGAAAGTAGCGGGCGTGGAAGAAGTGATCATGGTAGTACCAACTCCCGATGGCGTGGTAAATGAAATGGTTTTTGCCGCAGCACATATTGTTGGTGTTGATCGTGTCTTTGCAATTGGTGGTGCGCAGGCAGTGGCGGCATTGGCCTATGGGACAAGCACGGTACCGCGGGTAGATAAAATTGTTGGTCCAGGCAACATCTATGTTGCTACCGCCAAGGGTATGGTATTCGGAACAGTGGGTATTGACATGATTGCCGGTCCTTCCGAGATTATGGTGATTTGTGATGGAAAGACTGATCCCGACTGGATTGCAATGGATCTGTTTTCACAGGCAGAACACGATGAAGATGCACAATCCATACTGGTTTGTCCGGACAAGGATTATATAAAGGAAGTAGAAGACAGCATTAACCGGTTGATTGTGAATATGCCACGTGCGGATATTATTAGAACATCACTGGAATCACGCGGTGCGATGATTAAAGTGAAAAATATGGATGAAGCAATTGAAGTTGCAAACCGTATTGCGCCTGAACACCTTGAGTTATCAGTTGAAGAGCCGCAAAAGATGTCGGTCAGGATAAAACATGCAGGTGCTATTTTTATGGGACGTTATACAGCCGAAGCATTAGGTGATTATTGTGCCGGGCCCAATCATGTCTTGCCAACCTCATCAACAGCACGTTTCAGCTCACCATTGGGAGTGTATGATTTTCAAAAACGCTCCAGCCTGATTATGTGTTCACAAGATGGCGCATCCGAGTTGGGTAAGGTCGCTTCTACACTGGCGCACGGTGAAGGTTTGACTGCGCACGCCCGTTCGGCAGAGTTCAGAATCAAGGAATAAACTATTCGGGTGTGAAAACCCGGTCTTGTCTTTTATGAATGATAAAGTAAAAAAGTTGATCCGCCCCGAGATACAGGCGTTGTCCGCCTATCATGTCGCGGACGCCTCTGGTCTGATTAAACTGGATGCAATGGAGAACCCGTACGGCTGGCCGGATGACATGGTCAGTGACTGGCTTGCAAGACTCAAGTCGGCAGAACTGAATCGTTATCCTGATCCGGAAGCGAAGGCATTGGTTAAAGCACTGCGTCGTAATATCGGTTTATCAAATAACATGGAACTGATGTTGGGTAATGGTTCTGATGAATTGATTCAGATCGTTTTAATGTCTGTTGCCAGTCATGATCGGGTTGTGATGGCACCATCACCGACATTTGTTATGTATGACATGATTGCCCGCTTTACCGCCATGCAATATGTTGGTGTGCCATTAAAAGAGGATTTTTCTCTGGATATGGATGCCATGTTGTCAGCAATAAAACAATATCAGCCGGCTGTTATTTTTCTTGCCTGGCCAAACAATCCGACTGGAAACCTGTTTGATAAGAGTGATGTTGAAGCCATTATTAAGGCGTCATCGGGGTTGGTGATTGTTGATGAAGCCTATCATGCATTTTGTGGTGACAGTTTTGTGCCGGAACTGGCACATTATGACAACTTGCTGGTGATGCGTACGTTATCCAAAACCGGTCTGGCCGGTTTAAGACTGGGCATGTTAATGGGTGCACCTGAGTGGATCACCGAATTTAATAAAGTGCGGTTACCGTACAACATAAATATCCTGTCACAGGCAAGTGCCGGGTTTGCGCTGGAACACACAGAAGTTCTGGATGCACAGGCACAAT
>JAOUJV010000101.1 GCA_029882995.1 Gammaproteobacteria bacterium | reverse complement strand
TCAATCATTTTATCCGGCGAGTCGTCCGGATAGTTGTCCACATCGTTGGCATTGATGGCAACCGCTTTTAGTCCTTGTGATTCATATTGCTTAATCATGTCTGCCAACGGTTTGTTCAGATGTTTGACATAGGGACAATGGTTACACATAAAAACAACCAGTAATGCCTTGGCACCTTCAAAATCAGAAAGTGAAACTGTGTTACCACTTGCTGGTTCATGCAATGAAAAATCAGGCGCCTTCGTGCCAAGCTCAAGCATTGTGGATTCAGTGCGTACCATTCTTTATCTCCAGATAATATTTTTCAGGATATTCTAACGTGCCTGATTTTTGTATCAAGTCATATCAGCAATAGAAGTATTGTGGAAATGTAAAATACTGCCGTGTTCGCCATGAATAATGCGACTCATGCCAGCGTTATCAACCTTGATGTGATACATACCAACGGGTTCTGCGTGCAGGACACCGGCAACAATGGCACGAATAACACCGGCATGCGCAACAACAAGAATATGCTGTCCCTCAAATTCCTTTATAATTTGATCCCATGAATAATCAACTCTGTTTATAAAGTCAGCAATCGGTTCAGCACCATCAGGACGGCAATTGACCGGATCACGATAGAAATCTTCATATTCTTTTAAATTATCAGCCATGATTTGTTCACGACTGCGTCCTTCCCAACTGCCAAAGCCGACTTCCCTTAAATCATGCTCAGTTGTAACAGGTACACTGAGCTTCCCTGCGAGTTGCTGCGCAAATTCGGAACAGCGTTTCATCGGAGAGGTGACAATATGTTGCCATTCGGAATAATTACCTACTGCATCCCACATTTGCTGCCAGCCTTTTTCACTTAAGGCATGATCTATTTGATGACCACGATAGAGTCTGCCACCAAGCGGTTCACCATGGCGAATTAAATCAATAATGGTGTCTGGCATGTTTATACGTGTGCAGTTTTTCCGTGAGTATCCATCAGTGTTTTGGTCATGATGCGATCTGTGTATGCAATGGCAATTGCTGATAGCAGGAAGGTAACATGAATCAACACCTGCCACATGATAGTATCAAATTTCATCTGATCTGCATTAATAAATGTTTTGAGCAGATGGATAGATGAAATACCAATCAATGCCATTGAAAGTTTGATTTTCATGGTGGCGGCATTAACGTGTGACAGCCATTCCGGTTGGTCAGGGTGTTCCCTGAGGTTCAGGCGCGAAACAAAAGTTTCATAGCCACCGATGATGACCATAATCAGCAGATTCGCAATCATGACAACATCAATCAGCCCCAGCACAATCAGCATGATTTCGGTTTCACCAATCTTGGTAGCCTTTTGTACAAGATGGAAAAGCTCGACCATAAAATGATAAACGTAGACACCCTGTGCCAGTATCAGGCCAAGGTAAAGTGGTGCCTGCAGCCAGCGGCTCCAGAAAATCATTTTTGCCATCATATGCAGTGAAGGACTGCGTTGATATTCAGTTCGTTGTTCCATGATTACCTCATTATTAATATATTCAGATCTGGTTTATATGTTACCAGAATTTATGATTAGATCAGGATAATAAAATACAGACAGGATTTTTTACTTAATATACGTTACGGTTGCATGTCGGTCATCTTTTAATTCAAGCAGCTTTTCATCCAGCAGGTTATCCATAGCAACCAGTGTGCGTCTTAATATCATACTTGCAGCAAAGTGAAAAATGAGTACTTCACATTGAATTGGTTCATGCAATGAATCCCGATCTTTAATTTCAAAATCAATCCATGCCAGAATCGGAAAATCACTAAGCGCCCTGTCAACAACAACCCAGGCATTTTTTTGCAGTATAAGATCAAGATGTTTCAGTTCAGGAATTGGAAAACGGATTTGCTTGCCGAAACGCTTTAAAGCAGTTTGTACGTGATTGTAATGCAGCGCTTCGACTTTACCCTTGCGAGTGTGAAGTAGTGGAACTTCGTTATGGCGATTGTACATAGGTGTGTACATTTTAAGGCCCCGATTTATTCCTATAACATCACTGTAGCAAACAAACCCAGAAAATTCCTGTATTAGTCCATGATTAACCGGTTAATGAAGCAAATAATGTCGGTAACTTTTCGGGTAATCTGTCTACATTATCTATAACAGTATAGTTGTTTTCACCAAAAATACGTTTGACATAGGCATCTGCATTGGGATCCAGTGTCAAGCAGTAGGTGAGTACACCGGTGCTGTATAGCTCCTCGACAGCCTTTTTGGTATCGTGCCGCAAATGCTGTGGATCACGTTCGTCGATATCGGCTGGTTCACCATCGGTGACTAACAGGATTAACTTACGACGTTCAGGTTGTTTGTGTAGATGATGTCCTGCATGACGAAGAGCCGCCCCCATTCGGGTAGACAAGCCGCCCTTCATGCCAGCCAAACGTGATTTTACGTCGTCATCGAGGTGCTGGCTGAAATCCTTGAACCGGTAATACTGCACATCATGACGGCCATCCGAGGCAAAACCATGCAAGGCAAAGGGATCTCCAATACCATTAATGGCAGTAGAGACGAGCGTGGCCGCTTCACGGGTTAGCTGAAGAATAGTTTTGTCTGAACCCTGCATTGCTTCGTTGGTGGACTCGGATAAATCCATCAATACGACGACAGAAAGATCGCGAGTCTTCAGAACATTACGCATTGTAATACGTGGATTAGGCTGTTCACCCATGCGAATAGCAATCATGGCATCAACTGCCGCATTGAGATCAAGCTCATCACCGTCTTCCAGCCCCCGCATACGCTGTACACCTTCGGGAGTTAACAGGTCGATGATTTGACGAATACGGTGGGCAATCGGTTTATATTCAGTAAGGATATCATTGATATCTTCCGGGTTGCCTTTGCCCTGACGGCGTTCATAAACAGTTACCCAGTCAGGACGATGTAACTGGATCTGGTAATCCCATTCCTGATAATGGAAAGGATCCGAAATCGGTTCTTTGCCCCACATATCATTGAAGCTTTTTTGTGAATCGGACAAATCATCTTCATAGGGGAACATTTCGTCAGGACAGGTCCATATTTCCTGTGCATCATCACCGGCCAGTTCGCAATCTACTTCGTTGGCCATTTCCATAATAGTCATGACACGGCGAACCTGACGTTGGCTCGCAGCGACATATTCGACACCGGCATCCCAGTCAAACTCGGCAAATTCCCAGACAAAGCGGTTGTCGTCACGATAAGGAATACGAATACGTTCCAGAATACGCAAGCTGGGTACGTTTTTACGTTTTGCAAACAGGTTGAACAGTTCCGTACCCATGTGCCATGAGTAGTTATTATCATCCTGTTTTTCCTCGATTTCATCGTGGAAGCGCTTAACAAGTTCTGCAACCTCTTCATCACCGGTAGTAACTGTATCATCCAGCAACATCAGTGCGATGTGTTCCAGCTCAAGCATGGCTGGATGTTCGGGTTCTTCGTCATCGTCAGTAATCTTAAGTAAGGTTCTCCATAGTCTTTTCAGACCCGGGAAATCTTTCGATGCCTTGTATTCAACACGTGCATCTTCCAGAAAACCGATAAAAAACATTTGCGCAGGGCTCAGTTGCTCAGCTGAGATAGCCGAATCTGAATAACACATATGGGCCGCCATGTGTGCAGCGGTAGCACGATACAGTTCAAGTCCTTCAACGCGGTTATCTTCAGGACCAACATGATCCACGGCATCCGGCATATGCAGGATACGGTGCTCGATATACGGACGAAAATCTGTATAGTCTGCACCTGTTGGACGCAAGAAGAAGTCACGGCCCCATAATGCACGCAGGTAAAAATTTAATTTGCGTTGAACCTTGATAAACAGAACACCACGACGTTCTTTTTGCAACATCGCTTTTGAGTCAGCAGACTCCAGATTAAAATAGCTTGTCAGATTATCAAAATCACGACGGTAAGCCTGGGCACCAAAATTGGCCCAACGACGTAAACCACTTAAGGTCAATTTATCCAGCAGTTCATCCATGTGATTCAACATGGGACGTAAACCACGCGCGGCAGTTGAAGCAAACTGGTGAATAAAAGTCAGGTAACCACGCAGGAGCTGCCCATCGCCCAGATGACGTGCAGCCGAAGGTAAGCTGGCAAACATAAGCATGATAACTTCACCGGATGTCATGGAAGACAGCTTCATTGCTGCAGTAATACAGTCATCAATGATGTCTTCACCACATTCCTTGGCAACCAAAGGCATTTCCTGCAGGTAAGTGATAACCAGATCAGAACCTCGACCGAGGTTGCACATGGCTTTGGCACCGCTTAGATAGGCTTCCAGTCCAGTCGGCGACATGATGCGTGCCGCTTCCTGAAAAGTGCCATTCAGTACAGCGCGTACTTCAGGAGCCACATCCTGTAATTGTTCTTCGTAATCTTCAAGATTGATCGACATTTTTTTACCTAACCAAAAAATAGATGAGGTTATTGTTTTGTAACCGTACCTGACAGGTAAACGAGGTATGGCACGTCTTTAACTTTACGGTAAAAAATTAACCAAAGAATGTCTGTACTGCTGCATTCAGGGTATCACGCATATCCGGATCATCCGTTAATGGCGTTACCATGGTAATACTACAGGCGGCTTGCGCATCAATGCCTTTTGTAATCAATTGACCTGCATACACCAGCAGACGGGTTGAAATACCTTCGTCCAGACCATGGCCTTTCAGGTTACGGGCACGATGTGCAATTTGAACCAGTTTTGCTGCAGTTTCTTTATCAACGCCGGATTCTTTGGAAACAATCTGAATTTCAGTTTCCTCAACTGGGTAATCAAAATCCAGACCACCGAAACGTTGTTTGGTGGATTGTTTCAGGTCTTTCATTAATGACTGGTAACCCGGGTTATAAGAGATAACCAGTTGGAAGTCTTTGTGTGCTTCGATTAACTCGCCCTTTTTATCTAAAGGCAAAGTGCGACGGTGATCAGTTAATGGGTGAATAACAACAGTGGTATCCTGACGTGCTTCGACCACTTCGTCCAGATAACAGATAGCACCGATACGTGCCGCTGTTGCCAACGGACCGTCTTGCCATTTGGTGCCGTCCTTATCCAGCAGGAAACGACCTACCAGATCCGATGCAGTCATATCTTCGTTACAGGCAACGGTAATCAATGGACGTCCCAGTTTCCAGGCCATGTATTCAACAAAACGAGACTTGCCGCAGCCGGTTGGGCCTTTCAGCATCATTGGCATACGTGCGTTATAAGCCGCTTCGTATAATTCAATTTCGTTGGCTACTGGTTCGAAATAAGGTTCTTTTTTAATAATATATTGTTGTGGATCAACTGTAGTTTCCATGACACACCCTTCGTTAATATTTGATTAACAATAAGTTAAAATTATTATGTTTAAGTATCACTGTGAGTTTCGTAATCACCATCCCAGCCAAGTTCTCTGGCTTTTTTCACGGCTTCACCATGAATACGTTGATGACGTTCAAATAACTCTCCGGGCAAATGGCTGACCAGACAGCCATATTTATCCCACTCGGCATTAACCTTATCCAGCAAAATGTTAATCCCGGCTAGGTTCCAGCCTTTACAGGTTTCATCTTCAGGAATCAGGCCAAAGACACGGGCATCCCGGATTGTTTTACCGATGGTTGTCATACCACCAAATAAATCATCATCGATACCAACATATTTATCTTTTCTTTCTTGATTCACTGAAATATTCCCAAACTATTGGTTTAAAAAAAAAGCCCCTGACCACATGATGTAGAGCAGGGGCCTTTTATTTTTTGGTTTTACCCCGGCTGATTAAACAGCTTCACCGCGGAAAATAACCATGGACGCGCCTGCACATTGTGCAAAGTTGTCCAGACCTAACAGACGTACATGATTGCCTGGGTGTGCTTTTTTACAAGCTTCACATTCAGCCAGGATAGCGTCTACATCAGTTTCACCGAACATTGGCAGTTTCCACATGTACCAGTAAGAACCACTCGCATTCTGAGGTTCTGTGTGTTCGATTGACGGGTTCCAGCCCTTGCTAACGATGTACTCAATTTGAGTACGGATCTGATCAGCACTCATAGCAGGCAGGTAAGAGAAAGTTTCAAACTTACGGCTGTTAGCATCAGCCAGGCTTGAATTGTAATCTTGCATATCACTCATTGTGATTTACTCCTAAAGTTAATTTCGAATTTATGCCGGGGCGGGCAAAGCCTGCCCCGGAGTTGTCATTGAAAGTTTCTTATTTGTGAGAAACGTCCAGCTTGTCAACGGTGTCAAATTCGAACTTGATTTCTTTCCAGGTTTCCATTGCAGCTTTAAGCTCTGGGCTTGATTTAGCAGCGTTAGTAAGAATGTCCTTACCTTCTTTCTCAAGCTCACGACCTGAGTTACGCGCTTCAACACAAGCTTCAACCGCAACACGGTTAGCAGCAGCACCAGCGGCGTTGCCCCATGGGTGACCTAATGTACCACCACCGAACTGCAGTACAGAGTCATCACCAAAGATGTTAACCAGTGCTGGCATGTGCCATACGTGGATACCACCGGAAGCGACCGGGATAACGCCAGGCATTGAGCCCCAGTCCTGATCGAAGAAGATACCACGTGAACGATCTTCTGGTACGAAGCTGTCACGCATGATGTCGATCCAGCCCAGAGTCGCGTCGCGGTCGCCTTCCAGCTTACCTACAACAGTACCTGAGTGCAGGTGGTCACCACCAGACAGACGCAGACACTTAGTCAATACGCGGAAGTGGATACCGTGGTGTGGGTTACGGTCAAGTACGGCGTGCATGGCACGGTGAATGTGCAGCAGCATACCGTTGTCCTGACACCACTGAGCCAGCTGAGTGTTTGCAGAGAAACCGCCAGTCAGGAAGTCGTGCATGATGATAGGTGCGCCGATTTCTTTCGCGTATTCAGCACGTTTCATCATTTCATCAGAAGTAGGAGCAGTAACGTTCAGGTAGTGACCTTTACGCTCGCCAGTTTCAGCTTCAGCTTTCAGGATGGCTTCCATTACGAAGTCAAAACGGTGCTTCCAGCGCATAAATGGCTGAGAGTTAACGTTTTCGTCATCTTTAGTGAAGTCAAGACCGCCACGCAGACCTTCATAACAGGCGCGACCGTAGTTCTTGGCAGACAGACCCAGTTTAGGTTTGATAGTACAACCCAGCATAGGACGACCGTATTTGTTCATAATGTCACGTTCAACCTGAATACCCTGAGGCGGTCCATTACAAGTCATAACGTAAGCAAGTGGGAAACGGATATCTTCCAGACGAAGTGCACGCAGAGCTTTGAAACCAAATACGTTACCAACCAGTGAAGTCAGTACGTTTACAACTGAACCTTCTTCGAACAGGTCAATTGGGTAGGCTACGAAAGCGTAGAAACAGGTGTCATCACCTGGTACGTCTTCGATTGCGTAAGCACGACCTTTGTAGTGGTCCAGATCAGTTAACAGGTCAGTCCAAACAGTAGTCCAGGTACCAGTTGAAGATTCAGCGGCAACAGCTGCTGCAACTTCTTCACGAGGAACACCAGGTTGAGGAGTGATCTTGAAGCACG
>JAOUJV010000100.1 GCA_029882995.1 Gammaproteobacteria bacterium | reverse complement strand
ACTTTTTCCAGCGGCTGGCGTACAACCATACGTGCTGTTTCACGACCAAAATATTTTTCGAGTGAACGATTATTGACGGTGATGTTACCGCTACCTGGTTTCAGGAAAACGCGTGCAGTTGATGTCTTGCGACGACCGGTGCTGTAAAACTGTTCTTGTGCCTGTGCCATACGATTATTGTCTTCTTAGATTTCCAGAGGTTTGGGTTGTTGTGCAGCGTGCGCATGCTCTGTGCCTGCATAAACTTTCAGCTTACGAAACATGGCACGGCCTAATGGATTCTTTGGAAGCATACCCTTTACTGCCTTTTCGATAATCATTTCAGGTTTCTTGACCTGTAATTTCTCGAAATTAATTTGCTTAAGACCACCAATAAAACCTGTGTGGTGATAATAAATCTTTTTCTGTGGCTTGTTACCTGTCACACGTACTTTCTCGGCATTTACAATAACAATGTAATCACCTGTATCTACATGTGGTGTGTATTCCGGCTTGTGCTTGCCACGCAGACGCAGTGCCACCTCAGTCGCCAAACGACCCAGAGTCTTGTCAGTGGCGTCAACCACATACCAGTCACGGCGCACTTCTGCCGGTTTTGCGCTAAATGTCTTCATTTTTCGTGTTTACCCTTAAGAAAACAGCTCGGTAAAAGAGGCGGCATATTACATAAGAAGCTTTCAATATACAAGCATTAATAGGCCTGGAACCCGCTAAATAACTGAATATGCCAGACAAAAAAAACGCGGCTGGGGGAGCCGCGTGAATAATATATAGGTAAATACCACCATTAAGGAGGATGGAGGAGTTGAAGTAATAACCTCAACTGGCAAATATATTAACATATTCTAATATTCTGTCAAACATTTGTCCGAAGATTTTTATATCTTTATTATTTATATAAGTAACAATGAGTTACGGAGGTTAGTAACCACTTACAGGGTGGGGGATTTGGGGGCGAATTCGTACAAAATATAGACTATTCTGGTAGCTTCAGACGCTCTACTATTTGCCCATGCACGAGGTGCTGCTCAATAATTTCGTCTATATCTTCTTTGTCCACAAAGGTATACCAGACGGCCTCCGGGTAGACCACGATAACCGGGCCATCCGGGCATCTGTCCAGACAACCGGCCGTATTGACCCTGACCCCGCCCTTGCCAGCCAGCTTGCGCCTTTTTATTTCAGCCTTGGCATAATCACGCATCGCCAGAGCATTAAAGTTCTGACAACAACCCTCCCCCTCGGGGCGTTGGTTGGTGCAGAAAAAGATATGGTAGCGATAATAGGACATGGGGCCAAAGATACAGGGACAAAGGGAAAGATGAAAGATGCAGGTAATAAGGATTTAAGGGGATTTTATTTGCTTGTATCCAGACTCATGACTCTTGTATCTTGTGACAATTACCAACAACCCTGCGACTTTATCCTTGAAAATCGAAGATTACATTATTTCTGAAGCCGGCCGCTGTGTCATGTGTGGTTTATGCCTGCCACATTGCCCGACCTATACGCAGACCCGAAATGAAAATGAATCTCCACGTGGTCGCATAGCCATTGCACGTGCACTGGCTGAGAAAAACCTGCCTGTATCAGAAACACTTTTCCGCCATCTTGATCAATGCATCTTGTGTCGTGCGTGTGAGCGCGCATGCCCTTCAGGGGTTTCCTATGGGCATTTAATGGATAAGACACGTCAACTGCTCCATGAAAACGGCATGAATAAATCAAACAAGCTGATGCAAAAACTGACTACTGAAAAAAAGATGATGAAAACACTGGGAACCGGCCTATGGTTTTATCAGCAAAGTGGATTGCACTGGCTAGCCAACAAGACCGGTATTGGCAAAATAAATGCCCTATTGCCTGAGAAACTGTCCATTAAAAAATGGCAATCATTCTATCCTTCATTGAGTCCGGAACGCGGACGTGTAGCACTGTTTACCGGATGTATTGCCAGTATTACTGATCAGGAAACATTGCATTCAACAATTGCATTACTGAATCTTATCGGTTTCAGCGTAAACGTTCCTGAACAACAGGGTTGTTGCGGTGCGTTACATTTACATAATGGTGATAGCCAGCAAGCAAAAGAAATGGCGCAAAACAATATTCAGGTCTTTGCCGAACTGGATATCAATACCATTATCACAACAGCCACCGGCTGCAGCACCACCTTGCTGGATTATTCAACCCTGATCAACTCACCTTCTGCTGATACATTTTCCATGCAGATAAAAGACATTAACCAGTTCCTTTCTGAAATTGATTGGCAGCAGGAAATAAAATTTCTGCCACTGGAAAAAAATATTCTGATACATGAACCCTGTAGTCAGAAAAACATAAAAATACCACATGGAAAAATTCAGCAATTGCTTGGCCAGATCCCCAGTATCAATATCAATACCCTGCCTGAAAAAATGCAATGTTGCGGAGCTGGTGGTGATTACATGATGAAGTATCCTGACATGGCAGCACAGTTACGCGAACCGGTAATTGCATATCTGCAGCAACACCCGACAGATATACTGGTGACCAGTAATATCGGTTGTGCCATGCACATCCGGGCAGGTATTCAGCAAGCAGGATTACAAACCGAAATACTGCATCCTGTGACACTATTGGCAAAACAACTGGCCGAAACCCGTGACAACCCGGTGGCACAAGCGGTATCCTGATCCCATGAAACGCAACCTTACACCACTGGATAATCTGGTCATGAATTTCGATCAGGCATTACGTACTGTTTTTGGTAAACCGCAAGTAACCGAACGGACTCCTCCAGATACCGATCTGCAGCAATCTGAATTATCCAAGGAAGAGGCGCGTCATGTGGCCGGCCTCATGCGCATCAATCATGCTGGCGAGGTCTGCGCTCAGGCTTTGTATCAGGGACAAGCGCTGACAGCAAAGCTTCCCAATGTCAGGGAAAAAATGGAACGCGCGGCTCAGGAAGAAAACGATCATCTGGCGTGGTGTGAAAACAGACTAAAGGAACTGGGAGATCACACCAGTTACCTGAATCCATTCTGGTATGGTGGTTCTTTTGCTATCGGGGCACTGGCCGGGCTGGCCGGTGATAAATGGAGTCTGGGCTTTGTGGTCGAAACCGAACGACAGGTAGTGAAACATCTGGACAGTCACTTGCAACAAATACCGGCACAGGATGAAAAAAGCCGTGCCATTCTGGAGCAAATGAAAATTGATGAAGGCCATCATGCAACCGTCGCACTGCAGGCAGGTGGTGCTGAATTACCAACACCTGTTAAGAAGTTAATGCAAACAACGTCCAAACTGATGACGCGAACAACCTACTGGCTGTAGGCATCATTCATTCATGTTCCTGCCATAGAATATCTCCATCATTTCTTTCTGGAGACTTTCGTTAATCACATCCTGCTCGTCTTCTGTCAGTGAAGACTTTTTGATACCAAAAAGATAATTATCCAGATCATATTCCTTAAGAATCATCTTGGTGTGAAAAATATTTTCCTGATAAACATTTACATCGATCATCTGATATCGCTCATAGGTATCATCAGAAATATAATTCTGGATGGAATTAATATCATGATCAATAAACAGTTTGCCACCTGAAATATCACGTGTAAATCCACGTACGCGATAATCCATAATCACGATATCGGATTCCAGGCTGTGTACCAGATAATTCAGTGCCTTCAATGGTGAAATACGACCACAGGTTGAAACATCAATATCCGCGCGGAAAGTACTGATACCATTTTCCGGATGACTCTCAGGGTAGGTATGTACGGTAATATGGCTCTTGTCGAGATGTGCAACAACAGCATCAGGTAACGGACCAGGCTCTTCAGTGTTGGATAATTCACGTGCCGCGATTGGTTCCTCCGAGATCAGCATGGTCACACTGGCTCCCTGAGGATCATAATCCTGATGTGCAATATTCAGGATATTGGCACCAATGATATTGGATACATCCGTCAATATCTGGGTCAGGCGTTCGGCGTTATAAACCTCGTCGATATATTCTATATATTCATTTACCTGTGCCGGTGTTTTGGCGTAACAAATATCGTAAATATTAAAACTCAGGGTTTTGGTTAAATTATTAAACCCGTGTAGTTTAATTTTTTTGCTCTTGTCGTCCAATCTGCTAGCCCTTGTTCACGAGAGGTGGATGGTAAATCATTTGTACTGTATT
Source organism: Gammaproteobacteria bacterium (assembly GCA_029882995.1). GTDB lineage: Bacteria > Pseudomonadota > Gammaproteobacteria > DAOVJZ01 > DAOVJZ01 > DAOVJZ01. The sequence goes on along the minus strand of JAOUJV010000100.1, from coordinate 3,450 downwards.
ACCGTCCGGATCAAAACAATAGAAACTACGTGCACCATCTCGATGTGTACGTGGCTCTGTCCGCATGGAAACATTATGTTCCATTAAAAATTCATACCAGATACTTACCTGTTCAATGTCATCAATAATAAAACCGATATGGTCAAGGTGTTGTGGCCCTGTCATATCATAGTCATCAGCGGCACGATGCAATGCCAGATTATCATTCCCGCTCGTTAAATAAACATTGTCCGGATCCGGGCGCCATTCAACCCGCATGCCAAGCAACTTTACATAAAAATCCTCACACTCCTGAAACTTGTTTGCATACAGTGCAATGTGGCGCATCCCGCTGGTGGGTTTGGGTTGAGCCATTATTACGCCTCCACTATTTCAAAGTCATGTGTTATTTCGGCAGATTTGGCGAGCATAATGGAAGCCGAACAATATTTTTCAGCAGAAAGATCAATAGCACGTTTTACCTGTGCCTCTTTTAACTCCTTGCCGGTCACAATAAAGTGCATATGAATTTTGGTAAATACCCTGGGTGGATTATCCGCTCGCTCGGCTTCAATCTCGGCAATACAGTCAGTCACTTCCTGTCGTGATTTTTTCAGGATCAAGACAACATCAAATGAAGCACAGCCCCCCATTCCGAGTAACAGCATTTCCATCGGTCTTGGCCCCTGATTATGCCCGCCATTTTCGGGCGGCCCATCCATCAAAACCTCGTGGCCACTGCCTGTTTCGCCTAAAAAAGCAGCATTTCCAGACCATTTAATTCGGGCTTTCATACTCAATTACCCCAGAAAAAGAAGCGCAGATTATCACAAAATACGGATAACGCTCATAAAAATAGATGCCATACTTAATTTCAACCCGCAGTATGCCGATGAATACTAGGAACTCGACTTCGCAGGCAGGGTCGTAAAATAACCAAAGACAGAGAAAGGACAGTAATGTGGCACCACCTATATTGAACCAGAGTCCGGCTATCGAGCGTTTTCTTGAGCATTGCCATCGCAAGAAATACCCGGCCAAGAGCGTAATTATCCATGAAGGCGACCAGCCCGATGTCCTGTATTACATTATGGATGGTTCAGTAAGTGTCCTGATCGAGGACGAGAATGGCCGTGAAATTGTACTTGCCTACCTGAATCCCGGTGATTTTTTTGGCGAAATGGGTCTGTTTGAGGATGAAGAAAGTCGCAGTGCATGGGTTCGTACCAAAACCAAATGTGAATTAGCTGAGATCAGCTATAGCAAATTCCGGCAAATGGCGTCTGAAATGCCGGATATCCTGTTTGAGCTTGGTTGTCAGATGTCGGCGCGTCTGCGCAAAACCAGTCGCAAGGTCAGCGATCTGGCATTTCTGGATGTGACCGGTCGCGTTGCGCATACCTTGCTGGAGTTGTGCAAGGAACCCGATGCCATGACCCATCCCGATGGAATGCAGATACGCATTACACGTCAGGAAATTGGCCGGATTGTCGGTTGCTCACGTGAAATGGTAGGCAGGGTTTTGAAAACGCTGGAAGAACAGAATCTCATTACCGCCAAGGGCAAAACGATTGTTGTATTTGGAACTCGCTAGCAACTAAATACTTTTGCCAGTTCTGTGCCCGGATCTTCGGCACGCATAAAAGCCTCACCAACCAGAAATGCATTTACATGATGACTGCGCATCAAGCTAACATCCTCTTGTGTGAAAATGCCGCTTTCAGTCACCACAATACGATCATCGGGAATGATATCCAGCAAGTCCAGAGTCGTGTTCAGTGAAACATCAAAGGTACGCAGGTTTCGATTATTGATCCCGACAAGTTTGTTGTTCAAGGGTAGTGCACGTTCCAGTTCCTGTTTATCATGTACTTCGATCAATACATCCAGACCCAGTTGATGAGCAATATCATTCAGTTCTTTTAATCTGGCATCATCCAGTGCCGCGACAATTAATAAAATACAATCAGCACCCATACTACGTGCTTCATAAACCTGATAGGGATCAATAATAAAATCCTTTCTTATTACCGGTAATGAACATGCGGCGCGTGCCTGTTGCAGATATTCATCACTGCCCTGAAAAAAATCAATATCTGTCAAAACAGACAGGCAGGCGGCACCGCCTTGTTCATAGGATTTTGCTATTTCAGATGGAAAAAAGTTTTCGCGCAACACACCTTTGCTTGGTGACGCCTTTTTGATTTCAGCAATAACGGCGGCCTGACCATTATTAATTCTGGTCTGAATCGAATTTACAAACCCGCGCACCGGCGAAGCAGATGACAATAAAGACTCAAGTTCTTTTATATCCACGCATTGGCTACGCTCAGCAATTTCTTCCTGCTTGCGTTTAATAATCTTTTTTAGAATATCCGGTGTATCAGTCATTACTTCAAAAACTGTTAGAGAGTTTAATCAGGGCTTCCAGTTTTTCTTTTGCCGCGCCACTGGCGATAACTTGCTGTGCTTTCTCCACACCTTCTTCCAGACTGGCTGCCAGCCCGGCAACATAAATTGCGGCACCGGCATTCATACAAACAATATCACGTGCCGGTCCTGCCTGATTATCCAACACGGCATTGATCATTTTCAGACTTTCTTTCGCATCGGCAACCTGAATTTCACTAATATTTGTTTCCGTGAACCCGAACTGTTCCGGTGTAATGGTATACGTGGTGACTGCATTGCCATTCAGTTCGGCAACAAAAGTGGGTGCACCAATACTGATTTCATCCATCCCATCACTGGAATGCACCACCATCACATGATGACTCCCCAGCTTACCCAACACCTCGGCAAGAGGTTCAACCAGTTCGTGTGCAAATACACCTAACAGCTGATTAGGTGCGCCAGCCGGATTGGTTAATGGACCCAACACATTAAAAATGGTGCGTACACCCATTTCCTTGCGTGGACCAATCGCATGTTTCATTGCACTGTGATGTTTGGGTGCAAACATAAAACCAACACCCAGCTCATTAATACATTGTCCGACCTGTTCCGGTGAGATCTCGAGATTAACACCTGCCGCTTCCAGCAAATCGGCACTACCTGATTTGCTTGATACCGAACGATTACCATGTTTGGCAACTGTACCACCCGCTGCGGCAACCACAAAAGTACAGGCAGTAGAAATATTAAAGGTATTACTCGCGTCCCCACCAGTACCCACAATATCAACGACATGCTCGCCATCCACTTTTACAGGTGTAGCTAATTCACGCATGACTTCAGCCGCTGCGGCAATCTCCTCAACGGTTTCGCCCTTCATACGCAAACCAATCAGGAAACCACCAATCTGTGACGGTGTAGCTTCACCTGTCATGATTGTGTGCATCACGGCACGCATCTCATCTTTATTGAGATTGTTTCTTTCTGTTACTGTACGAATAGCTGTTTGCATATCCATGATTACATCTCCAGAAAATTCTTTAATAGATCATGCCCGCACGGCGTCAAAATGGATTC
>JAOUJV010000020.1 GCA_029882995.1 Gammaproteobacteria bacterium | reverse complement strand
CCTCAAGTGAACCGTTGTCATCTCTAAACTGTTCAATTGGAATAATGCCTTCGGATTTCAGACCCGCATTAACGACAACGACGTCGTCACGAATATCAACTACTTGTGCGGTAACGATAGAACCTGGACGCAACTGTTTGTCGACCAGACTTTGTTCAAATAACTCTGCAAAACTTTCACTCATTGGATTAAATGGCCTCTGGACCAGAAAATTGGATGCATAACATCCGTCCTGAATTAAACAATTATACCCCCTGCAGGACCAATCGCCAGTAAATAGCACCTTTCATTTGAATTCAGGATACTGATTTTACGACTAATTTAGTCGAGACCGGCTCAGGTTAACTGGTCTCAGGGTTTCACCCGTTACTTCTTCAAAATACTGTCCTGACATAACGCCATGACTTGCGCTACAACCTCATCAATACCCATGTGGGTTGAATCCATTATGACAGCATCTTCAGCTGCTTTCAGGGGCGACACCGCCCTTCCAGCATCACGCTTGTCACGTTCCGCAATCTCATCTTGAAGGGCGGCAAGATTAGCATCTATTCCTTTTTGTTTCAACTGGTTATAGCGTCTTTTAGCTCTTTCTTCAGCACTCGCAGTTAGAAATATCTTGAGGGGGGCATCAGGGAACACCACCGTCCCCATATCACGCCCATCGGCTACCAAGCCGGGGGGCTGACGGAATCCCCGCTGGCGTTCCAGCAAGGCTTCTCGAACGGCAGGGACAGCAGCCACTTTTGAGGCCGCATTACCGCATTTTTCAGTACGAATCTCATTTGTAACTTGTTTATTTTCAAGGTAAATTTCTACCTCACCACCCGTTTCAGCAGAAAAGTGAATATCCAGTCCACGCGCCATATCAGCCATGACAGACTCATCATCAAAGGATAAATTTTTGTTCAAAAGCGACAAGGCCAGTAATCGGTAGAGTGCGCCGCTATCAAGAAAATGCCAGCCCAATTTTTGGGCAATCGTCAGGCTAATGGTCCCCTTTCCGGAGCCACTCGGGCCATCAATGGTCACAACGGGGACTGACAATCTACCCTTCCTGACTGATGGTCAACCCGGCTGACCTGGCCAAATCGACAAAGCCGGGGAACGAGGTATTTACATTGGCACAATCCCGGATAAGGATATCGCCTTGGGCACGCAGTGCTGCCATCGCAAAGGACATGGCGATGCGGTGATCGCCATGACTATCGACAGTTCCGCTACCAAGCTTACCACCCTGAATCACGATACCGTCCGGCGTCGGTTTGGCATCCACACCGAGTATCTGCAAGCCATCTGCCATCACCTGAATACGATCGCTTTCCTTCACCCGCAATTCCTCAGCACCAGTCAGAACTGTTTCCCCTTCAGCACAGGCCGCTGCCACAAAAATGGCCGGGAACTCATCAATTGCTAACGGCACCTGTTCTTCTGGAATACGGATACCATGCAGTTTGCTCGCTTTCACATGAATATCCGCCACAGGCTCCCCGCCAATCTCACGTTCATTCAGGATTTCAATATGCGCACCCATTTCACGCAGGATATTGATCACACCTATACGTGTTGGATTAATACCAACATGATCCAGCATTACATCCGAACCCTCTGCAATCGCTGCACCAACCATAAAAAATGTTGCCGATGAAATATCCGCAGGCACATCAATGGTCGTCGCCTTTAATGAAAAGCCACCGGTCAAACAAATTTTATTACCCTCTGTTGTCACCGGATAACCAAATCCGCGCAACATACGTTCGGTGTGATCCCGTGTTGGGGCCGGCTCAGTCACACAAGTTTGACCTTCTGCATATAAGCCCGCCAATAACAAACAGGATTTCACTTGCGCACTCGCCATGGGCATGTCATAGCTAATACCACATAATTTTTTACCTCCCTTTATCTTTAAGGGCGGGGTTCCTGATTCAGTTGTTACTACTTCTGCTCCCATTTTCTCAAGTGGTTCAGTAACACGTTTCATCGGACGCGTTGAAAGTGAGGCATCACCGGTCAACTCAACATCAAACGATTGACCGGAAAACAGGCCGGACAATAAACGCATGGAGGTACCTGAATTGCCCAGATATATCGGTGCAGAAGGTGCCTTTAACCCATGCATACCAACACCATTAATTACAACCCGTCCATTGCTTGGGCCTTCAATTGTGACGCCCATGGCACGAAATGCATTCAACGTAGCAAGACAATCTTCACCTTCAAGAAAACCGGTTACCTCGGTTGTGCCTTCTGCCAATGAACCAAACATAATGGATCGGTGTGAAACGGATTTATCACCCGGCACGCGTAACACGCCTTTAAGACAACCACCGGGCTTAACATGAAACTCAAGAGAAGAACCAGACATAAAACCTATTGCTCACTTTGTGTATAACGATCGCGTGCTTCACGCGCACGTTTGAATATTTCAAGAATTTTTTTGCTGTCGCTGCTATTCAGCGCGTTTTTTAACTCGCCCAGGTCGTTGGTGAATCGATCCAGCATTTTTATGATGGCATCATGATTAGCCAGACAGATATCATGCCACATCACCGGATCACTGGAGGCAATGCGGGTAAAATCCCTGAACCCACCCGCAGCAAATTTAAAGATTTCGGTTTGCTCGTCCATCTGAGCCAAAGTATCTACCAGTGAAAACGCCAGCAAATGCGGCAAGTGACTGGTTGCAGCCAGTACATCATCATGGTGTTCAACCGACATTTCACTGACCTCGGCACCTGTGCTTTCCCACATTGCACGCACCAAATCAGTATTTTTATTATCTGTCTCTGCCAACGGGGTTAAAATGACACGCCGATCTTTAAACAATTCTGCAAATGAGGCTTCAACCCCGCTCTTTTCTGTACCTGCAATCGGATGTCCCGGTACAAAACGGGAACAAGCGTTCCCCAACACTGCTTTAACATCATTCACAACGCTGGCCTTGGTGCTGCCAACATCCGTTAATATGGCATTGGATTTCACTGTGTCCTTGATGGCTTCCAACACAGATTTGGTTGCACCCACAGGCATAGCCAACACAATCATATCGGCATCAGCAACCGCCTTTGCCAAATCAGTTTCAAACCGATCAATCACACCTAGAGAGACAGCCTTTCCAAGACTGTCGGCAGAGCGACCCGCTCCAATAATTTCCTGACAGAAACCGGCTTTACGTAATGCACGCGCAAGTGAACCGCCTATCAGGCCAACACCGATAATGCATAACTTATTAATTCCGGCTTGAGACAAAGTCTCTCTCCATACAGTGAAAAATTAAGGCGTTATTGTAAACCACCCTTTCGGATGGGTACATGGTGGGAAAGCCATTCAATAAGTAAAATCGGGGAGATCGGAAAGAAAATTCCTGATTCTGGCCAATGTGTCATCTCTTTGCTGGTCAGTATAAGGTATTCCCTTGCCATAACCCCATACTGTTTCCGGCCAGCAGGGGTCACTTTCGAACCGCCCGATATGATGAATATGTAACTGACGCACCTTGTTGCCAATGGCCGCAATATTCAACTTGTCCGGTTTAAACAACGATTCAATCATCGCAGCAATGTTACCGGACTCTTTCAAAAACTGCTGTTGTTGTGATTCAGTTAAATGATGCAATTCAGATACACCTTCAACCTTCGGCACAAGAATAAGCCAGGGGAAATTGACATCATTGAGTAGCAATACTTCGCAGAGTGTGAACTCACCGACAATAAAACAATCTTTTCCCAATTGTTCATTCAAAGAAAACATTTTTAAAATACTTTCTTCAATACCTGAATAAACCGACTATTTTCATTTTCAGTACCAATTGTTATTCTCAAAAATTCAGGCATACCGTAATTATCTACCGGACGCACAATGACGCCCTCTCGTAACAACTTGTTAAACAAATCGCGGCCATTCTGTTTCACATTTACACTGATAAAGTTTCCTGCCGAAGGGATATAATCCAGTCCCATTTCATCAAACATATTTGTCATGTATTGCATACCATCACAAACCAGTTGGCATGATTTCTGTAAATGTTTTTCATCTGTTAATGCTATTTCTGCTGCCGCCAATGCGAGACTGTTGGTATTAAATGGCTGACGCACGCGGTTTAACACATCGGCCACCTCAGAGTGTGAAATACTGTAACCCATTCTTAAGCCTGCCAGTCCATAGGCCTTGGAAAAAGTGCGTGTCACCACCAGATTTGGATAGCGATCAATCAAGGGTAACACTGTTGCATAACCCTTAATATCCAGACACGGGGCTGCAGCAATTTCATAATAGGCTTCATCCACTACAACCAGCACATGTTTAGGGACAGATGCAATAAAGGATTCCAGCTCACCTGATTGCAACCAGGTACCGGTTGGGTTGTTCGGATTTGCAATCAATATCAGGCGCGTTTTATCATTTATTGCCTTACTCACCGCACCCAGATCATAGCCCCAGTCTTTTGCCGGCGTAATGCGGGCAATTGCACCCACTGCCTGAGTTACAATCGGATAAACAGCAAAAGCGTGATCAGAAAATACAACTTCATTTTCAGGAGAAACAAATGCCCGCGCAAGCAATTCAAGAATATCATTAGAGCCATTACCTAGTGTGACCTGTTCCAGCCCAACATTAAACTTGTCGGCCAGCGCTTTTTTCAGAGCAAATCCATTACCATCCGGGTAACGCCCGAGCTCTTTGGCTTCACGCTGAATTATTTCAAGTGCTCGCGGGCTTGGCCCTAATGGGTTCTCATTAGAGGCGAGTTTCACGATATCTCTGATCCCAAGTTCACGCTCGAGTTCAGTAATCGGTTTGCCGGGTTGGTACGGGGTTAATCCCTGCACACCGGGAATGGCAAGTTCAATAAATGACATATGATAATTATCTATACGTGATGAAAACTAAAGAACCGCTTTTGGATAAGAACCCAATATTTTCAACATGGATGTCTTGCCTGCGAGTTCTTTTAATGCCGTCCTGACTTTTTCTTCCTTCGCATGTCCTTCAAAGTCGATGAAATAAACATAATCCCACATACCACGACGCGACGGGCGTGATTCAATGCGTGTCATACTGACACCATGATTTGCCAGCGGTGATAACACTTCGTATAAAGCGCCGGGTTTGTTGGGCATGGAAAGCAATAACGAAGTTTTATCATTGCCACTGGGTTCCGGCATTTGTTTCCCAATAACCAGAAAACGGGTTGTGTTATCCGGCTCATCTTCGATATTGGTAACAATGACATTAATATCGTATATCTCTGCAGCTGCTTCACTTGCGATTGCAGCTGATTTTTTTTCGCCCGCAACAATACGTGCAGCCTCGGCATTACTGCTGACTGCAATACGTTCAATACCAGCCAGATTTGCATCCAGCCATTCACGACATTGTGCCAATGCCTGCTGATGGGCATAAACCTTTTTTACACCGCTAATATCAGTGGCCTTACCGAGCAGGCAATGATGCACACGCAAATCCACCTCGCCACAAACCTTTAATGACGAGTTAATGAACATATCGAGCGTGTGACTAATCACGCCTTCAGTAGAGTTTTCAATCGGCACAACACCATAGTTGGCCGCACCGGATTCCACGTCACGAAACACTTCATCGATTGCACCCAGCGGTGTGGTGCTGATCGCGTGACCAAATTGTTTATATGCGGCCTCCTGCGTGAATGTCCCTTCAGGCCCAAGAAATGCAACCGTCATGGGTTCTTCCAGCGCACGACAACTGGACATGATTTCCTTGAACAGGCGCACCATCTCTTCATTGGAAAGTGGTCCCTGGTTACGCTTGATAATCCGTTTCTGGACATCGGCTTCACGTTCAGGGCGGTAGACATGGTTCTTACCCTCACCCGCCTGCTCCTTGACCTTGGCAATTTCCTGCGCGCAGGCAGCACGCTCATTGATTAGTATCTGAATCTCCTGATCCAGATTATCAATGCGATCACGTATTTCCTTGAGTTTTTCCTTGTCAGCCATGGTTTTTTCGTTCATTGGTCAATACTTCAGGACTGATAATATAGCGCGTGTTCAGCGTCTTGTCGAAGCTCAAAAAGAAACGGGTGGACAAGCCACCCGTTCTGTTCTTCTTTTCAGTAAGCAAATCAGGCGTAGACTACCCGAACACCTAATACACCTTTAATTGCACTTATTTCCTGTACAACCGCATCTGACACATCCCCGTCCACATCAATTAGCGTATAGGCCACTTCACCACGTGATTTGTTCAACATATCGATAATGTTCAGGTTGGCATTCGCCAGTGCTGTTGAAATCTGACCGACCATATTCGGTACATTAGAGTTCACTACAGCAATACGTGTTCCGTTTTCTGTCCGCGGCATATTCACTTCCGGGAAGTTCACCGAGTTCAGGATATTGCCGTTCTCAAGATAGTCCTTCACCTGTTCTGCTACCATAACCGCACAGTTCACTTCTGCCTCTTCAGTAGAAGCACCAAGGTGAGGTAATGTAATGGTGCGTGGATGATTCTTTAACAGGTTACTTGGGAAATCACATACATAGGCATAAAGATTGCCGGCATCCAGCGCCTTCACAACGGCTCCATCATCCACAATTCCACCACGCGCAAAATTCAGAATAACCGCATTCTTTTTCATTTTGCCAATGCGATCTGCATTCAGAATGTTTTTGGTTGCATCAATCAAGGGAACATGGAATGTCACAAAATCAGCCTGTGAAAAAAGCTCATCCACATTATGGGCCTGCTTTACTTCCGACGATAAACGCCATGCGCTCTGAACTGTGACAGAAGGATCATAGCCGATGACTTTCATGCCCAGCTTGACTGCAATATTGGCAACATGAACACCAATCGCACCCAGACCAACAACACCAAGCGTGCGTCCTGGTAATTCAAATCCACCAAAGTTTTTCTTGCCGGCTTCAACCGCCTTGTTGATAGTGGCGTCATCACCTTCCTGATTGCGGGAAAAATCCCATGCCTGACAAATATTACGGGATGCCAGCAACATACCGGCAACAACCAATTCTTTTACTGCATTGGCATTCGCACCCGGTGCGTTAAAAACAGGAATGCCCAGTGAGCTCATTTTATCAACCGGGATATTGTTTGTGCCGGCACCTGCGCGACCAATTGCCTTTAGTGATGAAGGAACTTCCATATCATGCATCTTGAACGAACGCAGTAAAATGGCGTCCGGATCGCTCACATCATCAGCGATGCTGTAATTATCCTTGGGCAAACGATCCAGCCCGACAGAAGAAATATTATTAAGAGTCTGTATTTTAAACATTACCTTACCTGCTATATCAAAAATTAACCGTTACGTTTCTCAAAATCCGCCATAAAGCTGACCAATGTATCAATACCTTCTTCCGGCATTGCATTGTAAATGCTGGCGCGCATACCACCTACTGAACGGTGGCCTTTCAGTGTAACCAGCCCTTGTGCCTTTGCTTCCTCAAGAAACTTTGGATCCAGATCCGGATTTGCAAGAGTAAATGGCACATTCATCCATGAGCGACTGACTTTCTCAACCGGATTGGCATAAAAATCAGAACCATCAATCGCCGCGTAAAGTTTCTCAGCCTTACGCTTGTTGATTTCTGCCATACCGGACAAACCACCCTTTTCCTTTAACCATTCAAACACCAGACCAGCTATATACCAGCTGTAGGTCGGTGGTGTGTTGTACATGGAATCATTCTCCGCATGCACCTTGTAATCAAACATGGCTGGCGCACTGGTAATTGGGTTTCCAATCAGGTCATCACGCACAATCACAATTGTAATTCCCGCAGGACCAACATTTTTTTGTGCGCCGGCATAAATCACACCGTATTTTGAAACATCAATGGGACGCGACAAAATGGTTGAAGACATATCGGCAACCAATGGTACATCACCTGTATCCGGTGAATAACTGAATTCAACACCACCAATGGTTTCATTCGGTGTGTAATGCACATAGGCTGCACCACTGTTCAGGCTTAACTGATCCTGTGTTGGTACCGTGGTAAATTTTGTATCTTCTGTCGTTGCTGCTACATTCACATCACAATAACGCTTGGCCTCGGCAATGGCTTTCTTAGACCATGCGCCGGTATTGATGTAGTCGGCTGATGATTTACCACGCAACAAATTGATGGGCACCATCGCAAACTGGCTGGAAGCCCCGCCCTGCAGGAACATCACCTTGTAATTGGAAGGAATACCCATCAGCTCACGCAAATCGGCTTCTGCCTTCTCTGCAATTGACATGAACTCCTTGCCGCGATGGCTCATTTCCATTACACACATACCGGATTTATTCCAATCCAGCATTTCTTTTTGAGCGCGTTCCAGAACTGATTGCGGTAGGGCCGCTGGTCCGGCACTAAAATTAAATACCCGTGTCACTGTAATTCTCCTGAACTAATTTTTAAGAAATCTTTATGAACGATGAAACACTTCGATTGCCATCAAGGCAAAATGATCAGCTTTCGCTTTCCGATGACTCAGGTTCTTCTGAATCACCATTCAGATCCTGATCTTCCACGATACGTTCAAGGCCAGCCAGTTTTTCACCTTCACTCAGGTTGATTAACCGCACACCTTGTGTATTACGACCCATAATCGAAATTTCATTTACATGCGTGCGCACTGCTGTGCCCGCATCAGTAATCAGCATCACCTGATCTACATCAGAGCAAACCTCGGCGCCAACAACAATACCATTACGTTCTGTTGTCTGGATCGAGATCACACCCTGACCACCGCGACCCTGAACCGGATAATCATCCAGTTTTGTACGTTTACCATAACCATTTTCCGTCGCAGTCAGAATGGATAAACCTTCATCGCCTTTCTCATCTGCGATAATCAGGGAAACAATTTCCTGATCATCTTTAATCTTGATACCACGTACACCGGTGGCAGTACGGCCCATTGGGCGTACATCTTTTTCAGTAAAGCGAATTACCTTGCCTGCGGTTGAGAACAGTAATATGTCCTTGTGGCTGTCGGTAATATCAACACCAATCAATTTATCATTCTCACGCAATTCAATCGCAATAATGCCGCTCGCACGTGGTCGTGAATAATCTTTCAATGGTGTCTTTTTAACAGTACCACTTGATGTTGCAAAAACGATAAACTTGTCATCTTCGTATTCACGTATAGGTAATACCGCATTAATCTTTTCGCCTTCTTCCAGCGGCAGAAGATTGACTATCGGCTTGCCACGTGCGGTACGACCGGCCTGTGGCATTTCATATACTTTCTTCCAGTACACCTTGCCGCGACTGGAGAAACACAAAATCGTATCATGGGTGTTGGCAACAAACAGCTGATCAATAAAGTCTTCATCCTTCATCGAAGTCGCCGCCTTACCACGACCACCACGGCGTTGTGCACGATACTCCGTCAGAGGCTGTGATTTTGCATAGCCTTCATGCGAAAGTGTAACAACCACCTGCTCATCAGTAATCAGATCTTCAATACAAAGATCTTCATGTGTACTGACAATATCGGTACGACGCTCATCACCATATTGTTCACGGATCTCAATCAACTCATCCTTGATGACCTGCATCAAACGTTCCGGATTACTCAGGATATCGAGCAAATCAGCAACTTGATCAAGAATTTCACCATACTCCTTGATGATCTTGTCCTGCTCGAGACCAGTCAGGCGATGTAAACGTAAATCAAGTATGGCCTGTGCCTGTTTTTCAGAAAGGTGATAACCATCTTCATGCAGACCAAATGCAGCATCCAGCTCATCCGGGCGTGATGCCTCGGCATAGGTACGTTTCAGCATTTCAGCAACAGCACCCGGTTGCCACACTTTTGTAATCAGCTGTTCTTTCGCTTCAGCCGGAGTCTTGGCCTTTTTGATTAATTCAATAACCGGATCAATATTGGTCAGCGCAACGGCAAGCCCTTCCAATATATGTGCGCGATCCCGTGCCTTGCGTAATTCAAATACAGTACGACGCGTAACGACTTCACGGCGATGACGAATAAAGGCTTCCAGCAACTGCTTAAGGTTAAGCAGTTTTGGACGACCATCATCCAGCGCAACAATATTAATACCAAAGACATTTTGTAGTTGTGTGTGCTTGTAGAGATTATTCAGCACAACCTCAGCAACCTCACCACGACCCAGTTCGATCACCATGCGCATGCCGTCCTTGTCAGACTCATCACGCAGTTCGGTAATACCCTCAATTTTCTTTTCCTTGACCAGCTCGGCAATTTTTTCAAGCAACCGCGCCTTGTTTACCTGGTATGGCAACTCATTAACAATAATACTTTGTTTGCCTTTGCGTTTTTCATCAATCTCGATTTCGGTTTTGGCACGCACATAGATACGACCACGACCGGTACGATAGGCTTCATGAATACCACGTGCGCCATTAATAGTTGCGCCTGTTGGAAAATCAGGGCCGGGAATATGTTCCATCAATTCAGGGATGGTGATCTCGGGATTTTCAATCACTGCCAGACAGGCACTAATCACTTCATTCAGATTGTGTGGCGGTATGTTGGTCGCCATACCCACGGCAATACCGGATGAACCATTAACCAGCAGGTTGGGTACACGCGTCGGGAAAACAGAAGGTTCAGATTCGGTTTCGTCGTAGTTGGGAGTAAAGTCGACAGTTTCTTTTTCAAGATCCGCCATCAACTCATGTGCCATGCGCGACATACGTACTTCTGTATAACGCATTGCAGCAGGTGCATCGCCATCTACAGAACCAAAGTTACCTTGTCCGTCGACCAGCACATAACGCAAAGAGAAAGGTTGTGCCATACGCACAATGGTGTCGTAAACCGCGGTATCACCATGCGGATGATATTTACCGATAACGTCACCGACAACACGCGCAGATTTTTTATACGCCTTGTTGTAATCGTTACCAAGTACATTCATCGCATAAAGCACGCGACGATGTACCGGCTTCAACCCATCTCGCACATCGGGTAATGCACGACCTACGATTACACTCATTGCGTAATCGAGGTAGGACTTTTTCATCTCGTCTTCGAGATTTACCGGTACTATTTCTTTTGCAACTGACTCCATATATATAAGGTATCTTCTTTGTAATTCTTACCGAATGGAAAAAAGCTATTTAGTCAGCCAAGCCAACCTGCCCAAAAATAAAGGGCGTATTCTATCATATCGTTACCCCCACTACATCATAAAAAACGGCGCGCAGGCGAGCAATCAGAGCGTTTCAGGCTAAAAAAGTGTTTTTAGAAGAGTGTTTTTCTATTGGCCCATCAACCTGACCATTTTTTCGGCCGTTGGGTGCTCAACCACCCCTTTTTCGGTCACGATGGCATCGACCAGATTGGCGGGAGTGACATCAAATGCCTGATTCCAGGCCTCGGCACCTTCGGCCGCGATGCGCTTACCGCCCAGAGAAAGGATCTCATCAGCACCGCGCTGTTCAATAGGAATATCAACTCCGGATTTGATACTCATATCGATAGTGGAAGTCGGCGCGGCCACCATCACCTTCACACCATGGTATTTTGCAGCAATTGCCAAATGATAGGTTCCGATTTTGTTAGCGACATCCCCGTTTCCGGCAATGCGATCCGAACCAACAATTACCCAACCGATACCACCCTGCTTCATGCGATGGGCCGAAGCCCCGTCACACAACAAGGTCACCGGGATGTTTTCCTGTACCATTTCCCATGCAGTGAGTCGTGAACCCTGTAACCACGGACGTGTTTCATCCGCATAAACACGTTCAATTTTACCCTCACGCCAGGCAGATCGAATTACACCCAGTGCCGTACCGTATCCACCAGTTGCCAATGCACCTGCATTGCAATGCGTGATGACACTGCATTTATCCTTGAGCAGACTGGCGCCCAGATCACCCATGGTTTTATTGGCCTGAATATCCTCTTCATGGATTTTTTGTGCTTCGGACAATAATACCGGTACCGGATTTGTATCAATGGTGTGAATGCACAGCCCCATACGCTCCAGCGCCCAGAATAAATTAACTGCTGTCGGACGCGAGGCCGCCAGCAAATCCATGTCCTTCTTGATGATATTTTTCCAGTCACTGACTGACTGTTCATAGGCCGCACGTGCTGCCAGTACCACACCAAATGCAGCCGTTATCCCGATTGCCGGTGCG
Source organism: Gammaproteobacteria bacterium (assembly GCA_029882995.1). Lineage (GTDB taxonomy): Bacteria > Pseudomonadota > Gammaproteobacteria > DAOVJZ01 > DAOVJZ01 > DAOVJZ01. The sequence goes on along the minus strand of JAOUJV010000020.1, from coordinate 17,893 downwards.
CCGCGCACCACCATATCAGTAATCGCCTGAGCAACAGATGGTGCGTCGTTATAGGAAAGCCAGTTATATTCCTGTGGCAAAACACGTTGATCGATTAACTGGAGCTGATCGTTTTCCCATTTAATGGGGATTATGGCGTCATTCATGGAAAGAGAAGATACAAGAATCGAGCGCAAAGAAGCAAGGGGAAAAGAGATAAAGTGAAAAGTGAAAACATTTCCTTTTCTGTTCCCCCTTGTATCCTGTCTCTTTTCTCTTGTATCTTATCCCTATGCAAACTGTCGACACCATCATCCATGCTCGCTGGATTATTCCGGTTGAACCGGAAAACACAATTTATGAAGACCACAGTCTTCTAATCCATGAAGGCCGAATTCTCGATATTTTACCGTCGAGTGAAGTGCAAAATACTTATCAGAGTAACAATATGCTGGAATTAACCCGGCATGCACTCATTCCCGGCCTTATCAATACACATACCCACTGTGCAATGTCTTTGTTAAAGGGATTAGCCGATGATTTGCCACTAATGGACTGGCTGCAAAACCATATCTGGCCGGCTGAACAACAATGGGTCAGTCCTGAATTTGTCAGGGATGGCAGTGAACTGGCTATTGCAGAAATGCTGCGCAGTGGCACAACCTGTTTTAATGATATGTATTTTTTCCCGGATGAAACGGCGCATGTTGCCAGCCGTGCCGGTATTCGGGTCAATATTGGTTTAATCATGCTCGACTTCCCAACGGTCTGGGCAAACAACGCGGATGAATATCTGAAAAAAGGCATTGATGTGCGTGACAAGTTTCGCGCCAATCCATTAGTGACGATGGCCTTTGCACCCCACGCCCCTTATACCGTTTCTGATCAACCACTGGAACAAATTCAGTCCTATGCAGAAGAAATGGATATACCGGTTCACATGCACATTCACGAAACCATCGGTGAAGTTACTACAGCAGAAACTGAAAAAGGCCAGCGCCCGCTTGCGCGTTTAAATGATCTTGGACTCATAACACCGCGCATGATGGCGGTACACATGACGCAGTTAACCGAGGATGAAATCAAACTGGTCGCTGAAAATGGCACCCACGTCGTGCATTGTCCTGAATCCAATCTAAAACTGGCCAGTGGCTATTGTCCGGTACAAAAGCTGATGGATACTGGCGTCAATGTCGCTCTCGGTACCGATGGTAACGCCAGTAATAATGATCTCGACATGCTCGGTGAAATGAAAACTGCGGCTCTGCTCGCCAAGGCGGTCGCAGACAATGCCGGTGCCATGAATGCATTCCAGACATTAAAAATGGCCACACTTAACGGTGCCAAAGCCATGGGACTGGATAATGAAATTGGCTCTCTCGTCAAAGGCAAGGCTGCAGACATTACCGCTATATATCTTGATAATATTGAAACCCAACCACTCTACAATCCGGTTTCACAAATAGTTTATTCGGCAGGAAGAGAACATGTAACCGATGTCTGGGTGGCGGGAAAACATTTATTAAAAGACAAAACCCTGACCACACTGAATATCAAGACCATTCTTGAGAAAGCTCATAACTGGGCAAAAAAAATCGGTACATAAAATCAGTCGACGCGCTGCAGCGAATTCTCCCAGTCACTTACTTCCGTTTTCCCCAACCGTACATATTCGCCAACTTCGTTTTCATACCAACCGGTATCATTACGTAATGGCTCGACAGTATATCCCCACCAAACTCCACTACTGTCCTGTGCGATCCAGCTTATACCAGACGGAATTTCAAACTTGCCAGAATGACTCATAACCATTGATAAAGTATTATTCGGAGATATGGGATGGCATGCCTGAGAAATATAATCAGTGTCTGCATCCGGAACCAGTGTGTGCAATTTAGCTAATGTCGGACGACGCTAGACTGAATAGAAATCAAATCATCGAAACGTTTGATCAGTGTAAGCAAGTCTGAAGACTGTAGATCCTTGTTATGCAGACACTCTTCGGCATATTCATAAATACCGCTTTTTATAGGTAACGGGTGGGCATGTTCGACAATTTCTTTCATGCGAGGCAGGAATATCCATTGCAGCCATTGCTCGAATGCGAGGGTGTCCAGACAGAAAGGCTGATCACTGGCCAATGCCTTTTCCGTTGGCTGTTCCGGCTCCCACTTTCCACTGATTCGAAGATTGGCCTCGACTTCAAGGAGTACATCGGCAATTCTGAGCGGGATATCATGCATGGGGCGGCATTGTACCCAATACACAGGTAAACTGAAAATCGGATTAATTCTGCCCATTTTCTGCCAAATAAGGCCTGAAAATGGCTGATCACAACATTAATTGACCAATTTTCCTTCTAATACTCAATCTGTTACACAATTCTGCCTCATTTTGCTCTATAATTGCGCCCGCCGCGCCGCCGCTTTCCATGACTGGAGACTGGCGGCATTTATTATGGTGTAGACCGTGGTCGGGAGCCACTCCCATTTATTGATTAACAACAGAGTAGAATCATGACGGATTTAAGCAAATACAGAAATATCGGGATCTTTGCGCACGTTGATGCGGGTAAAACAACTACCACAGAACGTATTCTTAAACTTACAGGTAAGATTCACAAGACCGGTGAAGTACATGACGGTGAAGCAACCACCGACTTCATGGAACAGGAAGCCGAACGTGGCATTACCATTCAGTCTGCCGCGACTTCATGTAACTGGAATGGTCACCGGATGAATATTATTGATACTCCCGGACACGTTGACTTCACCATCGAAGTTTATCGTTCACTGAAAGTGCTTGATGGCGGTGTCGGTGTATTCTGTGGATCAGGTGGTGTTGAACCACAGTCTGAAACCAACTGGCGTTATGCCAATGAATCCGAAGTTGCCCGCGTCATTTTTGTTAACAAACTCGACCGCATGGGTGCTGATTTCTACCGCGTAGTAAAACAGGTGGAAGATGTACTGGGTGCCAAACCACTGGTTATGGTTCTGCCAATCGGTATTGAAGATCAATTCAGCGGCGTTGTTGATCTGTTAAGCCGTAAAGCTTATGTATGGGATGATTCCGGTCTGCCTGAAAACTACAAGATTGAAGAGCCACCTGCTGATATGGCTGACAAGATCGAGGAGTGGCGTGAAAAACTCGTTGAAACAGCGGTTGAGCAAGATGATGATCTGATGGAAAAATATCTGGAAGGTGAAGAGCCTTCTGTTGAAGAACTGAAAAAATGTATCCGCAAAGGCACTATCGCACTGGACTTCTTCCCGACTTATTGCGGTTCTGCCTTCAAGAACAAGGGTATTCAACTGGTACTGGATGCGGTTGTTGATTTCCTGCCTGATCCAACTGAAGTCAAGCCACAACCTGAAACAGATGAAGAAGGTAATGAAACCGGCAATTTCGCTATCGTAGATGCCAACAAACCATTACGCGCACTGGCATTCAAGATTATGGATGACCGTTTTGGTGCGCTGACCTTTATCCGTATCTATTCCGGCAAACTGAACAAGGGTGATACTGTCCTTAATACATTCACCGGCAAGACAGAGCGTATCGGTCGTATCGTGGAAATGCATGCGAATGATCGTATTGAACTTGGTGGCGCACAAGCTGGTGACATTGTTGCAGTCATCGGTATGAAGAACGTACAAACAGGTCATACACTGTGTGATCCGAAGAACCCTGCCACACTGGAACCGATGGTATTCCCTGATCCGGTTATTTCAATCGCGGTCGCTCCCAAGGACAAGGGCGCATCTGAAAAACTGGGTATCGCGATTGGTAAAATGGTTCAGGAAGATCCTTCCTTCCGTGTTGAAACTGATGAAGACAGTGGTGAGACCATTCTTAAGGGTATGGGCGAACTACATCTTGATATCAAGATCGACATTCTTAAACGTACTCATGGTGTTGAAGTAGAAGTCGGTAAACCACAAGTAGCCTACCGTGAAACGATTACACAACGTATAGAAGACAGTTACACACACAAGAAACAGTCTGGTGGTTCCGGTCAGTACGCTAAAATTGACTATGTTATCGAACCAGGTGAAGCCGGCAGTGGTTATGTATTCGAATCTGCTGTTACCGGTGGTAACGTTCCACGTGAATTCTGGCCTGCGGTTGAAAAGGGTTTCCGCTTGAGTATGGATCGCGGTGTTCTGGCAGGCTTCCCCTGTCTGGACTTCAAGGTAACTCTGATGGATGGTGCTTACCACGCAGTTGACTCATCAGCGATTGCCTATGAAATTGCAGCCAAGGCAGCCTATCGTCAGTCCATGCCGAAGGCCGGTCCACAACTGATGGAACCGATCATGAAAGTCGACGTATTCACACCGGAAGATCATGTTGGTGATGTGATTGGTGACCTTAACCGTCGTCGCGGCATGATACAGGGTCAGGATGCCGGTGCAACCGGTGTACGCATCAAGGCCGAATGTCCGTTAAGTGAAATGTTTGGTTACATTGGTGACCTGCGTACCATGACTTCCGGTCGCGGTCAGTTCTCAATGGAATTCCTGCGCTACAGCCCATGTCCGAAGAATGTGGCTGAAGAAGTGATTAAGGAAACCAAGGAACGCGAAGCCAGAAAATAATATTTCTACTCACTAAAAGAAAAAGGCCAGCGAATGCTGGCCTTTTTTTATTGTCTTTCCTTACGCCAGTAAAACCTCACCACCATACCAATCAAAATCACTGCTGACACAATCAACAAGGGACCAAAGGTTGCAAAATCCAGTAACTCGGCAAAGGACCCCGTTGTTGTTGCCTGATAAATTACTTTTGCATAAACATAGGACTTAATACCAATTCCCAGGAAAGCGGCAATCATAAACGGAACCAGTTTCACCTGCAGAATACCGGCACTGTAATTAATCAGTGCATGTGGAAATGCCGGCATTATTCGTAATGCAAACAAGGTGAAAAAATTATCTTCTTTTTGTAACAGCCTATAAACTTTTGAATTCTCAACTTTATGGATCCATTCATCTGTCAGCTTTTGAGAAAAAAAATAGGCTGATAAGCCGCCCAGCATGGCGCCTGATGCAAGTATCAATGCGGCTGTAACCGGAGGATATAAAGTGGCGGCGACCCACAAAAATGTGGAACCGGCCAGTGCAAAGGTAAAAAGGATCACCTGTAACAATACCAGCAACACAGCCAGCCACCAATGATCAGAATATTCACGGGCAGTTGCGATCATTTCACGTGGATCCAGCATGCCGGAGAACTGCAGAACAATACCTGCCACAACCAGAACAGCCAGTATTAATAATGCCTTGGTTGTTTTATTCAATCTCTGACCCTGCTTTCAAGATAATGACTTACCTCTAGCATGGCATGATACTCCTTAATATCAATACCGGATCTGAATAATTAATTACTGCTGTCTTTGGCAGATCCAACCACCGGTAATTGCAGAAACCAGTGCAAGACAAAAAATAAATACGCCTGCAACTGTCACTTCATACTGTTCTTCCAGCCCCAGCATCATGATAGCTATCGTAACCAATGCTACCAGACTGCTATGCAGTACAGGCTTCCCTTCTGCAAGGTCAGCCGCAATGTAACCACCTGCAAACATAATTAAAAAGAAAACCGGGATACCCAGTATGTATCTAAAGTAACCACTTATCTCATGCAAAAAAGGAAAGCTTTTTGCCAACTCGTTATAGCCAACAGCAAGAAAGATGTGTGCCAACTGAACCAAAAGTCCAACAATAATAATAAACAGGCTGCCAACTACAATGGCTTTAAGACTTTTCATTAGAAATTCTCTTTATTCAGGAATGCGATCCATAGAAAAACATCCTCATTTTACCCTATAAGGTCATGCTTTTTAAATTGTATTGGAAACTTTCGGGTGTCTGAATCATACCCGTGATGAACAACTTGGCTGGAACAGTTTCTTACTAGCGGCGTCGGCCTCGACCCTTGCTGCGATCCTGCTCGAAATTGACTTTCAGTATATTGCCTTCAAATGACTTTCCATTGAGACCGGCAATAGCAGCACGTGCTTCATGACCTTCCATTTCAAGAAAGCCGAAACCCTTGCAGTTACCTGAAAATAAATCTTTTACAAGATTCATGGAGCGAACCTTGCCAAATTGTGAAAACAAAGCTGAAAGGGATTCTTCTGTCGTCGTAGGTGGCAAACTGCCAACAAATAATTTCTTCACGTTAAAATCCCCTGCTTTAATTTATAAAGAAAACCCCGTGATTGCTCACGGGGTTTGCTAAACAACAAACTTGCTGAGCAATTAAGCCCGAACGTCAGTTGCTTGTGGACCTTTAGGTCCGCTTTCTACATTGAAAGTCACCTGTTGGCCTTCAGCCAATGTACGGAAACCTTCACTTGCGATAGCTGAAAAATGAACAAAAACGTCTTTACTACCATCAGAAGGAGTAATAAAGCCGAAGCCTTTGGATTCGTTAAACCATTTAACGGTTCCTGTTGCCATAATAAATTACCTCATAAAAAATTAAAAAATAAACGTGTTACAAATCTTACTAGGTAATTAACAGGAGAAATCATCGAACGAACTTCTGACAAGAACCAGGGTAGAGAATGTAGCCTCGAGCAGTGTAACCGGTTTTTGGCCAAAAACACCACACATTTCTTGATATGAGGCTAAAATCGGGAAAAACAACCCCAAAAGCCCCATTATTGGCCCTATGGTTATTATTTCACCTAATCGGGCCTAAATGAGCTATACTGAGTCTACAAAATCTTGTGCACTTCGGTCTGCACGTTTTCATAGCGGTAATCTTTACCGATTCCCCCTCGAAATATAAATAGTAGTTTCCGCCTAGACCGTCCCAAGCCAAAAGTATTGGGTAGGCCGATCCCTGGAGAACATCGTAATATGTCATTTGAATCCCTCGGCCTGAGAGCCGAATTACTTCGTGCTGTATCTGAAAAAGGCTACAACACCCCTACCCCCATACAATCACAGGCAATTCCGCTTATTCTGGAAGGCCGCGATATTATGGGAGGTGCACAAACCGGTACCGGAAAAACAGCCGGTTTTACATTGCCGTTATTACAACGGCTAATGGCAACCGAAAAACCACATAAAGGTCGTCGTCCACTGCGCGCACTGGTATTGACCCCGACTCGCGAACTGGCCGCCCAGGTTGCTGAAAGCATTCAAACCTATGGCAAACATCTGCCACTGAAATCAACTGTTGTGTTTGGCGGTGTCAGTATTAACCCGCAAAAACAGAAGCTGATAAAAGGCGTTGATATACTGGTAGCAACCCCCGGCCGCTTGCTTGATCACGTCGGTCAACGTTCCGTCAATCTTTCACAAATCGATATTCTGGTACTGGATGAAGCTGATCGCATGCTCGACATGGGTTTTATTCGTGATATACGCAAGGTGCTTGCGCTATTACCTAAACAGAAACAAACATTATTTTTCTCGGCCACTTTTTCAAGTGATATCAAGAAACTCGCGAATGAGCTTCTTACCTCACCGGCACTGATCGAGGTCGCGCAACGTAATACAGCAGCAGAACGAATTACACAGGTCATTCATCCGGTTGATAAAGGCCGCAAGCATGAACTGCTTTCCTTCCTGATTGGTTCCAATAACTGGAAACAGGTGCTGGTATTTACACGCACCAAGCACGGCGCCAACAAACTCACCACACAGCTTGAAAAGAGCGGGATTCACTCGGCTGCAATTCACGGCAACAAGAGCCAGGGCGCACGCACCAAGGCATTATCTGATTTTAAATCCGGCAAGGTACGTGTTCTGGTAGCAACTGATATCGCTGCTCGCGGTATCGATATTGATCAATTGCCACATGTGGTCAATTTTGAATTACCTCACGTTCCTGAAGATTATATACATCGCATTGGCCGAACCGGCCGCGCTGGCAATGAAGGCGAAGCCATGTCGCTTGTTTGTGTAGATGAACTAAAATTACTAAAAGACATCGAACATCTTATAAAACGTGAAATACCGAAAACCGTCATTGATGGCTTTAAGCCGGATCCATCTATAAAGCCGCAGCCCATTACACAGGGTCGTGGTGGCAATTCAAACAGAAATGGACGTAATGCCAGTCCAAAACACCGCCATGGTGGTCAACCGCCATTGCATGCCAAAAATAACAGGGGGAATCGTTCCCGACGTAATGCAGCACAAGCAAGCCAGAGGAGCCGATAAAGATGAGTACAGAAACGACAGAGTCTGCTGTTAGCATAATTAAACGTAAATACCGTGTAGAGAGTGTAGAAAAATGTGAAGCACCTCAAGGCATGCCTGAAGGTAACTGGCATCGTTATACCATTGGTCAGGGTGGCTCGAAACTCGAAGGGTACAAGCCCGGCACATTAAAAGTGGTAACTCAGCATGCTGAAACCGTTGCCAATGATCTGAATGAACGTGCAGCCGGCGGCAAATCAACCTACGCATCACGTAAACGAAAATAAATTCGATTTTACTGAAGTGGTTGGCCCGTTTGGGCTATGGAAACAATGTGCAAAACTACAAGACAAAACACGAAACCATTTCAGTCAACAAAATTGACTACCTGATTCGCTCTCTTAAAGATCGACAACAATTCAGTGATGATGACCAATTAGCAGAAAAGATTGGTATCTCTTCTGCCAGCTGGCCGTTATTTGGAATCGTCTGGCCAGCTTCCCGAGTACTGGCAGATACAGTCAGTGTAATCGAGCTGGGCAACAAACGTGTGCTTGAAATTGGATGTGGTATTGGTCTGAGCAGTATTGTCCTGCACAAAATGGGCATAAATATCACAGCCAGTGACTATCACCCGCTGGCGCAAGAATTTCTTGATGAAAATATACTGCGTAATGAACTTCCTCCCATCAAATTCCTGACCGGCAACTGGGAAACAGAAAATCCCCTGCTGGGTGAGTATGATTTGATTATCGGCAGTGACATATTATATGAGCCTGCACATGCTGAATCTGTTTCCAGCTTTATCGATTGCCACTCCGGAACAGATGTACAAGTCATCATTGTTGATCCAAACCGGGGTAACCGCGCCATCTTCACTAAAAAGATGATCGCGCTCGGCTATACACATCACTTTGATCGGTTTGACGTTCAGGAACTGGATGAACCCCGCTGTAAGGGCCGAATACTGCATTACCAGCGCCAATAAAATCATTAAAATTCTGACAAAAACAGGTATAATCCCCGACCTTGCCAATTATTCATATTTACCCGGAACAAGAAAATGCTATCGACCTCTAATATCACCATGCAATTCGGTGCCAAACCCCTGTTTGAAAATGTCTCCGTCAAATTTGGCGAAGGTAATCGTTATGGCCTGATAGGCGCCAATGGTTGTGGAAAATCCACCTTCATGAAAATACTGGGCGGCGATCTGGAGCCCTCTTCCGGCAATATCTCAAAAGATCCACACGAACGCCTTGGCAAGTTAAGACAGGATCAATTTGCCTATGAAAAATTCAATGTCATTGATACTGTCATCATGGGTCATGCAGAATTGTGGAACATTAAATCAGAGCGTGATGCCATTTATGCCAAAGGTGCTGACATGACCGAGGAAGACGGTATCCGTGCTGGCGAACTTGAAGCAGAGTTTGCCGAAATGGATGGTTATACCGCTGAATCTCGTGCCGGTGAATTATTACTGGGTCTGGGGATCGCCATTGAACAGCACTTTGGACCGATGAGTGAAGTCGCTCCCGGCTGGAAACTGCGCGTATTGCTGGCGCAGGCATTATTTGCTGAGCCGGATATCATGCTGCTCGACGAACCAACCAATAACCTCGACATCAATGCAATTCGCTGGCTCGAAGGCATACTCAATGCACGTAACTGCACCATGATTATCATTTCGCATGATCGTCACTTCCTTAACAGTGTCTGCAGTCACATGGCCGATCTGGATTATGGTGAAATCCGTATTTATCCTGGCAATTATGATCAATACATGACCGCAGCCACACAGGTACAGGAACGACTGCAGTCAGAAAATGCCAAGAAGAAAGCACAGATTGCTGAGCTCAAAACATTTGTCAGCCGCTTCTCTGCCAATGCATCAAAATCAAAGCAGGCCACATCACGCGCCAAACAAATTGACAAAATCGAGCTGGCTGAAGTCAAACCTTCCAGCCGCCAAACACCTTACATTCGTTTTGAGCAGGAGAAAAAACTGCATCGTCTTGCACTGGAAGTCAAAGGCCTTGCTAAAAGTTTTGATGAAAACCTGTTTTCCGATCTCGACCTCACCGTCGCAGTGGGTGAACGCATTGCCGTAATCGGCCCTAACGGTATCGGTAAATCAACCCTGTTAAAGTGTCTGGTTGGTGATCTGGAACCTACAGCAGGAAAAGTAAAGTGGTCTGAAAATGCCTCCCTCGGATATTATGCGCAGGATCACGCATCAGAATTTGAAGCTGATGCCAACCTGTTTGACTGGATGAGTCAATGGGGCAAGGAAGGTGATGACGAACAAATGATTCGCGGTACTCTGGGAAGACTGTTGTTTTCACAGGATGAAATCAAGAAATCCGTCAAAGTTATTTCGGGTGGTGAACAAGGCCGTATGTTGTTCGGCAAGTTAATGCTGCAACAAAACAACATCATGTTAATGGATGAACCGACAAACCACCTTGATATGGAATCAATTGAATCACTGAATCTGGCACTGGAAAACTATGCCGGCACCCTGATATTTGTCAGTCATGACCGTGAGTTTGTTTCCTCACTGGCAACACGCATTATTGAACTGACACCGACAGGTATAGTTGACTTCCACGGCACATACGAAGACTACCTGCGCAGTCAGGAAGCAGAACAGACAAGTTACAAGAAGGCCCGCTAGGCTGATCTCGTTTCTATAGACTTCACAAAATGAAACTCCTTATCCGCAACCTTGATAAATCCACTACAGAAGAAGAACTCTGCGAGATGTTCGAGGCCTATGGCAAGGTGCAATCCTGCAACTTGGTAATGGATAAGGAAACGCAAAAATCAAAAGGCTTCGGCTTTATTGAAATGCCGAAGGCAGGTGATGCCAAGGCTGCAATGAAAAACCTCAACGGTGTAGATGTTGCAGGTAAAAAGATCCGTGTAAAAAAAGCGGTTACCAAACCAGAATAATTCATTCCGGTCTGGCAAACCATTAACCTGCCCTTCAATTAAGATAAAAATTCATGACCACATCTGCCTTTTCATCTCTGCCTCTCACACCTGAGTTTCTTGCCAATCTTGAGTCACTGGAATATCTCTCAATGACACCGATTCAGGCTCAAAGCCTGCCCGCTGTCATGGAAGGCAAGGATCTGCATGCACAGGCCAAAACCGGCAGTGGTAAAACCGCGGCATTTGGTATTGGACTGTTGCATAAACTGAATGCCCAGGATTATCAGACTCAGGCACTGATACTTTGCCCAACACGTGAACTGGCTGATCAGGTCAGTAAGGAAATGCGGCGGCTGGCACGCCCGATAGCCAATACCAAGATCCTGACTTTATGTGGCGGCACACCGATTGCGCCACAACTGGCCTCACTCGAACATCAACCCCATATTGTTGTTGGTACACCGGGACGTATTTTAAAGCACCTTAAAAAAGGCAGCTTGTTGCTCGACAAGCTGAACATGCTGGTGCTGGATGAAGCTGATCGTATGCTGGATATGGGATTTCATGATGACATCATGAGTATCATTGATTTCACACCTCCACAAAGACAAACACTGCTGTTTTCAGCTACTTATCCGGACGAAATAAAACACATCAGCGATACTATCCAGAAAAACCCGATTGATGTAAAAGTGGAAAGTCTGCATGACAATAAAAACATTGAACAGATCTTCTACGAAATAGATAAAGGTGAACGCACCAGAACACTGGTGGCAATACTGCATCACTACCGACCCGAATCCAGTGTTGTATTTTGTAATACAAAATCACAATGTAACGAACTCGCCGACGAATTATGGAATCAGGGTTTTCATGCGCTGGCCTTAAATGGTGATCTGGAACAAAAGGAACGCGATCAGGTGCTGGTTCAGTTTTCCAATAAAAGCACTTCCATTCTTATTGCAACAGACGTGGCTGCACGCGGGCTGGACATCAAGGATTTGAACGCGGTCATTAACTTTGATGTGGCATTTGAACCTGAAATTCATATACATCGTATCGGCCGCACCGGGCGTGCAGGCAATAAAGGGCTGGCACTGACATTGTTTATGCCTTCTGAAGCAAGCAGAGTGAGCGCAATCGAAGAGTATCAAGGTAGTCCGGTACAAATTAAAGAAACCACTACACTTAAACTAAAAGAAAATTTCAAACTCAGCCCGCCCATGGTCACATTGTGTATCAATGGTGGACGCAAGGATAAAGTACGTGCCGGTGATGTACTTGGCGCGTTAACAGCCAATACCGATCTGCCCGGTAAACAAATTGGTAGAATTGATATTTTTGACAAACTGACCTTTGTCGCTGTTGAACGCCAGATCGCAAAACAGGCGTTGAAAGTGTTAACGGAAGGAAAAATAAAGGGGCGCAAGTTCCGGGTAAGAAAACTGCGCTAATCATTGAAAGGATTTAACTCTGTAAATCAAAAACGTTCCATGCAATCCAGTCCGATACAAACAGAAGTCTTAATCATCGGGGCCAGCGCATCCGGCTTAATGTGCGCTATTGAAGCTGGCAAACGTGGTCGCAAGGTTATTGTGCTGGATCATGCGAATAAAGCCGGTAAAAAAATTCTGATGTCCGGCGGTGGGCGTTGTAACTTCACCAATCAGGATGTCAGCGCCAGTCATTATATTTCCCACAATCCGCATTTTTGCAAATCCGCATTAAGCCGTTACACCCAGTGGGATTTTATTGCCATGGTGAATGAATATCAGATCCCCTACCACGAACGTGATCATGGGCAGTTATTCTGTAATGACAGTGCAAAAGATATTTTGAATATGCTGCTGGCCGAATGCAGGAAGGTGAATGTACAAATAAAACTCAATTGTAAAATCAACACGGTTTCTCAAACAGAAGATAACCTGTTTTCAGTCAATAGCTCTTCAGGTGATTTCCAGACAAACTCCCTCGTCATTGCCAGCGGTGGTTTGTCTATTCCCAAAATGTGTGCCAGCCCGTTTGGTTACAAGATTGCTGAACAATTTGGCCATCATATCTGGCCTACAACTGCCGGTCTTGTGCCTTTCACCCTTCAACCATATGATAAAGAACGATTGTCCGATCTTTCAGGTATTGCAGTTGATGCTGTTGTCAGTAATGATCGTGCCCGGTTTAGAGAAAATATTCTGTTCACACATCGCGGTTTAAGTGGACCAGCCATTTTACAAATTTCTTCCTACTGGCAACCCGGCGAAGCTATTGATATTAATTTACTTCCTGACCTTGATTTGATGTCCTTTTTCAAGGAACGTCAGGCCGCACAGCCCAATATCAAACTAAAAACATTATTGTCTGAAATACTGCCCAAGCGATTGATTCCTGCTGTTCTGGGTAATGAGGTTATTGAAAATACATTGCAGGAATTATCACATGTGCGTTTCAATGAAATAATACAACAACTGCAGCACTGGCAGATCAAACCCAATGGCACCGAAGGCTACCGTACTGCGGAAGTCACATTAGGTGGTGTCGACTGTAATGAGCTGTCTTCCAAAACCATGGAATCAAACAAGGTGAAAGGGTTGTACTTTATTGGTGAAGTCGTTGATGTTACCGGCTGGCTGGGTGGCTATAACTTTCAATGGGCCTGGTCATCCGGCTGGTGTGCGGGTCAGGTGGTTTAAAACCACAGTTCTATTTCTTGTCGAGCATGGATTTAAGATCAGCAAATGGATTGTATGTAGCGGATTTACTTTTTTCACTGACACTGCCGCCCGTCTGCGCCTCCAACTGACGCTGATGCTCATTGTCATGACAGTAAATACATAACAGTTCCCAGTTGCTGCCATCAGGTGGATTATTATCATGATTGTGATCACGATGATGCACTGTTAATTCCTGCAGGTTTGTGCGATCAAACTCCCGACTGCAACGCCCGCAAATGTGCGGGTACATCTTTAACGCCTGTTCACGATAACCCTGACTGCGCTTGTCCATCTCACGGCGTGCATCCGCAATGACTTTATCAAGCTTGTCATTATCTTTTTTTACCATACTCTTTATTCTCTTCAGGAAACAGTAGCACTGTTTATTTCATAGTTCACCAACAAGGTGCAACTTTCTCCGGCATTCACCGTGACCGTGTCTTCCGCCGCATTGGCGGATTCTACACACAGCATTTTGAGATAGCCATCCTTGCCCAGATCGCCCATCTTCTCGGCAACAACCTGCCAGGGATTCCAGACCACGGTTGAGTGACTCCCCTTCTTTCTGATAACTATATTCCGTTTACCGTCATTAATGATGACATCATCCGGTGTTTGCACATAAACCCGATCCACTTCCTCGCTGATGGTAACCGGACCGGTTTGTGTCTTGCATTTAAAGCCATCAGTTTTATCCAGATACTCTTTTCCTTCAAGACCTATAACACGGGTATTCGCCACATTATCAACCTTGAAATAAGTGTGTAATGCCTGTCCGACAGTAAACGCCTGATCACTATTGTTTGTTGTGACCAGCTCAAGCGTCAATGTTTTACCAATAGTCAGATAATATTCCGCTGTTGTAGCCGATGGCCACATCGCCTGACTGTCTGCATCAAGCTGATCAGTTTCGAGTTTAAATACAACACGGGTTTCACCGGTCGACAATGGTGTTGCGCTCACAACTTGCCACATCACTGTGCGCGCAAAACCATGCGCCTGAAAGCTGCTATTGGTCTCATGCGGACCAAACCAGGGCCAGCAAATGGGTATGCCGCCGCGCACCGATTTTCCCGGTGCAAACTTCGCATCATCCGATACCCAGATCACTTGCTCTTCACCGTGTGGAATCCAGCTCAGTACATGTGCCCCTTGCAAACTGATCGTGGCACTTGCCTGTTCATTTTTGATCTCAATTACCGGGATATCACCCTTGCCGAATTTAAAAGACAGGCTGTGTGCTCCGTTCTGAAAGGAAAACTGCTGGTTTAATGTTTCAATATTCAATGTCATTATCTAAATCTCGCTTGCAGGTGGTAAATCAGAAAAAATACTATTTGCCATCCACGACGTAACATGACGTGTCAACTGACTGTCTCCTACAATTTTTAGTATTCCGCTGCTGATCGCTTTTTTATATGTGTTATCACCCATCCAGACATCTGCAAGAGTTTTCACTGTTGAGGTAAAATAAACGTCTACATCCTTGCCCGGATCATTAACACACAGGTCCAGTTCATCACCACGCACTACCAACCACCAGTTAGGAAATTCCTTAATATCGGTAAAGTTGAATCGAATGACGGTTTCCTTACCAACCAGTTTTTCCGTCACGATGCTTCGTTTGAGATACAACATAAGCAATTCAACGTCATAGTCTTTTTCAGTCAGATTGGAGCGAGCCCAGCGCATACCCCAGTCACCCATGCCCTTAATCAAGGGTAATAACTCCTGACATGACCCGGTAGGAAAATATTCATAACCCTTTTGCCCGGGAATCTTTCTCTTCAAGACCAAGCCATAGTCAGAAAGTGAATCCAGACGCTTGGAAAGCACGGTTGGCGAAATCAGACTCAACCCACGCTGTAATTCATTAAAGCGTGTCCCCCCCATCAATAGCTCCCGAATAATCAAAATCGTCCATTTCTCACCAATGATTTCAGTCGCCTTGGCGATAGGACAAAACTGGCCATACTCCATATTTTTAGCTCCTAAACGGCTTTTTTTAGCCAAATTTATAATCTGTAGCAGGTTACTCCATTTTGTGTAGTTAGATACTACACAATCAGAAGTATTTTCAAAAGCCTGTCTCACCTAATATTTTTATCGAAGACAGGGTAGACCCCTGTAACCCATAAACAATTAACGAGAGAGGTAATTAAAATGAGTAAATCAACAACAGATGTCATGATCCACATGAAATCCAGCCTGAGTCCTGAACAATTTGATGAAGTGGCCAGCCAGATCAAAAGTATTGAAGGTGTAGTACGCTTTGATCAAAGCAGTCGCAAACCCAACTTCATTATGGTCGCATACCATGCAACACAGACGAAGTCGCTGGTTATATTAAATAAATTAACGCGTCTTGGTTTTAATGCGTCACTGGTCGGGATTTAGGTGAAGATATGAAAAAAATAATTAAAAAACTGACTTTAATGAAACATATTTTTATACAAGTACTGGGCGATCTGGCTTACTCAGCCACATAAGCATAAATTCCATTAAGGAGAAATGAGATGATTAAAAAAATACTGGCATTGGGCTTTGGTGTTATATCCTATTTATTGTTTTTCGTTGTGTTTAACTACACCATATTATTTATCGGGAATATTGTAGTTGAGCCTTCCCTTGATTCAATCGGTAGCTATAACAATATTATTGATGCACTAATGATCAATATCGGGCTTTTAACAGCATTTGCATTGCAACACAGCATAATGGCAAGACCTGCATTTAAAAGATGGTGGACAAAGTTTGTGCCTGAAGCAATTGAACGCAGTACCTATGTGCTTGCTTCATCACTGATACTTGCTGCTATTGTTTATTTCTGGCAACCATTGGGTGGTGTGATCTGGCATGTTGAAAATCAGATTGCAGTTGGTATTCTCTACACAATATTTGCCATAGGCTGGGCAATCCTGTTTCTGGCTTCATTCCAGATAAATCATTTCGATTTGTTTGGTCTGCGCCAGGTGTGGTTATACTTCACAGGAAAACCGTATACTCCACTGGCATTCAAAATCCCGTTCCTCTACCGCTATACACGTCATCCGTTATATGTCGGTATGATGATGGGACTGTGGGCAGCACCTGTTATGACAGTCGCGCATCTGGTATTTGCACTTTTATGTACAGGCTATGTTTTTGTTGGCACCCTGCTGGAAGAAAAAGATCTTGAAAAGGCATTGCCTGAATACAAACAATACAAAAAAGAAGTGCCGATGTTTATACCTTCTTTCAAAAATAAAACAAAACTACAACCTGTTGCTGAAAGTATCTAAACATCTGTTTACTTACACTGCAAACAGACTTTACCAAAAGCCGGTGGATTATATATCCCCGGCTTTTTTTTATTTCATCAATGCAGAGGACTGAATTCGACTGCAACCTGTCTGCGATATTCCTCATCAAAAATAAATTCGATGGAAAGCGCTTCCTGAGTATCATCCATCTTGACCTGTTTTAGTTCAGGCAACCGGTTGGCAAGGTATGAACATAGCGCGGCACACATGGCCTCATTACTCGACTTGATAGCATGCGCCAGATTACCGGCAACAAAACGCGCGCGAGAATCGAGATCAGGATCCTGTATTGATTTATCACCAATCGTAATCCCCTCATCCATTTTTTCATCCATTTTATCCAGATACAGCGCCTGATGATCAGGTAACGGTTTGTTCCTGTCGTACTCGAGCTGTGCAACGCCATTTAATAAAATGGCCATAATATTAGTCATACTTCACCTGTAATTAAATTTTTCAAGAGGCTATCTTTCCAGACCTGCAATGGTTTTACTCAGCGTGGCATACTTCTCAATAGTTTCACGTTCCTGCACCTTGTCTGCCACCGCAATAAAACGGCGAATCTCCTCACCCGCTTCTTCATAACGCCCCTGCTTCCACAAGGAATTGAACAAGGCAATGGAAAGCATGCCGGAGCCCGGCTCGGCCAACACCAGACGTTCATACACCATCTCTGCCTCGGCATATTTCTCCTCATAAAAATAAACACCACCGAGGATCAATAACGCCGTCATGTTATCAGGATTCTCTTTTAATATTTCCAGCAAGAGAAGACGTGCATCTTCACCAAGTCCGGCTTCCA